>NZ_JBWZCI010000019.1:0-79186 GCF_059383495.1 Pseudarthrobacter sp. RHLT3-21
GGAAATCCGCCGATGCGTGAAACGCTATCTCGCCCGACGGATCTACCGAACCCTCAACGCGCCAAACCCGAACCCCAGCTGTGTTTGACAACTATAGAAGGGTCACTTAGCGCTACCTAGTTTGGGAGGGGCGCGCGGATTTGGGTTTCTCCGCAAGTCAACCCATCAGTAGGCTTACTATCTGACGTAGGTAGTTAGCCCCGAGTGCCGCCGGCATCCTGGGCGCCCGCCGATGACGAGGAGTCCCCATGTCACGAGCCCCCGGGCCTTGAACGAAGAGTCCCCGAGCGACGAGACCCCGGCGAAGCCGAGGGAGCGGAAGCCGCCCGGCGCGCTGTGGGCCGATGGGCTGGGAAGAGTGGGGATCCGTTCGGCCCAGGTCCTGCTGATCCTGGCAGTGGCCGTGGTCTCCGTGTACGCCCTGATGCAGATCAAGCTTCTGGTCATTCCGGTCCTGATCGCACTGATCCTTGCCGCAGCCATCGGCCCGTTCGTCAACTTGCTCCGCCGCCGCAGCCTGCCGGGCGCCGCGGCCACGGGACTGGCGTTTGTGGCGCTCCTGCTCCCGCTGGCAGGCGTTGGTACGGTCATCTACTTCTCCGTCCGGAGCCAGTGGGCCGAGCTGGCGCAGCAGGCCTCCTCGGGACTGGACGAGCTGGAGCAGTTCCTGCTCACCGGAGCGTTCCTGACGTAAAGCGCGACGGCGGTCCGGCACCTGGGTGCCGGACCGCCGTCGGGCGTTAATGCGGGTTGCCGCTGCCGCTGAGCTGGTCCCCGTTAGGGGCGGAGGCCCTGGAACACGTTCTTGGGCCGCTGCATCTCGCCGTGCTTGGCACCCAGGATAATCACGGCGGCAGCGAAGGCCGGGATGGCCCACTGCAGGATCTTGAGCTGCTGCTGAGCCGACCGCAGTTCCTCGGACGCACCGGGATTCGGTTCGGTGGCGCCCCGCGCTCCCTCGCCCGCGAGCTTCTCTACCTTCTTGCCAAGGATGCCGGCGTAGAGTGTCACGGCGGCACCGGCAACCGTAACCGCGGTCTTGATCGCGGTGTCGCGGGCCACTCCATCCTGCTTCGCGATGCGTCCCTTGTTCTCCCACGCGATGGCGAGGTCAGCCGCCAGATGCGAGGCGAATGCCGCCGTCTGGATCGGAGCCCATTTCATCCAGCCCGCGCTGGAGAGACGGGTGCGTTCAGCCGGGTCCTTGGCTTCCGCAGCCGCGCCGTTCAACCCGATAGCGCCCATCAGCGATCCGCCGAACCACGCCGCAGCCGTCAAGTCGTGAACGGACCGGGCAACAAGATTACCTGCCATGATGTGGATTCCTAACGTCGAACTGGTTCCGAAATGCCGCTCGTGCGGCCTGTACTGGCCGTGTCCCATTAAGGTCATGGACATGCCATGGTAAGCACACTTACCAATGTTACGAAACCCCGACTTCCACCACTGTTGCGCGTAATATCGTCGCCATGGAAACAGGGACATTGTTCGGCTGGGCATTCGGAGACCCCGCCCGGGAAGATGACGGCGTATACATGGCGGGCCTCGAGAAGGATGCCCTGGAGAACGCCAGGGAGACCGCCAAGGCCAAGGGCGTAACAGTGGTTGCTGGCTCCGAGGTTTTCACGGCTTTGAGCGCAAATGACAGCCTCGTGGAGCTGGATCACGCTCCGGGCAAGCTGGTGGTCCGCTGCACGGTGCACGTTGAAGGCCAAGGGGCCGGGAAGCTCCACGCAGAGGGGTTCATGAACGGCTGACTCATGGCAGACGGGGAATCCAGCATCAGCGAGGCGGCAGACGCCGTCGAGGAGGCGTCCGACACCAAGGCGCTGGACGTTGTGGCGCGCTCGGGTTTTGCCGTGATGGCCCTGCTCCACATCATCGTTGGTGCGATTGCCATCGCCTTGGCCTTCGGTCAGCCGGGGCAGGCGGAAGCCACCGGTGCCATCGAGCAGCTGGGCGCCAACCCGTGGGGGCCGGCCGTGCTGTGGTCGTGCGTGGTGGCGTGCACCGGCCTGGCGTTGTGGCAACTCAGTGAAGCCACCCTCCGTTCGCGGCGTCTTCCTCGCGCGAAACGGCTCGGAAAGCTGATCTCCTCCGGATTTTTGGCCGTTGCTTACGGAAGCGTGGGGCTCAGCTTCGCAGGATTCGCCGTGGGAATCCGGGGAGACTCCGGAGACAGCACCCGGGATTTCAGCGCCGCCCTCCTGGACGCACCGTTCGGGCTGCCTGCGCTGGTGGCGGTGGGCCTGACCACCATGGGCGTCGGCGTCTACTTTGTGGTCAAAGGTGTCCGGCGGGGGTTCAAGAAGGAAATCTTAGAGTTTGACGGCACCCGACGCGGCAAGCTCATCGACTCTTTGGGCGTAACCGGGCACGTGGCTAAGGGAATCGCCCTGAACCTGGCCGGGCTGCTGTTTGTGATCGCCGCGGGGAAGCAGAGTCCCCAGGAATCCACCGGTCTGGACGGCAGCCTGAAGGCGCTCCGCGACCATCCGTTCGGCCCGTACCTGCTTGTCGCGATCGGGGCGGGCTTTATCTGCTACGGCCTGTTCGCGCTGGTCCGGGCCCGGTTTGGCAGGATGTAGCCACCAAGGGAAAGGAAAGCCATGTCAACCGTGAACCAACTGTTCAACTCCCCGGCCCAAGTCGTCTGGAACGTGATCGCCGACGGCTGGCTCTACTCCGGCTGGGTGGTGGGCGCCTCCCGCATCCGGGCCGTCGACGCGCACTGGCCTGAGACCGGCTCCAGGCTGCACCACTCTGTGGGCGGCTGGCCACTGGTGATCAACGACAGCACCCGGGTGGCCGCCGTCGAACCCTGCCGCTCCCTCGAACTGGTGGCGCGCGGCTGGCCGATCGGCGAAGCCAAAGTGGTGATCACGTTGGAGGACCTGGGCACGCAATGCCGGGTTTCCATCGCCGAGGACGCCATCCGCGGACCGGGCAAGCTGGTCCCCAAGGTGCTGCGCGACGCCCTGATCGGCGCCCGGAACCGCGAAACCCTCGACCGGCTGGAACTCATGGCGGCCGGCGGCGCCGGGCGTTAAGCCCGGCTGATTAAAGAGGAAGCGCGAACCGGCAGCTAACCACGTCAAACTTGCGGCAATTTGCCGGACTTTGGCGGCATTATCTGGACAAAAACTCAGAGAGGGGCGCCGCATTCATCTAGCGGAACGCTGACACACCCGTGATGTGGTTTCCAAGAATCAGGGTGTGCACTTCGTCTGTTCCCTCGTAGGTGCGGACCGATTCGAGATTATTGGCATGCCGCAGCGGTGAATAGTCCAGGGTGATGCCGTTGCCGCCAAGAATGGTACGCGCCTCCCGGCAGATGGCAATGGCTTCGCGGACGTTGTTCAACTTCCCCACGGAGACCTGGACCGGTTCCAGCGCTCCCGCATCTTTCAGCCGGCCGGTGTGAATGGCCAGCAGCGTGCCCTTCTGGATTTCCAACAGCATGTTCACCAGCTTCTCCTGCGTAAGTTGGTAGCCGGCCAGCGGTTTGCCGAACTGCATTCGCTCTTTCGAGTAGCCCAATGCGACTTCGTAGGCATCGCGGGCAGCACCCATGGCGCCCCAGATTATTCCGTAGCGCGCCTCGTTGAGGCAGGAAAAAGGCCCCCTGAGTCCCTTGGCTCCCGGCAGTATTGCCGTTCCCGGCAACCGGGCGTCTTCGAGGGTGATGTCGCATTGGATCGAGGCCCGCATGGAGAGCTTCGATCCAATGGCGGTGGCGGTAAACCCGGCGGTGTCCGTGGGTACGATGAACCCGCGGATCCCGTCTTCGGTATTAGCCCAGATGACAGCAATCTGAGCCACGGATGCGAGGCCAATCCAGCGCTTTGCACCGTTGATGATCCATCCGCCGTGACCGTCCGGCCTGGCCACGGTAGCCATGCTGGAAGGATCCGAACCCGCAGTGGGTTCGGTAAGTCCGAAGCAGCCGATCACTTCACCGCGCGCCATCGGCGGCAGGTGCTCGTTCTTCTGTTCCTCGGATCCCCACTTGTGGATGGCGGTCATGGCCAGGGATCCCTGGACACTGACGAAGGTTCGCAGACCGGAATCGCCGGCTTCCAGCTCCATCGCGGCGAGGCCGTATTCGACGGCGGTCCGGCCGGGACATCCGTACCCTTTCAGATGCATGCCCAGGACGCCGAGCTCTCCCAGCTCAGGTACAAGGTCCAGCGGAAAATGGGCGTCTTCGTACCAGGCGTTGATGTTGGGTCGAATGCGCTCTGCCACAAAACCGCGGACTTTGCGGCGGAGTGCCAGCTCGTCAGTGGTCAGCAAGCTGTCCAGGTTGAGGACGTCGTCGTTCAGCGTTGCGGTCGCAGCCGTGGTCACAGAATTCTCCTGGGGTGGGGGCGGCAACCCGGTCGACTCCGGGTAGCCAGCGAGTGATCACCACTGTGCCAGCCGAATTACTGCAGATCCAATACTAAATGGGACATCAACTGATACCGCGAAGTCATGAATCGGGTGACGACCCTGGTGTCGGCAGCACTTCTTCCGAGAGCCTGAGCACTTCGCCCAGCGCGGGGCTGTTATTGTCTTTGCGCCAGGCCAGCCTCAGCTGGATGGGTTCCACGGGGTCGTCCAGCGGCAGAAACACCACCCCTGGGTACTGGAAATTATCCGGAACCGACGAAACCGTCAGCGCCACTCCGATTTCTGCGGCCACAAGTGCCATCAGTGTCTGGGAATCCGGGGCCATATGCACTATTGCCGGCGCGTAGCCGGCGCCATTGGCAAGACGGTGCAGAAAGTCGTGCAGGATGGCTCCCGGATGCTGGGGCAACGTGACAAAAGGCTGTCCCTCCAGGTCAGACATCAGAAGCGAAGTACGCTGGCTCAGCGGGTGCCCCTCGTGCAGGGCAATGACCAGGCGTTCATTGGCCACGATGCGTGACTCGAGGGCTGCCGGAATGAAGTTCCACCGGCCGAGTCCAACTTCCATGGCGCCACTGATCACCTTGTCCATGGCCGGCAACGCGAAATTTGAACTGTAGAGCTGAAACTCGATTCCGGGATGCGTCTCCCGGACGAGCTTGGCGAGTTTGCCAATCAAAACGTGCGATGAAACGCCCGCGAACGCCACCCGCACGCGTCCCGTTTCACCCTTGCCCACGGATGCCACTGCCAGGGCGGATCTCCGGCAGGCATCCAGGATGTCCCGGGCAGGTGCCAGCAGCGCCTCCCCTGCTGCCGTCAAATGGACGGTCCGGGTGCTGCGGATAAAAAGCGGAGCCTTGAGCTCGTGCTCCAGCCGCTGGATTGCGCGGCTTAGGGGTGGCTGGGCCATGTGCAGTTTCGCTGCTGCTCTGCCAAAGTGCAGCTCTTCGGCGACGGCCAGGAAGGCCCGGATCTGGTGTAATTCCACTGCCTGGCTAGCTCCGGACCCGGCAAACGACATTGTTCATGTGCCCAACATACCGAACAGTCCGCCGTCGTCGTTAATGACCTTGGGGTATCAATCCAACACCGAATATGTATTGGACGTGCATCAATAGTCTTGGGAGGGTGGGTGACGTAGACCACACCCGGAGGAGACAGATGAAACAGCCGAGCACCGACCCAATGAGCCGCGAAGGTGCGGGCCTTGGCGGCTCGCGAAGCAGACGGGGAGTTGATGAGGTTTTCGGCCGCTCAGGTTCCGGTCCGCTCAGCGGGATCGTCATCGCGGATTTCAGCCGTGTGCTGGCAGGCCCATACGCCACCATGCTCCTGGCAGACATGGGGGCCACAGTGATCAAAGTCGAGGGCCCGGGCGGTGATGACACGCGCACCTACATGCCACCGGTACGCGATGGTGAAGCCACCTTCTTCCTGTCCGTAAACCGCAACAAGCACTCCATTGCCCTTGACCTGAAGGATCCAAAGGACCTTGAGGTTGCACGGGATCTGGTGAGGGCCTCGGATGTGATGATTGAAAACTTCAAGCCCGGCAATATGGAACGGCTTGGGCTGGACTACGCCACAGCGGCGGAGCTGAACCCGGAGATCATCTACACCTCGATTACCGGCTTCGGTACTGGCGCCGGAGCCCACATCCCGGGCTACGACCTGCTGGTTCAGGCAGCCTCGGGCATGATGAGCCTCACCGGGGATCAGGACACTCAACCGTTTCGTGCGGGAGTGGCTCTCTTCGACGTCATCACGGGCCTGCACGCGGCTATCGGAATTTTGGGCGCCCTGCACCACAAGGACCAGACAGGCGAAGGCCAACTGGTGGAACTGAACCTCCTGAACTCCGCCCTTTCCGGCATGGTGAACCAGTCCGCGGCCTACGTCACTGGCGGCGTGGTGCCAACCCGGATGGGAAATGAACACCCCAGCATGTACCCATACGCATCTATGCAGACTGGCGACGGCATGATCATCATTGCCACCGGCAATGACGCCCAGTTCGCGAGACTCTGTGCAGCGTTGGCAATGCCGGAAGTGGCCAAGGACCCCAAGTTCGCCAAGACGCTGCAGCGCAATGCCAACCGGGACGAGCTCCGCGACATGCTCCACAGCCGGCTGGCCTCCCAGTCTGCCGATCAGTGGTTCACGCAGCTCTCCGAGGCAGGGCTGCCGTGTGCCCCCATTCAGGACGTCCGCGGCGGCATCGAATTTGCAGAGCGGCTCGGCCTGCAGCCAGTGGTTTTGGCGGGCACGGGATCGCGCAAGATTCCAACGGTCCGGCATCCAGTGGCGTACTCCCGCACACCCGTTGACTATGAGCTGGCGCCGCCGGAGCTGAACAACGGCTCGGACCTGGTCCGCGGCTGGCTCCAGTCGCAGAAAGCCCTGGCCCATGCCTGAACCGTTCCGAACAATGGTCTCCCCGCGCTGGTCCGACCAGGATCCCAACGGCCATGTTAACCATGCCGCCGTTGTCACACTCCTGGAGGAATCGAGGATTCGCTGGCGATCGGGCATGCCGGGGCATCCGTGGCCGGCCGGCGCTCCCACAGTGGTGGCAGCGCTTGAGCTGAACTACCGCAGACCCGTAACCCATGGCGAGGACCTGACCGTGGACCTTTGGGTTACCAGGATCGGTTCGTCGTCCTTCACCCTCAACTGCGAAGCCAGGCAAAACGGCCTGCTTGCTGTCGACGGACGTACGGTACTCGTTTCGGTCACCCCGGAAACCGGAGCTCCGCGGCCGCTTGAGGAACCAGAACGGCGTTGGCTTGAAGACTTCCAAACGGAAGCGCACCAACATTCCACCCGCAATCCAATGGAGCAGATGTGATCACACCCGACCAAGCCGACAGCGGCACGGATTTCTACCTGATGGACGAATTCCTCACCGCCGAAGAGCGCGAGCTGAGGGGCAGGGTCCGGAATTTCGTGGACAAGGATCTGTTGCCTGTCATCAATGGCTACTGGGAACGGGCAGAGTTCCCGTTCGAACTCATTCCCAAATTGGCGGCGCTCGGAATCATCGGGTCCACCATCCAGGGCTTCGGCTGCCCAGGACTGAGCCGGCTCGCCGCCGGTATGGTGGCCACCGAAATTTCACGCGGTGACGGGTCAGTTAACACTTTCCTTGGAGTCCAGTCCGGTCTGGCCATGGGCACCATCAACATGCTGGGCAGCCAGGAACAGAAGGAGCGCTGGCTCCCGGAAATGGCTGCGCTGGGAAAGATCGGCGCCTTCGCGCTGACTGAACCGGACCACGGGTCAGATTCGGTGGCCCTGGAAACGAGCGCCCGGCGCGAGGGCGACAGCTACATCATCTCCGGGCGCAAACGCTGGATCGGAAACGCCAGCATGGCCGACGTCGTGATTATTTTTGCCCGCGATGAGGCCGACTTGAAGGTCAAGGCCTTTGTGATGGAAAGGAACGACGACGGCACGTACCCTGCGGGGTACAGCACCGAGGTGATCACCGGCAAGATTGGCAAGCGCGCCATCCTGCAGCCGGACATCACCCTGGACAACGTCAGGGTGCCCGCACGGAACCGGCTCACTGAATGCCACTCCTTTAAGGACGTGACACGGGTGCTGACGTCCACCCGCAGCGGGGCCTCCTGGGAATCGCTCGGTCACGCCATTGCAGCGTACGAAGCGGCCGTGGCGTATTCAAAATCCCGCGAGCAGTTCGGCAGGCCGATTGCCAGTTTCCAGCTCGTGCAGAACAAACTGGCCAATATGCTGGCTGAGCTCACCGCCATGCAGCTGATCTGCTTTAGGTTGGCGGCGCTGGCCGAGGACGGCCGCATGACCGGCCCGATGGCCTCGCTGGCCAAAATGCACACGGCACAAAAGGCACGGTGGATCTGCTCAGAAGCGAGGGACATGCTGGGCGGAAACGGCGTGCTGCTGGAAAACCACGTGGCACGGCATATGACGGACATGGAAGTGGTCTCCACCTACGAGGGCACCGATTCCATCCAGTCCCTCCTGGTGGGCCGTGAAATCACCGGAATCTCAGCTTTCAGCTAGACCCGGTCCAAACGCAATCGAAGGAAAAAGCCATGAGCAGATTCAACAACAAGGTGGCAATTGTCACCGGCGGCGCGCAGGGAATCGGCGCCGCCACCGCACTGAGGCTCGCCACCGAGGGCGCGACCGTAGTAGTGCTTGACCTCAACGCGGACGGCGCCAAGGCAACAGCGCAACAGATTTCCGCCCACCACGAGGTGGTGACAGCGGGCGGCCAGGCCATTGCCGCCATCTGCGACGTAACGGATGAATCCGCCGTTGACCGAGTTTTCGAAGAAATCCACAACGAGTTCGGCCGCCTGGACATCCTGGTGAACAATGCCGGCATCACCCGCGACAATCTGTTCTTCAAGATGAACCTCACCGAATGGGAGGCGGTGGTCACCACGAACCTGACCAGCGCCTACCTGTGTTCCCGGGCCGCGCAGCGTTACATGGTGCCGGCCAAATACGGCAAGATCGTCTGCCTGAGCAGCCGCAGCGCACTGGGAAACCGCGGACAGGCCAACTATGCCGCGGCCAAGGCCGGCATCCAGGGCCTGACGTCAACGCTTGCCATTGAGCTGGGCCCGTTCAACATCAATGTCAACGCGGTGGCGCCCGGCTACATTGCCACGTCCATGACCGCGGCAACGGCGGAGCGCGTTGGCAGCAGCCCGGCCCAGCACCAGGAAGAGGTGGCCGCCCGGACTCCCCTGGGACGCGTTGGCCAGCCCGAGGAGATAGCGACTGCCGTCGCCTTCTTTGCCAGCGACGACTCCTCCTACGTTTCGGGGCAGACCCTCTATATCAATGGCGGTGCCCGCTGATGACGGAAGCGTTTCTTGTCGGCGGCGCCCGCACGCCTGTCGGCCGCTACGGAGGCGCCCTTGCCGGAGTCCGGCCGGACGATCTGGCCGCCCTGGTGCTTCGGGCGGCCGTCGCCAGGGCCCGATTGGATGCATCGTGCGTCGACGAAGTCATCCTCGGTTGCGTGAACCAGGCGGGAGAGGACAACAGGAACGTCGCCCGGATGGCCGTACTGTTGGCCGGATTCCCGGACACGGTCCCCGCCGTGACCGTCAATCGTCTCTGCGCCTCCGGACTGACCGCCATCAGCATGGCCGCCCAGTCTGTGCGCAACGGTGACGCAGACATCGTGGTGGCCGGAGGCGTGGAATCCATGACCCGGGCACCCTGGGTGATGGCCAAACCAGAGAAGCCCTTCGCCAAACCCGGTGAACTCGCGGATACCTCCATCGGTGCACGGTTCGTCAATCCGCGAATGAAGGAGCGGCCCAACGCCACCATGACCATGCCGGAAACAGCTGAGGAAGTCGCGGAACGGGAGTGCGTCTCCCGGGCGGACGCGGACGCCTTTGCGTTGCGCTCGCATGACCGCGCGCTCGCCGCGATCGACGCCGGCCGGTTCCGGGATGAGATTGTGCCCGTACCCGTACCTGGCCACCGGGGTGGGCCGTCGCTGGTTGATACGGATGAGGGGCCGCGGCGCGGTTCCGACCTGGATGCCCTCTCCGCGCTGCGACCAATTGTGAAGCCTGGCGGCATTGTGACGGCCGGGAATTCGAGTTCCCTCAACGATGGCGCGTCTGCCATCGTAGTCGCCAGTGGCGAGGCCGTTGCGCGCTGGGGGCTGACGCCGCGGGCAAGGATAGTCACCAGCCAGGTGGCCGGCGTTGCCCCGGAGGTGATGGGCATCGGGCCGGTACCGGCAACCCGGAAAGCCCTGGCGAAGGCGGGGTGGACGCTTGACGGTATTGGCGCCGTCGAACTTAATGAGGCTTTTGCCTCCCAGTCGTTTGCCTGCATGCGTCTGCTGGGGCTGGATGAAGGAACGGTAAATAACGACGGCGGCGCGATCGCTTTGGGGCACCCGCTGGGTTCCTCTGGATCACGGATCGTGGTCACGCTGCTGGGCCGGATGGAACGCGAAGGCGCCTCCCGGGGCCTGGCTACGATGTGCGTGGGCCTTGGCCAGGGCGTGGCCATGCTGCTGGAAAGGGTATGAGATGAGGATTTTCGAGAACACCGCGGAGCTCGAGGATGCGGTGGGCCAGGAGCTCGGGGTGAGCGGCTGGCACCAACTGCAACAGGATCAGATCCAGGCGTTTGCGGACGCCACGCTGGATCATCAGTGGATACATGTTGATGCGGAGCGCGCAGCCAGCGGACCCTTCGGTGCCACGGTGGCACACGGATACCTGAGCCTTTCCATGCTTCCGTATCTCGCAGCCCAGGTGTACAGAGTCCAGGGCGTGGCGATGGTGATCAATTACGGGCTGAATAAAGTCAGGTTCCCGGCTCCGGCCACGGTAAATTCACGCATCCGGGACCGGCTCACGTTGAAGTCCGTGACCGCCACCGCACACGGGCGGCAGCTGGTCTTCCTGCATGAGATCGACCTTGAAGGCTCGGCCAAACCTGCCTGCATCGCGGAGACCGTTGCCCTGCTGAGGCGCTGACCCGGCGGCAGGACCGCAAGACAGCAAGGCACTACTGCCCACGAGGTGGAATTTCCTCTCGCCCGGGCAACATCCGAACAATGACGTTACGGCAGAGCCTGCTAACTGGCTCGTCGCTAAGGAGATCCTCCGTGGCTACAGAACACCTGCAGTTAAGAAATGCGGCCTCAACACCGCAGACCACCATCCAAGAGCCGAACGTCTCTCCGGCTGAACTTCGCCGCACCTCCATCTCCTCGTGGCTTGGCTCGGCGCTGGAGTACATGGATTTCACGCTCTACACGCTGGCGGCCGCCCTGGTTTTCGGGCCGCTGTTCTTTCCGAACGCGGACCCGGCCATGGCGTTGCTGGCCAGTTTTGCAGCCTACGGTTCAGGATTCCTGGTCCGGCCCCTGGGTGGCATTTACTTTGGCTATCTGGGTGACAGGTACGGCCGGAAGTTCGTCCTGATCATCACGCTGGCCATGATGGGGGTGGCCACCCTGGGCATGGGCCTGTTGCCAACGTACGCCCAGATCGGCGTCGGAGCGCCGATCATGCTGGTGTTGCTGCGCTTGATCCAAGGGTTCGGTGCGGGCGCGGAGCTCTCCGGCGCTTCGCTGCTGTTGGTGGAGTCCGCACCCAATGGACGCCGCGGCTTTTACGGTGCTGTGGTGGCCATGGGGACCGCCACTGGTGTCCTGCTGGCCAGCTCCATGTGGCTATTACTTTCACAACTGCCCAAAGACCAGTTCCTGAGCTGGGGCTGGCGCATTCCGTTCCTGCTGAGCATCGTCACTACCCTTATGGCCCTGTATCTGCGGCGCTCCATCAGCGAATCCCCGGTCTTCGAGAAAATCAAAGAACGCAGGGCGGCGCTGCGTGCGGAAGAGAAGCAGCAGGGCGTGTGGCGGGATGTGGCAGATGCCCGGAAACCCTTCCTCGTGTCTTTGGGCATCAAGCTGGGTGAGAACGGCTCGGTGTACCTGGTGAAGGGCTTCCTGATCGGATGGACCGTGTCTGTGGTCAAGATGGACGCCAACGTCGTCACCACGGGCGTCATGCTCGGTTCGATAATGGGCATCGCCACGGTCCTGCTGACAGGAAAGCTCACGGACAGGTTCGGCCGCAGAAAAGTATGGCTATGGCTTTCAGCGTTCCAGTTTGCGTTCACCATTCCGGCAATGCTCCTCATTGAAACCCGGAACCCCATACTGGTGGCACTGGTGTTCGTGATCTACATTGGCGGCCCCATTCCCAATATGTACGGCGTTGAATCCACGTGGCTGGTGGAAATGTTCGGTTCCAAGCGCAGGTTCTCCTTCATGACCACAGTCAAGGAAGTGGGATCAGTGCTCTCCGGCGGGCTCGGCCCCATCATTGCCGCCGCTGTGGTGGCTGCCACCGGCCCCGGCTGGTTTCCGGTTGCCGCCATACTTATGAGCTACGCCGCAATCGGCTGGATATCCGGGTACTTTGCACCGGAAACCAGAGGGCGGGACCTCAACTCGGAAGCGGACGCCTGCTGAGGCCGTCGACGGCGCATTGGTGCTGATCCGTGCCCGGCTTGGCAGGATGTAAGCACCAAGAGCGCTAAGCCCTGGACACTTAAAGGGGAAGCGCGAACCGGCAGCAAATGCCCTCAAATGTGGAATTTGCGGTCATTAGCTGCCAGTTCGCGCTGTAGTGCGGGGGAACTAGCAGTCGGAGCTCAGGACTCTGGACGTGGAGATTTAGTTTGTGAGTGACGTTTCCGGATTTTTGATCTCGAATCGTAGGATTCGGTTTGTGCCGGGGTAGCGGGTTTCGGTGGTGGTGAGGTGGTCGCAGAGTTCACTGATCGCGGTGGTTGCCCGTCGGGTGGGGAGCGGGTCCAGGCGGATGGTGAGGTAGCCGTCCACGCGGGGGTCGATGTCGCCGCTGCCGGTGAGGGCCTGCCGGATCAGGGCGTGGGCCTCGTCCTCGCCGCGGGCGTAGCCGGTGTTGGTGCGGATCTCGCGGGCCAAGGCGGATGCGGTGTTGAACGCTGCCATCCGGAGCGCGTGGGTGAGGAGTTTCGTTTCGGTTTCCAGGACCTGTTGTCCCGGGGCTACGTCCCCGAGGGGTACCCGGGCCGGGATCTCCCGGTGGGCTGCCTGCGCGGCCTCGAGAGCGGTTTCAGCGGCGAACAATTCCGCGGTGATCTTGTTGTGCATGGTGTTGGTGACCAGGGCCGTGGTCGTTCCCGGCGGCGGTGTCCGGGCCGTGAGCATCGCCGCGTCGGTGTCGGCCAGGGTCTTCTCGTACCGGGTTTTGGCGGCCAGGACCCGCTGATAGGCCTTGCGTTTGGCCGGGTTCGGTACCGACCGTTCCGGATCATCATCGCTACTGGTGTAGGCGTCGTGGGAGTCCAGGGCGAACCGGATCCGGGCGTAGCGGAAATAGTTTTCCTGCCGCCATCGTGCGCCCATCCGATACACGATCTCCCCGGCCGGCATGTCGGTGTTGGTGGTGAGGATGTGGATCTGCCGTGACCCGCCGCCGGGGGTGTTGACCTGGCGGCTGAGCTGGCGCATCGGAAACACTTCCCCGGTGGTACCGATGGGGACCTCCACGGCCGTGTCGGCCGCGGTCCAGGACCGGGTTTGTCCGTGGGCGTCGGTGTGGGTGACCTCGGTGAACAGGGAGGGCCCGATGTCCTCGGTGGTGCCTTTGCGCCAGGTCAGCACATCAAAACCTGCTGAGCTCATGTGTTGGAAGAGGGCCGGGGACCAGCCGCCGCGGTCGAAGCCGACCAGGACCCGGCGCTCATCGCCGATGATGGTGCGCAGGATCGGCAGCAGCCGCCGCAGTTCCCCGGTCAGCGCGGCCCCGGGCTCGGCCATGACCACCAGGACCGGGGCGCCATGGGCGTCGGCGACCCAGGTTTCCTCGGTCGCCGGGACCGGGAACTTCAACCTCGTGGAGTGGACCTTCCCGATCTTCCTGGTGCCCTGGTAGGCGCGGACGTGTCCGTCAACGTAGAGCACCGCGGCCAGATCCCCGCCTTCTTCGTGACTGCCGTTGAGGTGTCTGGCAGCCATGGAGGTGAGCAGGTCTCCGGCCCTGCCTGTCGTGGCGAGGGCGGCGGTTTTACGGCGGAGAGTTTTCACTTCGGGGGCCCGGTCCAGGCCCAGCACCCTGCCCAGGGCCACCGGGTCGATCCGGGTGATCCCCTCGGCCCGTGGTTCCCCCGCCAAAGCCTGGAACACGGCGCCGGTCAGGATGGTCTCCAGACCGTAGAATCCGTTCGCCAACGCCCCGAAGGTCTCCCTGGCGCACTCCAGCAGCCCGGTGTTCTCCAGGGCGGGCAGGGCCAGGAACAGTCCGGCCAACGGCACCCGGGCCGCGGGTGCGAACACCGGCGCCGCGCACTCCAACAACCCGGCACGGGCGCCCGCCCGCTCCCCGGACCGGTCCACCGCCCCGGGCAGAACCGGCAACTCCTCCTGCAGGGGCTCCGCTTCCGGTCGACCCGGGTGCGCAGCAGCAGACTCCTCCGGGGCCGGGGTTTCCATGGCCAGGGTGCGCCGGACGCTGAATTCGGAGACGCCCACAGCTGTTCCAACAGCGCGCAGCGACAATCCCGTCGCACGCAGGGAACGGATCCGGGACATCACGGCTTCCGTCAGCCGGCTGGGCCCTTTCGGGCCCGACTTTTCAGGAGCCAACCCCAGCACCCCGCCCGCTGCCAGGACCTGACGCCACCGCCATAACGTGCCCGGATCCACCCCGAACGCGGCAGCCACCTCAGCGACCGAACCTGCTTTGATATCCGCCAGTTTCGCCGCTGCGAACCGACGGGACACCGAATCCCCGGCATCCCAACCATAGGAGAGCTCGCCATGAACGAAAACCCGGCCGCCTTCCTCGTCTTCCACCAGCGACGCAGCGGCGCCTATCGGGACAGCTCCGGCGTCCATCGAGGCAGGAAGAGGCAGTTGAGCAGTCATCGCACCCATCTTCCCACCCCGCTCATCACGACACTTTTTCTTGTCTTGATTTTATCGCATCCAAGGGAAAATTAACAGCTGACCACGCAACAAAAACACCGGAATCACGCGGAAGTCATTCCACAGCATCAAACTATGTCAGGAGCCCTGGAGCTAGACGTTGGCTGCTACGCCGTCGCGGGAGATGGCAACCATGTCCTCGCGCGGCACCACCTTGATGCGCTCACGCTTGACCTCAACGCCGTGCGATCCGCCGGCCTCCGTGGCTGCAGCACCGAGGGCGAGCTCGTGGGCGTCCAGCGCCAGCCAGCCTTCCCAGCTGGTGAACTTCACGCGGCGGGCGTCAAGGAGTTCGACGACGGCGTCCGCCCCGGGAACGGCAGCAACCGGCAGGTTTTTGCGGTCCTCCAGCAGGTACGTCACGGTCTCGAGGGCGTCGCCCTTGGTGTGGCCGATGAGGCCCACCGGTCCGCGCTTGATCCAGCCCGTGGCGTAGACGCCCGGCACGTGGGTGCCGGCGGCATCCAGGACGCGCCCGCCGTCGTTCGGTACCACGCCCTTCTTGTGGTCGAACTCGATCTCCGGCAGCGCCGAGCCGAAGTAGCCGATCGAGCGGTAGACGGCCTGGACCGGGTAGTCCACGAACTCGCCGGTGCCGCGGGCGTTGCCCGTGCCGTCCAGCTCGGTGCGCTCGAACTTCATGCCGGCAACCCTGCCCGGCGTCGCGGCGTCGTCGTAAATTTCAACCGGGCTGTGCAGGAAGTGCAGGTGCAGGCGGCGGGAAGCGGTCAGCTCGGAGAGGTCCTCGGGCTGCTCGGCGATCCAGTTGGTGAGCGTGCCCACCATCGTCTTGGTCTGGTTGTTGCTCTGGATCTGGCGGTCCGATTCCTCGTCGAACTCGAAGTCCTCGGCGTAGAGGATGATGTCCACGTCCTTGGAGTGGCTCAGCTCGCGGAGCTCCAGCGGAGTGAACTTGACCTGGGCCGGGCCGCGGCGGCCGAAGACGTGCACGTCCGTGACGGGCGAGTTCTTCAGGCCGGCGTAGACGTTGTCCGGAATCTCGGAGACCAGCAGGTCATCGGCGTGCTTGGACAGCACACGCGCCACGTCCAGGGCCACGTTGCCGTTGCCGATCACGGCGATTTCCGTGGCGTCCAGCGGCCATTCGCGGGAAACATCCGGGTGGCCGTCGTACCAGGAGACGAAGTCCGCGCCGCCGTAGGAGCCGTCCAACTCGATGCCCGGGATGTTCAGGTCCGCGTCCTTGATGGCGCCGGTGGCGAAGATGACGGCGTCGTAGTGCGTGCGGAGGTCCTCGATGGAGATGTCCGTGCCATAGTCCACGTTGCCGAAGAAGCGGATGTCGCCGCGGTCCAGGACCTTGTGCAGGGCGTTGACGATGCCCTTGATGCGCGGGTGGTCAGGTGCCACGCCGTAGCGGATCAGGCCGTAGGGTGCCGGGTAGCGGTCAAAGAGGTCGATGCTCACGGTCAGCTCGCCGCTCTTGACGGCTTCGCTCTTGGTGAGGATGTCCGCGGCGTAGACGCCGGCCGGGCCGGAGCCCACGACGGCAACGCGCAGCGGACGCTCGGCAGATCCTACGGAGGTGCTTGATGACACGGCTGTGTTCCTTTTGTTCGTTCCGGCCCAACTAGGTAGCACTAACTGTCGTTTTGAGGGCTCATAACGACAGTTAGTGCGACCTAGTTGGGTGGGTGGCTAGGTGGTGAGGGCTCTTGCGGTGGTGCGGGGGCTGTTCGGGGTGGTGGTGCTGTAGTCCGCTGTCTTGAAGTGCGACGGCGCGAACGGGCTGACGCGGACAACGTCGCCGATCACTATCACGGCTGGATTTGCGACGCCGGTGGCTTCCGCCTGATCAGCGATGGAACCGAGCGTGCCAATCGTTACGCGCTGATTCGGCAGATAGCCGTTCTCAACGATGCCAACTGGAGTGTCCTGAGACAAACCGGCACCGGCCAGGGCATCGGCCGAGTCGCGAAGCGCGGCCACGCCCATCAGCAGGACGATGGTGTGGTCTGCCCGGGCGGGGACCTCCGACAGCTCCTCATGGCCGGTGACAACGCTGAAGCCCTTGGCCAGGCCGCGGTGCGTCACGGGGATGCCGGCGGCGGCCGGAACTGAGATAGCGGACGTGACGCCGGAGACCACTTCGACTTCGACGCCGTGCTGCCGGCAGTATTCGGCTTCCTCGCCGCCGCGACCCAGGACGTAAGGATCGCCGCCTTTGAGCCGGACCACGCGGTGCCCCTTCAGTGCTTCCTCCACAAGGATCCGGTTAATCTCGGCCTGCGGCACGGGATGGTGGCCGGGAGTCTTGCCCACCTCAATGACGCGGACGTCAGGGGCAAGTTCGTTGAGCAGTTCGCGCGGGCCGAGCCGGTCTGCCACCACGACGTCGGCCTGGCCCAGGAGCCGGCGGCCGCGGACGGTGATGAGGCCGGTGTCCCCGGGCCCGCCCCCCACAAGGGCAACGGAGCCGGCAGACGCACGACGGCGGCGCAGCGGGAGGTCGCCCGTTTCCAGGGCGGTGGCGACGGCGTCACGCAGGGCCATGGCACGGCGCGGGTCTCCCCCGGCGTTCACGGCGATCTGCACGTCATCCACCACGGCGACGGCGGGCGTCCACGCGGCTGAGGCCTCGTGGTCGGAGGCGTTGACGCACCAGATGCGCTGCTCCTCGGCGTCGGCCGACACTTGGGTGTCCACGGCGGGATCGCCGGTGGCCGTCTGGACGAACCAGACGCCGTCGACGTCGGATGGAACGTAAGTGCGCGGCTCCCAGGTGAGGAGGCCGGCGTCGGCCAGTTCGCGGAGCGCGGCGGAGGCAACGGGAGCCACGACGGTGACCTGTGCACCGGCGTCGAGCAGACCCTTGGCGCGGCGGGCAGCCACGGGGCCGCCGCCCACCACCAACACGGTGCGGCCGAGCAGCCGCAGTGCTGTGGGGTAAATATCCTGAATTGCCATGAATCAACGGTAGGGCCGCGCAGTTTCACCAACAACGGCAGTGGAAACACCAGTTCACGTAAGGTAACCCTGCGTCACATAGGCGTGGGCCGCCCCGGGTCGCCGTCGTGGGGCACATTGGCCGTCAGGAACGCCAAGGCCGCATCGATCGCCGGCGCGTCCGTGTCAAAGTGCCCCAGTTCGGCGGCGGGGGGCTAGTCCGCGCCGGGCGGAGCTCCTTGCTGCAAAGCCTGTTGGAGCAAGGCGCGTGCGGTCCAACGCTGGGAGACAACAGCCTCGTCGCGGCTCAGGCCGCCGATGTCCGTCAGCCAGACCAGCGACTCAATGCCGGTGGCGCTGCGGATGGCCAGGACCAGCCGGTGGATGTCCTTCTCCGTCATCTGCCCCTGGAGCGGCGACAGTGCCTCGGCGATCCACGCGATCGCCCGGCCCTGGCGCAGGGGCAGGCTTCGTCGTTCGTCGGCGGTCTGCTCCAGTGAAAGCCTCAACATGGTCCGCTGCTGCGCTTCGGTTTCGAGAATCATCCGGGTGAACTGGGCAATCACGGCGTCCAGCCGCTCCGCGACGTCGGCCGGCGGATTTTCGGGCAGCAACGACGTGGCGGCGGTTTCCGGATGGGCGGCAGCCAGCAGCTCCCGCTGCCCCGGGAAGTACCGGTACGCGGTGCTGCGGGCGACCCCGGCGACCAGCGCAGCATCGTCCACTGTAGGCGCGGCGCCATCCGCGACAAGTTGGCGCGCCGCTGCGACCAGGGCATCAAGGGTGCGGCGTTTCTGGCCGGTGCGGCCGACGTCGGCATATGGTCTTGACATGCTCTTCATGGTACTCCAGTCTTGTTATGGGACAGTAGTCCCATAAGTCTTCCGACCACTATCGAGGCGACCATCATGAAGACGAAGAGCTCAGCATCCGCAGTTGTCCGGCAGCCCGGCGAAGGGGCCAGGCGCTGGTTCTTCGGCGGCGGGGTGCAGACCTGGAAGGCCACGGAGGAAGACACCGCGGGGGCCTTCCTGCTCTTCGAAGATGAGATGGCCCTGAACAAGGTCACGCCGATGCACACCCATCCGGACTCCGACGAAACGATGTACATCCTGGCCGGCGAGATCCTGATGAACATGGACGGCACGGAGCATCACGTCGCAGCGGGTGGCGTGACCATTGCGCCGAGGGGTGTCCCGCACGCTTTCAAAGTCCTCCAGGAGGGGACCCGCGTGCTGTGCCTGCACACCCCCGGCGGCGCGCAGGCCTTCTACTTTGGCGCGAGCGAGCCGCTCACGGATGGCGAAGGAACAGGTCTTGTGGACTTTGACCGCATCCGTGAATCAGGGCAGCTGAACGGCGGTATCGAGATCCTGGGGCCGCCGCCATTCCCGGAGCCCTAGTTCTGGAGGCCTAGTCGCGGAAAGCCTGGTCCCGAAGACCAGCGACGAACCGGCCGCGGTTGGTGATGAGCCGCTGCAGGTAGCGGCGCAGGACCAGGTCCTCCACCAGCCGCCCCAAGATCCCGAACGGCGCCGTAAACTCCACGCGGTCCGTCATGATGCTGCCGATGGCCGTGGCCTCGAACTCGTGGACGTGGCGGAACGTTTTGAACGGGCCCCTGACCTGTTCGTCCGTGAAGCTCCCGGGGAAGTCCAGTTCGGTGATGCGGCCTGTCATCTTCAGCGGGACACCGAAATGCCGGGCCTGCCAGGTCACCTCCTGGCCCTCGCCGATCAGGCCGGACGTGACCCCGCCTACGGCCCGTTCCCCGGCGGCCTTCTGGGAATCCAGGTGCGCCTCAATGCTGCGTGCGAGATCGAACAGGCGCTCCCGCGGGAGGGCGGACGCGGTGCGGCACACGAAGCTGACAGTCATGGCGCCAGTCTGCCAGACGACCTGCCCCTGCAGGGAGCCCACGACGGCGGGACTCGCCCTCGTGGGGCACATTGGCCGGGATAACGGCCAAAGCCAGCTCAACTACCAGCGTGTCCATGTCAAAGTGCCCCAGTTCCGCAGGTTGCCAACATACAGCAGAGCCCGACGGCGGGACTCGCCATCGGGCTCTGCTGACAGGTTTCTGCCGCTTGAGGGGTGTTGCCGGGTTAGCGCGTGCTCCCGGCGAGCAGGCCGCGGCTGCGGAGGAGGCGCTTCTCGATCGGGGCGAACACCAGCAGCTCGATCAGGATGCCGACGGCCAGGATCAGCAGGATCGCAGCCATCACAACCGTCATGTCAGACAGGACCCGGCCCTGGTCAAGCAGCGAGCCGAGTCCGAAGCCGATGGTGCCGCCCACAGCGATGATTTCCGCGGCCATCAGCGACCGCCAGGAGAACGCCCAGCCCTGCTTCAGCCCGCCCAAGTAGCCCGGCAGCGCGGCAGGCAGGATGATCTGCACGGCCATCTGGAAGCGGTTGGCGCCCAGGACCGTGCCCACGCGCCGGTACTGCGGCGGGATCTGGTCCACGCCGGAGATCAGTCCGTTGATGATCGAGGGGATGGCGCCCATAAACACCACGAAGTAGACCGTGGCATCCGTGAGGCCGAACCAGATGATGGCAGCAGGCACCCAGGCAACGGACGGCAGGACCTGCAGGCCGGAAATCAGCGGCCCGAAGGCACGGCGCAGCGGCGCAACCTGGGCCAGCAGCAGCCCCACCGGCGTGGCGATGGCAACGCTGATCAGGAACCCGACCAGCCCGCGCTGCAGCGAGGTCCACACCGCTTCCTGCAGCTTGGCCTCGCCCCAGAGCGCACCGATCTGGCCCAGGACGTCGAGCGGACCGGGAACCAGGTCGCGGCGTTTGAGGCCTAGGGAAACGTAGAACTGCCAGATCAGGACCAGGACCACGAGCGCCGCGACGGGCAGGAGGACACGGCTCCAGTCGATCCGGTGGTTGCGCGCGGCGTCGGACTGGAGCGAATCAAGCCCGGCTTCGAGCTCGCGCAGGTCCTCGTGCCCGGTGGAAGAGCGGGTCAGGGCCGCGTGGACTTTGCGGGTTTCCGGCTGTCCGGGGATTGAGCTTGTCGAAATGCCGGTCTCGTCAGCCTCGACCAGCGGGTCGCTCTCGGCGAGGGGCGTGGGGTTATTTGGCATGGCGGCGAATCTCCTCCCGCAGCCGGGCGGTGATGACCCCGGTCAGCTGTCCGGCCAGGCCGGCGTCGGTTCGGTGTTCCTCGGAAACAGCCCACTCCTGGACCACGCGGCCGGGTCGGGACGACAGCAGCAACACACGCTGGCCCAGCCGCACGGCCTCGCGGACATTGTGGGTCACAAAAACGATGGTGCGCCCGGTTTCCTTCCAGATGCGTTCCAGTTCGTCGTGCAGGAGGTCGCGGGTGATGGCGTCCAGGGCGGCAAACGGCTCATCCATCAGCAGCAATTGCCGGTCCTGCGACAGGGCCCGGGCCAGAGCCACGCGCTGGCGCATACCGCCGGAAAGCTCGTGCGGACGCTTGTCCCCGGCCTCGCCCAGGTGCACCAACTCGAGCAGCTCATCGGCCTTGATCCGGCGTTCAGCTTTCCCCACACCGCGCAGCTTCAGCGCCAGCTCGATGTTCTCCCGCGCCGTCAGCCAGGGGAAGAGGGCGGCGTCCTGGAACATAAAAGCTGCTCCGTCGCTGGGTACTTCAAGGGCGCCCGACGTCGGCACCTCCAGTCCCGCCATGATGTTCAGCAGGGTGGATTTGCCGCAGCCGGACGCACCGAGGAGGGCAACGAATTCGCCCGCGCCGATGGTGGCGTTGACGTCGTCCAGCACCGGGGCGCCGTCGCCGAAGCGCTTGCCCAGGTTTTCCAGTACGACTGGCATGGTCCCGTCCTTAGGTAGTTGGTGGGGTGTTTGAGAGTCAGTCCTGGCCGAGGCCGCGGGCGGAGACGCGGCTGGCAGTCCCGGTGACTTCGTTCAGGGCACGGAGGTCGAACAGTCCGGTGATGTCCGCTTGCTTGGTGGTGCCGGCTTTCACCCCGTCTTCGAGGAGCTTGGGGTAGGTTCCCGCGAGCGGATCCACCGTGAACACCACGTTCCGCAGGGCTCGATCAAGGACATCGGCGGGGAGCGCCGCGCCTGCCGATTCCTGCAGGGCGTCGTTGATGACGGCCGTTTTCTCTGCGGCGGGCGTGTCATTCAGCCACGCCACGGACTCGGCGTGGCCCTTCAGCAGGGCCCTCACGGTTTCCGGATGCGCGGCTGCGAACTTCTTGTTCACAATCAGGATGGTGGTGGGGAACTCGCCGGCCTTGCCGGAGAGAGAGCCGTCCCAGAGGTCCTTTTCGTCCACCAGGACCTTGGCTCCGGCCTGGAGCACCAAACGGGACGCCCACGGCTCGGGCAACCAGGCGCCGTCGAGCTTTCCGTCCTGGAACAGTTTCAGCGTCTGGGCGTTCTCCGTGGGGTTGATCGCGACGTCGCCGCTGCCGTCAACGTTCGTTTTGTAGCCCTCCGCGGCGAGCCAGGCACGGAGCGCCACATCCTGCGTGCCGCCGAGCTGCGGCGACGCGAGTGTCTTCCCCTTGAGGTCCGCCGCGGAGGTGATCCCGGGACGCACCACCAGCTGCGCGCCACCCGCGGCGGCACCGGCGATGATGCTCACAGACTCCCCCTCGCTCTTGACAAACGAGTTGATCGCGGGATTTGGGCCGATGTATGCCGCGTCGATGGCGCCGGCGTTCAGCGCCTCGATCGCGGCAGGCCCCGCGTTGAAAGTTTCGGTGCTGAGCTTGGTGTCGCCCAGGTTCCGGGCGAGGATCCCCTGCTTCACGCCCACCAAGGCGGGGGCATGGGTCAGGTTTCCGAAATAACCAAGCTTCAGTTCCGCAGCCGGAGTGGGCGCCGGAATGGCTGCCTCTGCCGCCGAATTACGGGAAATGGACGACGCCACTACGGCACCGGCGGCGATCAGGAAGACGAGCCCGATGGCCAGGGCCGCCTCGATGGCGCGCTTGCGCTTGGGTACTGCGCTTTCGCCTGCCACGATACGGGTCATCCCGGGCTTGGAACTAGTCATTGTTTCACCATAGGGAGTGACATAAACCCATTCAATGAAGCAGAAACGGGGGGTCACGCGGGTTCATGCAGCGTCACATTCCGGCCTCCACGTTACGCAGTTCGCCGAGCTCGCCGGAACGGTGCCCGGACGCCGTTCCGTTCCGTGCGAACCCGCCCTCTTCCGGCGAGCGGGCCGCTCAGTCCCCCTTGACGTTGATCAGCTGCCGCAGCTTGTGCCGCACCGTGACCAAGTCCACCGCGTCGCGCATCACCACATCGATCGGTTTGTACGCCGCCGGAATCTCGTCGATGAACGCCTCAGTGGCCCTGAACTCGATGCCGCGCATCGCATCCTTCAGCTCGGCCAAGGAGAACGTCTTGCGGGCAGCCGTCCGGGAGTACTCGCGGCCGGCCCCGTGCGGGGAGGAGTTCAGCGAGACGGGATTGCCGAGCCCCTCCACCACGTACGACGCCGTCCCCATGGACCCGGGGATAAGTCCCGGATCGCCGCGCTCGGCTCTGATCGCCCCCTTGCGCGACACCCACACGGACTTGCCGTAATGGGTCTCCTGCTGCGTGAAGTTGTGGTGGCAGTTGATCCGCTCGCGCTCCGTGACATAGCCGCCCACCCAGTGCCCGAACTGCGCGATGACGCGGTCCATCATTTCCTCGCGGTTCAGGAGGGCAAAATGTTGCGCCCAGCGAAGTTCCTTGATGTACCGGGCGAACTCGCTGGTACCCTCCTCCAGGTAGGCGAGGTCCGGGTCGGGCAGCCTGGTCCCGCGTTTCCGGGTCACCTGCTGGGCCACGCCGATGTGGTGCTGCGCGATCTTGTTGCCCACGCCCCGCGAGCCGGAGTGCAGGAACAGCCAGACGGCGTCGGTCTCGTCCGCGGAGACCTCAATGAAGTGGTTGCCCGATCCCAGCGAGCCCAGCTGAAGTTCCCACTTCGCCAGATACTGGGCCGGGTTGAACCCGGCCTGCGCCGCCAGCCTCCGGAGCTCGGCAAGGCGAGGTTCGGCAGTGGCGCCGACCCGCCGGTTGTTGTGGCCTGCAGACAACGGAATGGCCCGTTCGATGTCCTCGCGCAGCCGTTTGCGGTCCTTGGGCAGCTCCTTGACCGAGTACTGGGTCCGCACGGCGATCATGCCGCAGCCGATATCCACACCGACGGCAGCAGGGATGATCGCGCGCAGGGTGGGAATCACCGAGCCGACAGTGGCGCCCTTGCCCAGGTGCGCGTCCGGCATCAGGGCAAGGTGCGGGTAGATGAACGGCAGCGTGGCGGTGGCCAGCGCCTGCTCGCGCGTCTTGGTGTCAAGGATCGAGGCCCAGTTGATGAGCTTGCTGTTGATGGTTTCCATGCCGCGGGCCTCCCACTCACGATAATGGTCTGGCGCCTGCCGGCCCGCAAGGACCAGGCCCCAGGGCCAGGCCCGAAAGCCCCACGGACGGCTCTGCCCCGCATAACCGGTGTCGGGGCAACACCGGTCATGCGGGGCAGGGCAGCTCAAGCTGAGACTCAGATGGAGTAGCGCTCATCCTCGTGGTCGCCCGGGTGGTCCTTGACCAGGCCCGCGGCCAGCGTGTTGCCGTCCAGCGGGTCGATCACCAGGAACGCGCCGGTGCGGCGGTGGTGCAGGTAGTTCTCCAGCGGCAGCGGCGCGGCGAGCCGGAGCTGCGCGTGGCCGATGTCGTTCAGCTCCAGGCTGGACGCGCCTTCGAGCTTGAAGGTGGCCAGGTCCAGCTTGCCGCTCACGCTGCGGACCAGCGCCTGGACCGTGCGGGTACCGTGCTTCACCAGCACCTTGGCACCTTCACGCAGCGGCTTGGGCGAGAGCCAGCACAGCGCGGCGTACAGGTCGGCAGTGGACTCCGGGAAGGTTCCGGCGGCGGCAATCGTATCACCGCGGGCGACGTCGAATTCCTCCGCCAGGCGGATCGCCACGGACTGCGGGGCGAACGCTTCCTGCAGTGACTCTCCGGCGAAATCAATGCCGGTCACCGTGGTGGTGCGGGCAGCCTGGCCGGGGGTCAGCACTGACACGGAATCCCCCACCTTCACGGACCCCTCGGTGATCTGGCCGGCGTATGCGCGGTAGTCGCGGAAGGCTTCCACGTCCAGGCCACCGGCGACGGCGTCGGGAGCCAGCGCACCCTGCGGCCGGATAACCAGCTGCACCGGGAAACGGAAGCTCTCCAGCTGCGTGTCGATCTCGTCCGCGGCCGGCAGGGTCTCAAGGACCTCCAGCAGGGCCGGGCCGTCGTACCAGGGCGTGCGCTCGGAACGGTCCACCACGTTGTCGCCGTCGAGGGCGGACACCGGGATCACCAGCAGGTCATCGATGTGGTCCGCGCTGCCCAGCTCGGCCGAGCCGATGCCCAGTTCGCGGGCCACCCGTTGCACGTCGGCCTGGATTTCACGGAACACGGACTCGCTGAAGTCCACGAGGTCGATCTTGTTCACAGCCACAATCACGTGCGCCACCCGCAGCAGCTGCAGCACGGACAGGTGCCGGCGCGTCTGCTCCAGGACACCCTTGCGGGCGTCAATAAGTACGACGACGGCATCCGCCGTGGACGCGCCGGTCACCGTGTTTTTGGTGTACTGAACGTGCCCGGGGCAGTCGGCCAGGATGAAGCTGCGCTGGTCCGTGGCGAAGTAGCGGTAGGCCACGTCGATGGTAATGCCCTGCTCGCGTTCGGCGCGCAGGCCGTCGGTCAGGAGGGCCAGGTCGATTGCCTGGGTGCCGGTGGCACCCGCGCCGCCGAAGCCGCGGTCCGCGGAGGTGCGGGCAACGGCGTCGAGCGTGTCAGCAAGAATCGCCTTGGAGTCGTGCAGGAGGCGGCCCACCAAAGTGGACTTCCCGTCGTCGACCGATCCGGCGGTGGCGAAGCGGAACAGGGTGGTGGGCAGGGCCGTTTCCAGCGCTGCCTCGATGATTGAAGTGCTCATTTAGAAGTACCCATCCTTCTTGCGGTCTTCCATGGCGGCCTCGGAGATGCGGTCATCTGCACGGGTGGCGCCACGTTCGGTGATGGTGGAGGCGGCAACTTCGATCACAACGTCGCCCACGGTGGCTGCGTCCGACTCAACGGCACCGGTGCAGGACATGTCGCCCACGGTGCGGTAGCGGACCGTCTTGACGATGACTTCCTCGTGCGGCATCGGCTGGGAAACCTCGCCCACCGCACGCCACATGCCATCGCGGGCAAACACTTCGCGGTCATGGGCGTAGTACAGGCCCGGCAGCTCGATGTTCTCGCGCTCGATGTAGCGCCAGATGTCCAGCTCGGTCCAGTTGCTGATGGGGAACGCGCGGACATGCTGGCCCACGGTGTGGCGGCCGTTGTAGAGGTTCCACAGTTCGGGTCGCTGGTTGCGCGGGTCCCACTGGCCGAATTCGTCGCGGAGGCTCAGGATGCGCTCCTTGGCGCGGGCCTTGTCCTCGTCACGGCGGCCGCCGCCGAAGACGGCGTCGAACTTGTTCCGCTGGATGGCGTCCAGCAGCGGGACGGTCTGCAGCGGGTTGCGGGTGCCGTCGGCGCGCTCGGCCAGCTCGCCGCGGTCGATGAACTCCTGGACACTTCCGACGACGAGCTTGAGTCCCAGCCGCTCCACCGTCCGGTCGCGGAAGTCAATGACCTCGGGGAAGTTGTGGCCGGTATCCACGTGCAGCACGGGGAACGGGACCTTGCCCGGCCAGAAGGCCTTGGTGGCCAGGTGCAGCATCACCACGGAGTCCTTGCCGCCGGAGAACAGCAGCGCGGGCTTCTCGAACTCGGCCACGACTTCGCGGATGATGTGGATCGCTTCAGACTCGAGGGCGTCCAGGCTGGAGAGGCGCGTGGATACGGCGGCTTCAGTCACCTGGGTGGTCTCCTCGGTTAGGAAAGTGCTCATACGTGTAGTCCGCATTCTGTCTTGTCGGTGCCTGCCCAGCGGCCGGCGCGGGGGTCGTCTCCGGGCGCCACCTTGCGGGTGCAGGGCTGGCAGCCAATGGAGGGGTAACCCTGGGAAAGCAGCGGGTTGACGGGCAGGAGGTTGTCATCGGAGTACTGGACCAGCTGGTCGAATGTCCACGCGGCCACCGGGTTGACCTTGACCAGGCCGTTGACTTCGTCCCAGGTCACCAGCGGGGTGTTGGTCCGGGTGGGGGCCTCGTCGCGGCGGACGCCGGTGAACCAGAGTTCGTAGCCGGCCAAGGTGCGGCGCAGCGGGGCCACCTTGCGGAGGGCGCAGCACTGGGCGGCATCGCGGGCAAAGAGGTCCTTGCCCAGGAGCCGGTCCTGCTGTTCCACGGTGTTCTCCGGGAGCACGTCCACCACGTTGACGCGGAGGTTCGCGGCCACCTCGTCACGCGTGGCGTAGGTTTCCGGGAAATGGTAGCCGGTCTCCAGGAACAGGACGTCAACCCCGGGCAGCTGGTCCGCGACCAGCGCCGGCAGGACGGCGTCGGCCATGGAGCACGCGACGGCCACGGCGGACAGGTCGAAGTTGCGCTCCACCCAGGCGATGACGTCGCGGGCCGGGGCATCCCAGCCGAGCTCGGCAGCGCCGGACTCGGCGATGACCTTGAGCTCGTCGTGGGTGCGGAGGGCGGCGGCAGGCGATGCCACTGGATCGACTCCCAATGCGTGCTTGCTCACTGGAGGGCCTCCTCGTCTGCTGCGTGGGCCCACTCGGCGAAGGTCTGGCCTTCGGCGCGCTTAGCCACGAACGTGCGCACAACGCGTTCCACGTAGTCCGGCAGGTCCTCGACATATACCTTCAGGCCGCGGACGGTGCGTCCCAAACCTGCCTCTTCGCGGCTGTTGGAAGCCAGCCCGCCGCCCAGGTGGACCTGGAAACCCGGGGAGGGGTCGCCGTCGGGCGTTGGAAGCATCATGCCCTTCAGGCCGATGTCCGCGGTCTGGATGCGGGCGCAGGAGTTGGGGCAGCCGTTGATGTGCAGGGACAGCGCGTGCGGCAGTTCGCCGGATTCTGCGAGGTCCGCCAGGCGGCGTTCCAGGTCCGCGACGGCGGTGGCGGCGGTGACCTTGGTTTCCACGATGGCCAGCTTGCAGTATTCGATGCCGGTGCAGGCGATGGTGCCGCGGCGGAACACGGACGGGCGGGCGGAGAGGCCCAGGGCATCCAGCTCCGCAACCAGCGGTTCCACGTGGTCCTTGGCAACGTCCAGGACCACCAGTTTCTGGTGCGGGGTGGTCCGCAGGCGGTAGGAGCCGCGCGCCTCGAGGGTGTCCGCGAGTTTCACCAGCTGCGCGCCGGACAGGCGACCGGCCAGCGGGGTGGCGCCGATGAAGAACTTGCCGTCTTTCTGCTCGTGCACGCCGATGTGGTCGCCCGGAGTGGTGGGCTTGGGCGCGGCGGGGCCGTCGGCCAGCTTGTAGCCGAGGTATTCGTCCTCGAGGATCTGGCGGAACTTCGCCGGACCCCAGTCGGCCATCAGGAACTTCAAACGGGCCTTGGTGCGCATGCGGCGGTAGCCGTAGTCGCGGAAGATGCTGGTGACGCCGAGCCAGACTTCGGCGGCTTCCTCGGGCTTCACAAAGGCACCGAGCCGCTTGCCGAGCATGGGGTTGGTGGACAGCGCGCCGCCGGCCCAGAGGTCGTAGCCGACACCCAGTTCGGGGTGGCGGACGCCCACCAGGGCAAAGTCGTTGATCTCGTGGACCACGTCCTGGCTGGGGTGGCCCGTGATGGCGGTCTTGTACTTACGCGGCAGGTTGGACAGCAGCGGGTTGCCGATGAACCGCTCGCCCAGCTCCGCGATGAGCGGCGTGGGGTCGATGATCTCGTCCTTGGCGATGCCGGCCACCGGCGAGCCCAGGATGACACGCGGAACGTCGCCGCAGGCCTCGGTAGTGGACAGGCCAACACCCTCAAGCCGGTTCCAGATCTCGGGGATGTCCTCCACGCGGATCCAGTGCAGCTGGATGTTCTGGCGGTCGGTGAGGTCGGCGGAATCCCTGCCGAAGTCAACGGAAATCTGGCCGATGACGCGCAGCTGCTCAGTGGTGAGCGCACCGCCGTCGATCCTGACCCGGAGCATAAAGTACTTGTCTTCCAGCTCGTGCGGTTCGAGCGTGGCGGTCTTGCCGCCGTCGATACCGGGCTTGCGCTGGGTGTACAGGCCCCACCAGCGGAAGCGGCCGTGGAGGTCCTGGCTGGGGATGGCGTCGAAGCCATCCTTGGAGTAGATGGTCTCGATACGCTCGCGCACGTTGAGGCCGTCGTCTTCCTGTTTCCAGGTTTCGTTGGCGTTCAGCGGGGTTTTGCCGTCCACTTTCCACTGCCCGTGCGGCTTTGCAGCGGGGCGGGAGGCGCGCGCGGGGCGCTTGGCGACGGCGGGGTCCACGGACGCTCCGGCTAGAGCTGTATCAGTCATGCATCGACTGTAGGTGCCTGCCGAAGTGCGTCACAAAGGCCCGGAAACGCGAGGTCACCTAGGGAAACATTTCGTCACGAACTGCCGGAGACCCTTGAAGATGACTGCCTGCTGTGCTTGGTTGCAGTTCCCGGGCGGGCGCCTATTGACCGTGTACGACGGCGGCGTCGAACCGTTCCAGCGCGATCTCGGCGAGCACCGGCGACGGCAGCAGTGGTTCCGTCACGAGGTCGGCGCCGGCTTTGGCCAGCTGGTCGTGGAAGAACCCCGGCGCGAGCAGGTAGGAGGCAATCACCACGCGGCCGCCGTCGTCCACGGCCCCCGCGGACTCCCCCGCCCCGGCGCCTCCTGCCAGTTCCAGGCGCAGCATGGCGACGGCGTCGGGCACCGACGGCTGGGCAGAGGCACCGTAGGCGGGCAGAATACGGTTGCGGCGCAGCGCCCTGAGCTGGTCGGCGAGCTCTTCGACGCTGACGGCGGCGTTGGGATTGGAGGACCCGGCAGCGGCGAGGACAATCGCGTCGCGGTCCGTGACGCCGGCCTCCCGGAGGCGCTGGTCCAGCAGGGCTGCGAGCCGCGGGTCCGGGCCGAGTGGCGAGGCAGCCAGGCTCCCCGGCCGGCTCTTCACAGCGCGGGCGATGTCCACCTTGACGTGGTAGCCCACGCTCAGCAGCAGCGGCACAACAACTGCTTTGTCCTTCTCGGGCAGTCCCGCCACCACATCCACGAGGTCCGGCTGTTGGACGTCCACGTAGGCTTCGCGCACGTCCAGGCCAGGGCGCAGGGCGGCTATGGCTGCGCGCAGGGCGTTGACCTCCGCAGCGCCCTGGGTGCTGGACGTCCCGTGGGCACAGGCGATCATGATCGGGTTGTTCATAGGGGCTAGCGTAACCTTGGAGCCGCCCTGTTCGCCCACCTTGAAACCGCCGGGACGCCTCATGACATTGCCGTTCGACACATTGCCGTTCGACATCGACCTGGTGTGGCTGGACCTGGCCGGCGTCTTCTTCTTCGCCGTCTCAGGATCCCTGTTGGCGGCGCGGAAACAGTTCGACCTGGTGGGGTCACTGCTGCTGGCGTCCCTGGTCTCCCTCGGTGGCGGCGTCATCCGCGACATCATCCTCAACACCACGCCGGCAGCCTTCTCCAACCCCGCGTATCTGGTTCCCCCGGTGCTGGCGACCGTCCTGGTGTATTTCCTGTACTCCAGCGTGCAGCGGTACACCTCGCTGCTGGTGCTGTTCGACGCCGGCGGGCTGGCCCTCTTCTGCATCACCGGAACGCTGAAGGCCCTTGCCCTGGGGATGAACCCGGTGGCCGCCATGCTGCTCGGCGTGACCACGGCGGTGGGCGGCGGCCTGCTGCGGGACATCACCGCGAACGAGGTGCCCCAGCTTTTCAACCCCCGGGACCTCTACGCGCTGCCTGCTTTCAGTGGGGCGGCCCTGACCGCGCTGCTCTGGGTTACGGGGGCCTTCAACGTGCTGACGGCGTGCGCGGTGGCTGCCGTGGTGTTCGCTTTCCGCGTGGTTGCCTGGCGCCGGTCCTGGTATGTTCCGCTGGCCGTGCACGGCTGGCACCGGAGGGGCTCCGGCGGCGGCTCCCGCGGGGGCTCCGGCGGCGGGGACGGCGGGGGCTCCGGCGGAGGGGACGGCGGGGGCTCCGGCGGCGGGGACGGCGGGGGCTCCGGCGGAGGGGACGGCGGGGGGGACGGGGCAGAGGGCTTTGGTGGCGGTGGGGCTGATGGGGCTGGCGGCGGCTCTGGAGCACGCCGCAGTTAGCTAGGATATGAGCATGACTGACATGTTCCTCGAGAAGTTCCGCGCGCTTGTTCCGACGTATCTCGAGGACGAATGGCAGGCAGAGGATGGCCTGCCCGCGGACGAACTGGACGCGGCCCTCACCGAACACCAGTTCCAGGTCCCGTTGGTCCTGAAGGAGTTTTACCTGGCGGTGGGCGGCTGCGAGGACATCATGGAGGCCTACCACTACTTCTGGGATCCTGAAGAGCTGGAAGTGGATGACGAAGGCTTCCTGATGTTCCTTGAGGACGAGGAAGAACAGTTCACCTGGGGCTTCCGCGTAGGCGATCTCGGCATCCCGGACCCCATCGTGTACCGCCGCAACAACGCCCGCGGCCAGTGGAAGAGCGAAGAAGGCACCTTCTCCGAATTCGTCTTCGACATGTTCGAGTGGGCCTTCAACGACGAGGAAGAAAACTAGGGTCCTCCCCCTGCCCTGCCCCCTGCCCGGCCTATACGGGGCACTTCGACACGGACGCGCCGCGCGCTAGGCCGGTTTCTTCGGATACGTCGCCCAAAGTGCCCCACGACGGCGCGACTCACCTCGCGCCGAAAGCCCCCTGCCGCGACAGTTCCAGTACTGCCAACACCTGGCTCACCATTCGCTCAGGGTGATAGACAACGTCGTCATAACCGAACCTCAGGCCAAGACGTCCGCCGATGAGGGTGGCATTGTTGCGCTTTCGGTCCTTCTTCACTTGCCGGGCCTCCAAATGGGTGCCTCCGTCGGTTTCCACTACGACACACTCCTCAATAAGGAAGTCCACCTCCCCAACTTCTGGAATGAAGACATGCCTGCGGACATGCAGTCCCGCCCGCCGGAAGTGGTAATTGGCCAACACCTCCAGAAGGGAATCCGCTCGCGGGATCACGCTGTCCAGGACGGACCTGGCGCGGGCGTTGCGGTTTCCGGGGAGCTTGCTCCGCAGGAAATCCAGGCTGATGTCGCCCCGCTGGGCTGCGCACTGAAGCATGACCAGCGATTCCGCTGCTGGCAAGCAACGCAACGAATGAATCAGGACGTCGGCCAGGCCGGCCACCGGCAGCCAGGGGTGGGACGGGTGTCCACATCTACCATGGGTCAGCGTCCCCGGCGGTGTCCTCTTATGCCCTGGACTGAGGTGCACGGGACCAGCGTCATGTATCCTCCACAGCTGGTACACGGGGGCGGCCGACAGACACGTCAGCAGAGCGTTGTGCTGCAGCGCCAGGCCGAACACGTCTGCCTCACGCGGCATGCTGTAGATGCCTCGTCGGATCCGCACAATTCGCCCGGCCGCAAGTGCATTGTCGAGGGAGGTTCGGGAAAATCCGGCCGCGCGGAGCGTTGAGGCCCGGGCTACGCCGGCCCGCGTGCCGAGAAAAGTCACAATATCCATTGATCCACGGTGCACTTGGAGTCCAGCAAAGGGCAGACCCAAGGTGCCTCATGTGGACAACGTGGCCGTCGCGGGGCACTTCGACACGGACACGCCGTCTGTGCAGCCCGGGATGCCCCTGCGGCGCCGCAATGTGCCCCACGAACGAGCGAAGAAAGCCTGTGACACGCGCAGTAACAACAGGTTTGCATCCTGTGACAAATCTGTCATATACTGTTCATGGATCCGCTAAACGCCTCCGGCGGGTCTGATGCGAACGGAGATATAGCCCCGGTTCGACGCAGCGTGTGACTCGTAACGCTGCTGAGAACCGGGGCTATTGCATTTAACCGAGATTGCATTTAAACGAGCGGGGCCCCGGCAGGCTCACCCCGCCGAGGCCCGCTGCAAACAGGCAAACAAGAGAATCAGCTGGCGCGGTCCACCACGGCCAGGGCGAAGTTGGCCAGCGAGGACTTCACAACACCTTCGGGAAGCGGCGCAAGTGCGGCAATGGCTTCGTCGGCCCAACGGCGGGCAATCACCCAGGACTCGGCGGTGACGGGGTGCTCGCGCAGCCCGGCCACGGCGGCAGCCAAGGCAGCGTCGGAGGTCAGGTCCCCATCAATGAGCTTCAAAAGGTCGACGGCGGACTGGTCACCGGCTGCGGCATCCCGCCGGAGGAACAGGACCGGCAGCGTGGGCACACCTTCGCGGAGGTCTGTGCCCGGTGACTTGCCGGACTTCACTTTGACGCCGGTGACATCAATGACGTCGTCGGCGAGCTGGAAGGCCACGCCCACCTTCTCGCCGTACTCCACCAGGAGGTCCTCGTAGGCCTCGTCGGCACCGGCGAAGATGGCACCGAGCTGGCCGGACGCGGCCACCAGGGAACCGGTCTTGTCAGCGATGACGGACAGGTAGTGCTCCACCGGATCCTCGTCCGGGCGCGGGCCCACCGTTTCGTGCAGCTGGCCCAGGCACAGGCGCTCGAACGTCCGGGCCTGGATTCCCAGCGCGCGTGAGCCAAGCTCGGACACCAGGATGGACGCGCGGGCGAAGATGAGGTCGCCGGTGAGGACGGCCACGGAGTTTCCCCAGACCTCGTGGGCCGTCGGGGCGCCGCGGCGGAACGGGGCCGAGTCCATCACGTCGTCGTGGTACAGCGTTGCCAGGTGGGTCAGTTCCACCACCACGGCCGCCTGCACCACGGCGGGAAGTGAGGCGTCGCCAAGGTGGGCGCACAGCAGCGTCAGCAGCGGCCGGATGCGCTTGCCGCCGGCTTCCACAAGGTGACGCGACGTCGCATCAGCCAGCGGGTCGGAGTTGGCAATGGCCTCGCGGAGCTTCTTCTCCACACGGGCCAGGTTGTTGGTGATGGCGGGGCCCAGCTCGGCGTCCTCCGCGATGGCCGCGAAGCCGGCGGGCAGCTGCAGTCCCGTGGCAATGGCGGTGGTATTGAGGCTGGGTTCGGAGTCCGGCAGGCCGTGCCCGGCGTGCGTCCAGCTGTGGTCTGCGGAGTTAGTCACTGGTTAACCCTAACTTTTTGTTGCGGATACCGCTGGTTCGATGCCGGTGGGGTGTTGGATGTGGCCGGAACCAGCGATTCCAGGACGCGGATGGCCCGGTCCTCGAAGCCTTTCGCGGCCGGGTCGGTCAGGTTTGCCAGCAGCCGCACCACAAAGCGCATGAGCACGGGAATGGGCATCCCGGTCCGCAGTGCCAGCTTCATAACGGCGGGTTTTCCGATCAGCGAGGCAAATGCCCGGCCCAGCGTGAAGTGCGATCCCCACTGGCCCCGCACATAGTCCGCGTACCCCGCGAGGTGCGCGTCGGCGTCGTACGTCCCGTTGGACAAGGAGCGCGCGGACGCGTCGATGATGAACTCCGCCGCGAACCGTGCCGATTCCATCGCGTAGGAGATGCCCTCACCGTTGAACGGGGAGACCATGCCGCCGGCGTCGCCCAGGAGCAGGAGGCCGGGCGAGTAGTGCGGGGTGCGGTTGAAGCCCATGGGCAGCGCGGCGCCGCGGATTTCGCCCACCTGGTTGTCCGGGGTGAAGCCCCATTCGGCGGGCATGGCGGCGGTCCATTCGCGCAGGACCTGCTTGTAGTCGAGCTTGCCGAATTCCTTGGACGAGTTCAGGATGCCGAGGCCCACGTTGGACGTGCCGTCGCCCACGCCGAACACCCAGCCGTAGCCGGGGAGCAATTTCCCGTCGCGGCCGGGGAGTTCCAGCCAGCCTTCCATCCAGTCGTCGTTGTGCCGGGGCGACGTGAAGTAGGTGCGGACGGCGACGCCGAGGGGGCGGTCGTCGCGCTTCTGGATGCCCAGCGACACGGCGGTTCGCGTGGAGTTGCCGTCTGCGGCGAGTACGACGTCGGCGCTGAAGTGGTGTGACTCCCCCGTCTTGCGTCCGGACTCGTCCAGGAGCGCTGCGCGGACACCGGTCACGCGGCCGTCTTCAGACCGCAGGGCTTCGGTGACGCTGTGCCGATCGAGGATTTGTGCGCCGGCGGCCTGGGCGTGGCGGGCCAGTTCCTCGTCGAAGCCCAGGCGTGTGCGGATCAGGCCGTATTGCGGGAAGTCGGAGACCTCGGGCCAGGGCAGTTCGATGGTGCGGCCGCCGGCGATCAGGCGGAGGCCCTTGTTCCGGCGCCAGCCGTCCGCTTCAGGGTGCGGCAGTCCGAGCTTCTGGATTTCGCGGACTGCCCGCGGGGTGAGGCCGTCGCCGCAGACCTTCTCGCGCGGGAAGCTGGTCTTTTCCAGGACGGTCACGCTGATGCCGGCCTTGGCAAGGTAATACGCGGCGGTGGAGCCGGCTGGCCCCGCGCCGACAATCAGGACATTCACTGGTCAGCGCTGGATGTTTCGTCGGAGTTTGGCCACGGGGCCCTTGTGCGCGGCGATGGCCTCCGCTGCGCCCTCTGGCTTGGATTCCAGCGGCTTGGTGGCGCGGTGCACGGCCACGATCCCGCCGGTCAGGTTGCGGTACGTAACCTTTTCCCAGCCGGATTCCTGCAGCCAGGCGGCCAGGTGGTCCTGGTCCGGCCAGGCGCGGATGGACTCGGCGAGGTAGACGTAAGCGTCCGGATTGGAGGCTACCTTCACGGCGATGGCCGGCAGGGCACGCATGAGGTATTCCGTGTACATGGTGCGCCACAGCGGAACCACCGGCGCGGAGAACTCGGCGATGACCAGCTTGCCGCCGGGCTTGGTGACGCGGAGCATCTCGGCCAGCGCCTTCTTGGGCTCGTTGACGTTGCGTAGCCCGAACGAGATGGTGCTGGCGTCGAAGCTGTTGTCCGCGAAAGGCAGGTTAGTGGCGTCGCCGGCAATGAAGTTGATGTCCGGGCGGCGGCGCTTGCCAACTTTGAGCATGCCGAGGGAGAAATCGCAGGCGATGACATCTATGCCTGCATCGGCATATGGCTCGCTGGAGGTGCCGGTTCCCGCGGCCAGGTCCAGCACCCGTTGGCCTCGTTTCATGTCCATGGCGTCCACCACGATCCTGCGCCAGCGGCGGGTTTGCCCCATGGAGAGGACATCGTTGACGACGTCGTACTTAGGTGCGACGTCGTCAAACATCGTGGCTACTTCGTCCGGACGCTTTTCCAAGGATGCTCGGTTCACCATGCAATTGTCTCAGACAAACTTGAGAAGGACTTTCGAGGAGCCCGTCCCGCGGTCCGAAGCCACGGCAAACGCCTCGGCCACGTCACCGGCGTCGAACGTGTGCGTCAGCAGCGGCTCAACGTCCAGACCGTCCGCCAGGTACGCGAGGGCGTCATCCAGCTCGTCCGCGAAGCGGAAGGTCCCGCGGTAATCAATCTCACGGAAAACGAGTGCGGCGAGCTCGGCCGTCACGGGCCCGGCCGGCAGGTTGCCCACCTGGACCACGATGCCGCCGCGGCGCACTGCCGCGAGGACACCGCCCAGGGCGCGGGCAGCGCCGGAGGCTTCGAACGCAACATCCACCTCGGGAAGCTGCGCGCCGGAACCCACCAGCACGACGTCGTCGGCTCCCATCCGTTTGGCGATCGCCAGCGAAGTCTCCGACAGATCGCTGGCGACGACGTTGGCAGCGCCAGCACGGCGTGCGGCGGCCACCAGCAGCGCGCCGATGGGCCCGGCACCGTTCACCAGAACGTCCTTGCCGGCGAGGCTGCCAGCCCGGTCAACGGCGTGGATCGCCACCGCGAGCGGCTCAGCGACGGCGGCCTGGCGGGTGGTGACGCCGGCGGGCAGGCGGCGGAGCTGGCCCGCCGGGACGGCCTTGCGGGAGGCGAAGGCGCCGTCAGTGTGGGGCCGGTGCGCGGCGCTGCCGAAGTAAGTGACCTGCGGGCACAGGTTCGTGCGACCGGCGAGGCAGTCGGTGCATTCGCCGCAGGACACGGCCGGGTGGACGGTCACGGCGTCGCCCACCGCGAAGCCCGTCACGCCCTCGCCGAGCATCGAGATCCTGCCGGCGACCTCGTGGCCCAGCACCATGGGGTCGGCCAGGATGCTCAGTCCGGACGCCCCGTGGGAGACGTAGTGGAGGTCCGAGCCGCAGATCCCGCCGTATTCGACGTCGACGATCACCGAGCCGGCCGGGCAGGCCGGGTCCGGCCGGTACTCAAGACGCAGGTCTCCGGCGGAATGGACAACGACGGCTTTCATACTGCGTCCTCCACGAGGGTCAGGTCGCGCCCCTTGGTTTCGGGGGCGAAGAAGGTGGCCACAAAGGCGATGGCCGAGTACAGGACCATCATTCCGGCGACCGGCCACCAGGAGTTGGTGAACAGTGCCAGCAGGCCTGCGGCGATGATGGGGGCAAGGCCGCCGGACAGCACGCCGCCGATTTCCTTGGCCATGGCCAGCTGGGTGTAGCGGTTGCGGGAGCCGAAGAGTTCGTTCACGTAGGCGGACTGGACCGAGAACATGCCAAGCACGGAGACGGACAGGCCGATGATCAGGGCCAGCGAGACCAGGAACGGATCGCGGGACTGCATCATCAGCAGGGCCGGGATGGCGAAGCACATCTGGAAGCCGGACAGGGCACGGTACATGCTGCGGCGGCCCACCTTGTCCGAGAGCCAGCCGGCCAACGGAACCGTGGCGAAGCCGAGGAAGGAGCCGATCAGCAACGCGAAGGTGCCCACGCTCTTGTCCATGCTCAGGCCGGTGACGATGTAGCCGATGAGGAAGGTCTGGATCATGGCCGAGTTGCCGGATTCGCCGATCCGCAGGGCCATCGCCAGGAAGAAGGCCTTGCCCTTGCGCTTGGACTTGACGGCCGGGGCGGACTGGCCGACGGCGGTGCCGGACTTCGCGGCGAAGGCGGCAGCAGCAGCGGCGTCGGAGATTTCCTGCTCACGGGCGGCCTCGAAAACGGGGCTTTCCTTGAGGTTGCGGCGCATCCAGAGGGCGTACAGCGTGATGCCGATGCTGGCGATGAACGGCAGGCGCCAGCCCCAGCTCATGAGTGCTTCTTCGGGCAGGAGCGTCAGCAGGACCCACAGGCCGGAGGCCAGCAGGGTGCCGGAGTTGGTGCCGAGGCAGACGAAGGAGGCGATCAGGCCGCGCTTCTTCGGCGGGGCGTATTCGGCCAGCATGACCGACGCGCCGGAGAGTTCGGCGCCGGCGCCGAAGCCCTGTGCGAGGCGGAGGAGCACCAGGATGATCGGCGCGGCGAGGCCGATCTGGGCGTAGCCGGGCAGGAAGCCGATGAGCATGGTGGACACGCCCATCATCATGATGGTGATGACCAGGACCTTCTTGCGGCCCACGCGGTCACCCATGCGTCCGAAGAACCAGGCACCGACCGGGCGGGCCAGGAAGCCCACGCCGTAGGTCATGAAGGCGATCAGCAGGCCCACTACGGGGTCGAAGTTGGGGAAGAAGATTTTGGGGAAGATGATGGCGGCTGCCAGCGAATAGAGCTGGAAGTCCATGTATTCCATGGCAGTTCCGAGCCAGCCGGATACTGCAGTTCTGATCAGGTCTTTGGATGAGCGCTGGGTGGCGCCTACCTGGATTGTTGCCGTCATGAACCCCTCTGTTCTACGGGTCTGGCCGGATGCAGAGCTTCAATGATGCGGCATGGCCAGACGTCTTTTCTTGTCCCCGCGTTGGAACAACGACTGCCATTCAAGCACTGCCATACCAGTGTGTCAATAGATGACGCAACTCCGTCCTCGCTCCCTGGCGGGCGATGCCCAGTCAAGGCGGCACAGCTACTGTGGAGGCATGGCCGCCCCCGACACCACCCCGCGCATCTCCGCCCGGATGACGGCGTATGCGCAGATCCGTGAGCGCATCATCTCCGGCGAGGACGCGCCCGGGACCCTCCTTTCCGAGAACGAGCTCGCGCACCATCTAGGCACCAGCCGCCAGCCCATCCGAGAAGCCCTGATGCTCATCGCGCAGGAAGGTCTGGTGGAGATCCGCCCGCAGAGCGGCACGTACGTGACCTACCTGGACCCGGACATCGTGGCGCAAGCCCAGTTCATCCGCGAGGCCATCGAGGTGGCGTCGCTGGCCGACTGTGCCCGTAACATCACCCCGGAAGCCGCAGCCGCGCTCTACGAACTCCTGGACCGGCAGGACGCCTGCACCACCCGCGAGGAGTTCTACCCGCTGGACGAGGACTTCCACCGGGCCCTGCTGGCGATCGCCGGCCATGAAACAGCCTGGGCCACCGTTTCCAACGCCAAGGGCCACCTGGACCGCGCCCGCTATCTGGGGCTCAGCGGCTACCGCGGCATCACTGAGTACGCCGCCGACCACCGACGCGTGCTGGACGCGATCCTCGCCGGCGACCTTTCGGCTGCGGAAGACGGGCTGCGCAGCCACCTGCGCTTCATCCTGGACGACGTCGCGAGCATGCGCGCCGCACGGCCGGACCTGTTCTCCGCCCCTTCCGGGCCCGAGCGACGCACCGGCCGGCCCGCCCGGGTCTGAGTCCGGGGACTTCGCGGGCGCTTCGCCGGAGGCGCGGCCGGCGCGTCCCGCGCAGCCAGGGCTCATCGCGGGGTGCTCCCCCGGCGCGACCGGCACGGCCCAACGCGGCCGCACGCACGCGCGGGAGTAGTGTTGTCTCATCATGACGAGCACGTTCCGCACCCTCACAGTCCCCCTGGATGGCAACGCATCCGCCGGCGGACTTCCGCAGTTTCTGGTCCGGGACGACGTCCTCTGCTGGACCCGCCGCGAAGCCGGCCTGGTGGGCTTCGGCGAGATTGCCCGCTTCACGGCCACCGGCCCCGAGCGTTTCCTCGAGGCCGACATCTGGTGGCGCCACCTGGTCCTCGAAGCGGACATCAGCGACTCCGTGGAGCTGCCCGGCACCGGCCCGGTGGCTTTCGGCTCCTTCGCGTTTTCCAAGAAATCCACCCATGTATCGCGCCTGATTGTGCCCGAGATCGTGGTGGGCGTCCGTGACGGCCAGTACTGGCTCACCCAACTCACGTTCGACGACGGCGAACTCACCGAGGAGGGCGCACTCGCCACGCTGGCCGGCTGGCTGAGCGGTGGCAGCGTCGTTGGTGAGGCCGGCGCCGTTGGCGACGCCAGCGCCGTTGGTGAGTCCGGTGTCGTTGGTGAGTCCGGCTTAGCCGGGGACGGCACGTCCGGCGGCCGCCCCGCTGAGTGGGACGGCGCCGTCGTGCGTCCTTTGCCTTCCGCCGACGGGGCCACCCTGCACACCGGCTCGCTCAGCGAGGAAGACTGGATGGCCGCCGTGGCCGCGGGTGTGGCGGAGATCCAGACCGGTGCGCTGGAGAAACTGGTGCTGGCACGGGACATTGTGGCCACGGTGCCGTCGGGCGTGAACGCCGCGCAGGTGTTGCGCGAGCTCGCCGTGCGATACCGCGAATGCTGGACTTATGGCGTGGACGGGCTGGTGGGCGCCACCCCGGAGATGCTGATCCAGGTGGAGGGGCGCACTGCCCAGGCGCGCGTGCTGGCCGGGACGCTGGACCGCCGCGATGCGCACGGCGAGGCCGGGATTCCCATGGACTATGCCGAGCGGGTACTGGCCGGGTCCGAGAAGCAGCGGCACGAGCACGAGATCGCGATCCAGTCGCTGACGTCGCAGCTGGCACCGTTTTCCGAGGCCATGAATGCGCACGATGAGCCATTCATTTTGGAGTTGCCGAACGTGTGGCATCTGGCGTCGGACGTAAAGGCGGAGCTCGCCGAGGTGGAGGGCCATGTGCCCACGTGCCTCGCGCTGATCAACGCGCTGCATCCCACAGCCGCTGTCTGCGGCACGCCCACGCTGGTGGCCGGCGCCCTGATCCGGAAGCTTGAACACCTGGACCGCGGCCCGTACGCGGGACCGGTCGGCTGGCTCGACGCTGCCGGCAATGGCGAATGGGGCATCGCGCTGCGCGGAGCCGTGATCGAAGACCCTCATACCGTGCGGTTATATGCCGGTTGCGGCATAGTCGACGGATCCCAGCCCGAAGCCGAGCTGGCGGAGACCTGGGCGAAGTTCCGGCCGATGCTGGAGTCGCTGGGGATTTCCAACTAAGGCCGCCATCCCCCACCCAACCCTCGTTGCTCTATCACTTTTGGTCGCTTCACCCCGGGTTTGAGGACCAAAAGTGATAGAGCAACGAGCGGGAAGTTGGGAGGGGTGTCCGGAATTCCAGACACGGGCGGCTTCCCGGGTCTTGATTTAGGCTGTGCTTTAGTTATCCAATAGTGAAACTAAGTTTCGTGTGATGCACATCTCCCATTCGGCGATACACTATGAACCGATTTAGTACCGCATACCCCTGCAACAAACCGCATACCCCTGCAACAAAAGGTAAAGAACATGCAGCTCAAGTCCCTGGCCCAGGCCAAGATCGCCGCCAAGGCAGCAGCAATCCTGGCCGCCGGCGCGCTCACCCTCACTGCCTGCGGCGGCAGCACCACCCCGGCTGCGTCCGAGGGCGGCATCCAGCTCATCAACGCCGGCAAACTCACTATCTGCTCCGACGTCCCCTACGAGCCCTTCGAATTCCAGAAGGACGGCAAGATCGTTGGCTTCGACATCGACATCGCCAACGAAGTAGCCAAGGACCTCGGCGCCGAACTCAGTATCGTGGACAGCTCCTTCGAGGCCATCGAGACCGGAACCGCGCTGACCGGCTGCGACCTCTCCATCTCCTCGGTTTCCATCACGGACGTCCGCAAGTCGGTCATGGACTTCTCCAAGCCGTACATGGACGATGACCTCACCCTCGTGGCCACCACGGCGTCCGGGATCACGGACATCAACAGCGCCAAGGGCAAGAAGGTGGGCGTCCAGCAGGCCACCACCGGCGCCAAGTACGCGGCGGAAAACGGCATCGACGCCCAGCAGTTCGAGGACAGCGGCCTCCTGGTCCAGGCTCTCCAGGCCGGCACCATCGACGCAGCCCTAGGCAACCAGTCAATCCTGGCCTACGCCATCAAGGATGACTCCAAGTTCAAGCGCGTGGATGACTACGCCACGGGCGAGAAACTGGGCATCTCCATCAAGAAGGGGAACACTGCCATGGCCGAGAAGGTCAACGGAACCCTGAAGCGCCTGACCGATGACGGCACCCTGAAGAAGTTCGAAACCACCTGGTTCGGCGAGACCGCCAAGTAACCGGCGTTTCGGACTGACCTTCACAGCCCTGAGAATGACGCCGCTGGGGCCCCTGACGAGCTGCGATGCAGTCCGTCCGGGGCCTCGGCCACGCAAATGAATGTGAGCACCCCATGGCAATGACAGCACGTCAACGGGCCAGAGTGAGCCTGTACGTCCAGATCGGCATCTTCGTTGTGGCCGTGGCCGCGCTGGTCCTGGCCACCGACTGGAAGACCGTCGGCAACAGCGTCTTCAACTTTGGCAAGATCGGCCCGATGTTCCCGGACATCTTCCTGGTGGGCCTCAAGAACACCCTCGTCTACACGTTCCTCGGCTTCGTCGTGGGCCTCTCCGGCGGCCTGCTGCTGGCCCTGATGAAGCTCTCCAGCTTCGCGCTGTACCGCTGGATCGCCACCGGCTACATCGAATTCTTCCGCGGCGTGCCGGCGCTGCTGGTGTTCATCGCCTTCGGCTACGGTGTACCGCTCGCGTTTGGCGTTCAGTGGAACGTCGCCCTGATCGTCATGATTTCGCTGGGTATGGTGGCTTCGGCATATATCGCTGAGACCCTCCGCGCCGGCCTGCAGGCTGTGCCCAAGGGGCAGCTCGAAGCCGCACGTTCGCTGGGCATGCCGCAGTGGCAGGCCATGGTGTCCATCGTCATTCCGCAGGCGTTCAAGATCGTGCTTCCGCCGCTGACCAACGAGGTCATCCTGCTGACCAAGGACTCCTCGCTGATCTACGTCCTGGGCCTCACGGCGTCGCAGTACGAGCTCACCAAGTTCGGCCGCGACGGCATCTCCAGCCTGGGCGCAGGCCTCACTCCGCTCCTTGTAGCCGGCGCCTTCTACCTGGTCATCACCATCCCGCTGAGCCTCCTGGCCCGGAAGTTCGAAAGCCGCTCCGCGCGGACCAAGCGATAGGCAGGGAAGCCATGAACGACGTCGTAAATTCCTCCGCCGGCAACACCGGCACCATCAACGCCGCCGGCGTATCCATCAAGGACCTGCGCAAGTCCTACGGCAGCAACGAGGTCCTCAAGGGCATCAGCCTGGACGTTGCCCCCGGCGAAGTGGTGTGCCTGATTGGCCCCTCCGGCTCCGGCAAATCCACCCTCCTGCGCTGCGTCAACCTCCTGGAGCAGCCCAACGAGGGCGCCATCCACGTGGGCGGCTTCGAAGCTACCGACCCCGATGTGGACATCGACAAGATGCGCCGCAAGGTGGGCATGGTGTTCCAGCAGTTCAACCTGTTCCCGCACCTGGACGCCAAGCGGAACTGCACCATCGCGCAGACGAAGGTGCTGAAACGGTCCCAGGAAGAGGCCGATCAGGTGGCCCAGCACAACCTGGAGCGCGTGGGCCTGGGGCACCTGTCCGACCGTTTCCCGGACCAGCTTTCCGGCGGCCAGCAGCAGCGTGTTGCGATCGCCCGGGCGCTGAGCATGAACCCCGAACTGATGCTCTTTGACGAGCCCACCTCCGCTCTGGACCCCGAGACCGTGGGCGATGTCCTCTCGGTCATGCGGAACCTGGCCAAGGAGGGCATGACCATGCTGGTGGTGACCCACGAGATGGGCTTCGCCCGCGAGGTTGCCGACCGCGTGGTGTTCATGGACGGCGGCGTGGTGGTGGAGGAAGGCGTGGCCGAGCAGGTCATTTCCGCACCCGCCCAGGCCCGCACCAAGGAGTTCCTGCGCCGCGTTCTGGACCCGACGCACATCGAGATCGAAGAGTAGGGCACGCACCGCGCGCCGCTGGGGACGCGCATCTGGTTCCAGGACACGCAATCGGTCCGGGGACACCCGTTAAGGGGTGTCCCCGGACCGATTCTGCGTCCTGGTCCCGTTGCCGTGTCCTACGGAAGGCCGACGACGGCGTGGCACCCCCGCTTCCCACAGCTTGCGTTCAAGTTCTCCACCAGTCCAAAGATCCGACCAGACCCATCTCACGACGTTGCGGCCGGTGGCCCGGATGTTGTCCTCCCGCATTTTCTCGGCCACCACAACCTGCCCGGGTGTCCTGCCCTTGAGGTACTCAGCCTTCTCGTACTTGGCGAACCCGTCGAACTCTCCAACGGTGCGGCTGCCCTCCCAGTAGAAGTCCGACCAGCCCACCCGACCTCTGGCGTTGCGAATTTCGTATTGGAGAGTTGGCGCCGCGAACCCTGCCAAATGAATTAGCCCCCGGCTGTATGACTCACCAGCAGACCCCGAGGCAGGATCGGCGAATTCGATGGCGGCCCGTACCCGCCGTTCGACCGCAGGTTCATACCGCGCCGGCAGAGCGCGGAGTAGCTCCTCTTTAGTGAGTGCCTGCAGGCCTCGGCCTGCATCCGGTTTAAGGACGTGGTCAAGGGGAACCAAGGCCTCAGCGAACGGGACGAACGCAGCGATGTCCAGGACAGTCTGGACCCGGGACGTGATGAGGAGCCCGTCAGCTTCGCAGGCGTCGATGGTGCCGGCCTCAACCAGGTGCCTGCGGATTCCGGCCCGCGACCTTCCCCCTCCCCGGAACGTGGTCAGCGCATGAACAGGCTGGCCGCGATCGATGGTTGGAATTCCCAACGTCGATGCAGCCGAATGATGCGAGAAGATGGTGGGCGACTGACAGGTTTCGGCCGCAGCCTCGATCCGGACTCTGTATTGTTCCCAAGCCTGAAGCCCCTTCCATGAGGCCGCGTCAACATAGATGCCTTGGCGGATGCGCACGAGCGTGCCGGCCTTGACTGCGGCCGGCAACTGGCGCGTGCTGACGCCGATCGACGCCAGATCCCTCGTCAGGACCAGCTTGGGGATTACGGTCATGAAGCCAAGATTTCACTGATAGCTCGCGATGTGAAGCCACCGTCGGCCCTATGTGGACAACACCAACTCCAAGCTCAGGAAACGGCTTCGGGCCGCGGACACGCGATCGGCACCAGGACGCGCGGATACGGGTGTCCCGGTGCCGAACGCGCGTCAGGCAGCCGAAAGCGCGTCAGTACCGGGCGAGGACTCCCGCGACGGCGGCGGCTGCTGCGGCGTTGATGAGGGCGTGCAGGGCGCGGAGGCCAACCCGGTCCGTGCGGACCTCGATGATGCTGCGCCCCACGATGGGCTGGGCGAGCGCTTCGGCGAGTCCCGCCGTCGTACTTACCGAGCAGTGCCCGACGCCGTACGCTGCGGCGAGTGCCGCGATGTCCACGGTGTGGGGGGTGCCGAAGAGTCGTTCGACGGCGTCCGCGTAGCGTCCCGATTCCTGGACCGCGCCGTGTTCGAGCAGGCCGAAGATGGCACCGCCGGCGTCGTTCAGCACCACGATCCTCAGCGCGGGTTCGGGTTCGCCGGAACCCAGGAGCAGGCCGCCTGCGTCGTGCAGGAAGGTGACGTCGCCCAGCAACAGCGTGGTGTCCTGGCGGCCGCCTTGGGCAATCCCGGTGGCAGTGGAGATGGTGCCGTCGATCCCAGCGAGGCCGCGGTTGGCGTACACGGTGACGGCAGGCTCGGCGGCGGGCAGGCCGGCCAGGTCAACGTCGCGGATGCCGTTGGAGGAGCCGAGCATCAACTGGCCGCGGGCGTGCTGCCAGACCAGGGCGCCCACGGACGGTCCGGTGGCGGCGGGCTCGGCGGCCAGGACGCCGTCGAGCGCGTGCTGCGCGGCAGCCCCGGCCAGCAGCCAGGTATCCAGCCAATCGGACGGGCCGCGGCCGGCGAAATCGGCGAGGTCGGCCAGGTTCTCCAGCGGAAGTTCCGTGCGCCGGCCCGGCTGGTACCAGGCCACAGGGACAGGCTGATACAGCGCGGAAGGAACGTCGGCACGCTCCAAAAGTGCGGCAACCGGGCGGGACAGTGTGGGCCGGCCGAACATCACCACCCGTTCGATGGGGAGCGCCGCGGACGGTCCGAAGTGTTCCAGCAGCAGGCGGTACGGACCCACGGCGTTGGGGCCGAACCGGGCATTTGAGGACGGTTCCGCGAGCAGCGGCAGGCCGTGGGCGCGGGCGAACGCTTCGGCGACGGGCCCGGCGTCGTGCCCTGCCAGCACCACGGTGCGTCTTTCCTCCAGCGAGGCAGGGGCGGGCGGCAGGTTCATGGTGAGCGGGTCGGTGCCGATCCTGAACCTGGAGTGCCCGGCTGCCGTCGGAAGTCCCTCGTCCGGTGCGGGAACCAGCGGGTCGCGGAACGCCAGGTTCAGCTGGACCGGCCCGGGCGCGAAGTCGGAAAACGCGCCGGTGGCCGCAGCCAGCGCCGTTTCCACCGCGCGGACGGGGCTGTTGCCGGCCGGGACGTCGGCGGCAAAGCGCACGTGCTCACCGAACAGGTCCAGCTGGATGGTGGTCTGGTTGGCGCCGGTCCCCTGCAACTCCTCCGGCCGGTCCGCGGACACCACCACCAGCGGGACGGCCGCGTGGTTGGCTTCCATCACGGCGGGCATGAGATTCCCGACGGCGGTGCCTGACGTGGTGAGGACGGCCGCCGGGGCGCCGGTGGACAAGGCCAGGCCCAGGGCTGTGAAGCCTGCGGAACGTTCGTCGATGCGGACCAGGAGTTCCACGCGGCCGGCGGTTTCGGCCTCGGCCAGCGCGTAGGCCATCGGAGCCGAGCGCGAACCGGGCGAGACCACCACGTACTGGACGCCGCCGTCGATCAGGGCGTCGACGGCGATCCGCGCGGCGGCGAGGGCGTCCAGAAGGTCCGGGGAAGTCTCAGAAGTCACCGACCCAGTCTGCCACCCTCAAACGCTCTCACCCTCCAGCGTTGCTCTATCACTTGCAGTCCCTAAAGCGCGGGCAAAGGGACCAAAAGTGATAGAGCAACGGGGAACGGGTTGCGGAACTAGCCGCGGAACACCTGGACCACTGACGGACGGGGCGCGCGCACCTGGCCGCGGGCCGGCGTCGCGCCTTCCGCAACGTAGTCCGGGAAGAAGGAGTGCTGGTCCGCGAACGAGCCTTCCTCGCCCGGGTGCTGCACGGACACGAACACGGTGCGTTCGTCGTCGTGGACGATGGGTCCGCAGGTTTCGCCTTCCTTGGGCACGGCCAGGAACTGCTCCACCTTGCCGCGCTCGGCGCCTTCGAGGGTGACCTTGAAGAGGCCGTCGGCCTTGCCGATGCCGGCGGGGGCGCCGTCGGTGGAGATCCACAGGTTGCCTACGGAGTCGAACGCGAGGTTGTCCGGGCAGGAGATGGGCGAGACTTTGTCCACCGGGAAGCCGGAGAAGTACGTGACGTCGCCCTGGCCCGGATCGCCGCAGACCATCAGCAGGTTCCAGGTGAAGGCAGTGGAGGTCTGGTCGCCGGTCTCGGTGATTTCCACGATGTGGCCGTCGCGGTTGGCGTTGCGCGGGTTGATTTCCGTAGCGCCTTCCTTGCCCACCTTGCCGCGGTCCGAGTTGTTGGTGCAGGCCACGTAAACCTTACCCGTGTGCAGGCTCGGCTCAACGTCCTCGCAACGGTCCATCTTGGTGGGGCCCACCTTGTCCGCGGCGAGGCGCGTGTAGACCAGGACCTCTTCCACGGTCATGCCGGGCACGGCGGACGCGCCGTCCACCACCAGGGGCAGCCACTCGCCGGTGCCGTCAAAGGAACCGTCGGCGGGAACGTTGCCAACCCCCGTGATCTCCGCGACGGGCGAGTTGCCCGTGAACTTGGCGACGTAGAGGTTGCCTGCCGAGAGCAGCGTCATGTTGTGCGCCCGGTCGGCAGCCGAAGTACCGGGGCGGTACTTGCCCGCAGAGACGAACTTGTACAGGTAGTCGAAGCGCTCGTCGTCGCCGGAGTAGGCCACCACGTGCCCGGAATCTGCCACAATCACGTTGGCGCCCTCGTGCTTGAAGCGGCCCAGCGAGGAGTGCTTCTTCGGCGTGGACGTGGGATCAAACGGGTCAACTTCCACGATCCAGCCGAAGCGGTTTGCTTCGTTTTCGTAGCCGGCGTTGCGGGTGTCGAAGCGCGGATCGTCCAGTTCCCACTTGCGCGCAGTGGCCTTGTTGGTGAGGCCGTAACGCTTATCACTGGCGGACGTGCCCGGGGAGACGAAGTAGCCGTTGAAGTTTTCCTCGCCGGACAGGATGGTGCCCCACGGGGTGGTGCCGCCGGAGCAGTTGCCCAGGGTGCCCTTGATCTTGCGGCCGCTCGGGTCCGCGACGGTCTTGACCAGCGCGGAACCCGCGGCGGGGCCGGTCAGTTCGTAGGCCGTGTTGTTCAGGTACCGGCGGTTCAGCGGCGCGCCCTTGACGTAGGTCCACGGCTTGGTGGTGTTCTTGCGCTCCAGCTCGACGACGGTCAGCCCGTGGGCAGCGGCCCCCACCGCGCGGACGTCGGCCGCCGGCATGGTGGCCGGGAACATGATGCTCTCGTTGGTGTATTCGTGGTTGGCGAACAGCACGGCGCGGCGGCCCTTCGTGTTCGGAATCTCCAGGATGTCGGTGTAATCGTTGTTGTAGCCGAACTGCTTCTCCTGCGCGGCGGCCGTCTGATTGTTCAGATCGAGGTCCGGCGTGCCGTTGAAGATCGGGTCTCCCCAGCGGATCACGGGCTGCCAGGTGAAGCCTTCCGGCACGGTGAACGCGTCGACGGCGGCATCCACCGGAGCGATCGGCGTGAACGTCAGCTTCGACTTGGCAAAGCCCTCCTTCGCGGCGGGGGCCAGCCCGGGACCGCCGGCAAGTGCCGGTTCCGCGGAGGTAATGGCACTGCCGAGTACGACGGCGAGCGCACCGGCGGCGCCAAAGCCCAGGGCGGCGCGGCGGGACATGGTGGCGGACGCGATGTCGCGGAAGTAGCTGTTGGAGCTGGTGTTGCAGACATCGCCGGAGCAGGCGTTGTCGCACTTCAAGGCGCAGGTGACGGCGCTGCGCTTGCCCTTGGTGTGGCCGAGCATAGGCAGCAGGGTGAACTTGCGGGCTGTCGTTTCAGACAAGGGGGCCTCCAGATTTACGATCGGGTCCCGGCCACCCTGTCAGCCGGTTCCGACGCCCAGCCGTCCGCCGGGTGAAGTTCGGGTTAACCGGCGGTGACCTGCAGAAACTGCGAGAGCGTCGCCAAAAACGTGGAGGAAGTGAGAGAGCGTCAGGGGGCGAGGAGGGCGTGGACCCTGGCGAGGCGGGCCAGCCACCAGTCGCGGCGTTCCGCGGGGGCCGCATACTGCTCCAGCAGCCCGGCGTCGGCGGCAACATCGCGGAGGCGGATGGCGCCGTCGTCGGCCACTAACGGATCCAGCGTGATGTCCGAGGTGAACAACGACACCGTCCCCAGCCCGCACGCGTACGGCAGCTCGGGCAGGGCAGCCGCCAAAGCCAGCCCGGCGCGGATGCCCACGGAGGTGTCCAGCGCGGAACTGACGACGGCGGGGAGCCCGGCCTGCGCCACGATGTCCAGCGCGCGCCGTACTCCCCCGAGCGGTGCGACCTTAACCACCAGCAAGTCCGCCGCACCGGCCCGGGCCACCTTAAGGGGATCGGATTCTTTGCGCACGCTTTCGTCGGCCGCGATCAGCACCGGCGTTCCGGCGGCGCGGAGCTGGCGCCGCACCTCGGCGAGCCCCTCGACGGTAGGCACCGGCTGTTCGGCGTATTCAAGTCCGACGGCGGACAGCCGCGTGAGTGCCGATACCGCGGTGGGCACGTCCCAGCCACCGTTGGCGTCGACGCGGATGGCGGCGTCGGGCAGGGCTTCGCGGACGGCGGCGACCCGGGCGGCGTCGTCGTCGAGCGTCTGCCCACGCTCGGCCACCTTGATCTTGACGGCGTCCACCCGGCCGAACCGGGCCAGGACTTCGGGTACCCGGTCCGCGGAGACGGCAGGCACGGTGGCGTTAACGGGGATCACCGAACGGACGGGTGACGGGAAGCCGTGCCAGCCGGCCTCGATGGTGGCGGCGAGCCAGCGGGAGGCCTCGGCGTCGGCGTATTCGGGGAACGGGCAGAACTCGCCCCAGCCGAGCGGGCCGCGCAGCAGCAGGGTTTCGCGTTCCATGATGCCGCGGAACTTCACCCGCATGGGCAGGGTCACCACATGCGCGTTGGCGAGCAGTTCGTCCAGGGACGGGAAGGCGGCGGGCATGGATTCACTGTACCGGCAGCGTTAGATCCACTTGTTGCGCTTGAAGGTCCAGTAGAGCACCAGCCCCATGGCAACCATCAGGCCCAGGGCAAAAGGGTAGCCGAAGACCCAGCTCAGCTCGGGCATGCTGGTGAAATTCATGCCGTAAATGGTGCCTACCAGCGTCGGCGCAAACAGGATGGCCGCCCACGACGAAATGCGTTTCACCTGCTCGCTCTGGGCGAAGCTGGATTCGGTGAGCTTGCGCATTTCGTCGTTCTGCCGCTGCGCCACCAGCGCCGCATTAACAGCCAGGGCGTTCTGCAGCAGTGCACGGAAGGACGCCACCCGTTCATTCAGCCGGATCACGTGGTCCAGTACGTCGCGGAAGTGGTCCTGCAGTTCGGTCCCCGGTTCGCGCTCCGGTGTTCCGGCCATCAGGGCCTGGAGGATGCCAACCAACGGACTGGTGGCGCGCTGGAAGGTGATGACCTGGCGGGAGAGCTCGTAGATCCGGCGCGACACGTCCGGATCGGCGCCGAAGAGGTCGTCCTCGATCTCGTCCACATCGTTCTCCAGCCCCGCGGCCACGGGTTCGTACTCGTCCACCACCTGGTCCAGGATCCCGTAAAGCACGGCGTCCGGGCCCAGGGCGAGGAACTCCGGCGTGGATTCCATCCGGTGGCGCACCCTTGCCAGGTCCGGAGATTCGGCGTGGCGGACGGTGATCACGTAATCGGCGCCGACAAAAACGTGGATCTCGCCGAAGTCCACTTTCTCTACGTCGTCGAGGTAGCGGGCGGGGCGGAGTACCAGGAAGACGCATTCGCCGTAGTGCTCCAGCTTGGCCCGCTGGTGTCCGGCCAGGGCGTCCTCCACTGCGAGCGGGCTCAGATCGAATTCCTCGGCCACGGACCTGAGTTCCGTGGGGTCCGGGCGGTACAGTCCGATCCAGGCCATTCCTTCGCGCTGCCTCAGGACGAAGTACGTCTCGTCCAGGCCTTCGGGGTCCGCCGTCCTAACCCCGTCCACGTACACCGCGTTATCGATGATGGTCATGGCCATGCCTCCTTGTCAGAACGTCGCTTGACCCCAGTGTTCCTTTCGCGCTCCCAGCCGTCCAGGAGTGCGGGCAGGCTGGCGTCGAGGAAGCGGTAGAAGCGCCCCATCTCCGTCACCCGGGACCCTGCAGATTGTGCCGAACGAACGGATCGTCCACACGGAGGTCATAGAGATGCCGGGCACCGCGTGGTCCGGGGTGGACCTGGCAGCGTTCGCTTGGCCCGCTGTTTACGCGTTGTGTTGCTGCCCATAGGCTGGAGCTCCAAGTGGAATCCAGGAAGGTGGGTATGGTCGTGGCGGAAGGAACGAAGGCTGATCCTTGGGAGCTGGTGACGGCTCCGGGATGATCTGAGTACACGATGTACCGGGATCCTGACGCGGACCCTCCGGCGTTGGTCTGCCAGGTGGGCTCGACCACGTTGAAGTACCATCTTCAGGCCATTGAGGACCTCCACTCGTGGCTGCTCGAGCAAGGTGACTGGGTTCCGCTGGGGGCTGCCGATGAAAGTAAGCCCGCGCCGGAGGACAGCGTCGAGGCCTGGGGCCGGGACCCTGACCTCTCGCTCTCGAAAAACCGGGGCGGGGATGTCACTCACGGCCTCACCCGGAGTGCAGGTATTTCTGCAAAAGAAGGGTGGTCTGCCGGGCGCAGCGTATGATCTGCCGAAGGCGGTCCGCTGCCAGCCGGGGCAGGACCCGGGCCGGCTCAGCGTCGACGCTCTCTTGACGAAGGGACCGTTCCAGGTCCATGGCAAGTCCAGCCAGGCGCTCCGCGCCTACCATCTGACTGGAAGTCTTGAGGCTGAGGACCGCATCCATCGCACCGGTCAGGTCACCGGTGGTGAGGGTCAGTCGCACCTTTTCAGTCCTGTGGGGCAGATGCTCGATGAAGTTCTGCACGAACACCTTCCACACGCCGCCATCGTCATCGAGCTCGGTGCGCAGCCTGTCCAGCACTGCCGGATCAAGGAGGGGCAGGGCGTTGGCGTCGTCCTGCGCCATGAGTGTCCTTCCGTTAGACGGGGCTACCGCTTCATTCCTTGAAAATGCGTGGCTGGGGTTCCCCCGGGCAGATCCTCAAGGAGGGATTCCGCGAGCACCCGAACCTTGACATTCCGGTGGCTGGAGGCGTTGGCGAGAATTTTGAAGGCTTCCTCATAAGAGCACCGGTTCTGCCCCATGATCACCCCGCACGCGACATCGATTGAGGTCCGGCCCTGCATTGCCGTGCGCAGATGACAGGCCGCGGCCAGGGCTTCCCTGATTTCTGATGCCATGAGGTAGCTGCTGGCTGCAACTTTGCTGAAGGCCACGACGTCGGCAACTACAGCAGGAGTGAAGGCATTGGTTTTGTCTGTCAGAAGCGTCAACGCCGCGGAGCATCCCGGTTCCAGCGGAAGTGGCACAGACACCACCGACCGGTAGCTGGCATCCCGGAGCGGACGCCAGAACCCGGGCCATCGAGGATCCCGGCAAAAGTCGTTGACGATGATGGCCAACCGCCCAGACAACGCCTGCGACACCGGACCGTCACCATTGCCCTGATCCCACCTGGCCAGGCCGATGGCACGCTCACTGTTACCGGATGTGAGCGGTGTCTGGCCGCGCCGGGCCAGTGTCACGGCGCCGTCCAGAGCATGTCCGGTACGCTCGGCGAGAGCTGAAACTGCAGCCAGCGCGAGTAGGCGGAGGGAATCGTCCTCCCTGTCTGCGCGGAAATCCAACAGGCTTCCCTCACCGGCCCGAAGCTGCTGACGTGCGCGTAGCTCTCGGCTCATGGCCTGCCCCCTGCCCCCCAAAGTCGACGTGCTCAACTGTCCCCCAGGACCCTCAACTGACGCTATGCGGCAGCGAGAAAGAAAGCATGCGTAGTGTGTACTCGTTTTTTCGACTTATCGACACTCGGGGCGGATGACCCTTCCAATGCATATCCATATGGGTATACAATCGCGTTATGGCACGGGCAGCAACCACAACAGATGCGTTCAACGCGGTGGCTGAGCCACGCCGTCGGGAAATCCTGGACGCCCTCACGCAAGGCGAGCGCCCGGTCAGCGAACTGGTGGACCTCCTGGGCCTGGCGCAGCCGCACGTATCACGGCACTTGCGGGTGCTGCGCGAGGTGGGCGCCGTCGTCGTACGTGACGAAGGCCGGCGGCGGCTCTACCGGCTCAATCCGCAAGCCCTCAAGCCCATCCACGACTGGGTGGCCAGCTACCAGCACCTCTGGGAGGAGCGTTTCGACCTCTTGGAGGACGTGCTGGAGGACCTCAAAGAAGAGCATTGAAAAGGAGCAGGACAATGGCACAGGCGAGCAGCAGCACCGTGGACGTGACGTTCCCCAGCGACACGGAAATCCTCATCACGCGGACCCTCAACGCACCCCGGCACCTCGTCTACCGGGCCTGGACCACTCCCGAACTCGTCAAGAAATGGTGGCCGGGCCGGCGGGGCGACATGACACTGGCGGCCATGGACTTCCGCGTCGGCGGCGCGTGGCGTTACGTGATGCTGGCGCACGGCGAATTCCAGATCGCCTTCCACGGGACCTACCGCGAGATTGTGCCGAACGAGCGGATCGTCCACACGGAGGTGCTGGAGATGCCGGGCACGGCGCCGGACAGCGAGGAGGGGGCTGTGCTCAATACGGTCACGTTTAACGAGGCCGACGGCGGCGGCACCACCGTGCGGATCCGCACCGATGCGGGCAGCAAGGAAGTCCGGGACATGATTGCGCAGACCGGCATGGAAGGCGGCGTGCGCGAGCAGTTCGAGATCATCGAGGAGCTGGCGGCGTCCCTCACCTAAGCTTCCTCCGGCCCAACTGAGTAGCGCCAACTGTCGTTTTCAGCGCCCATAACGACACTTTGCGCTACTCAGTTGGGCTGTTGTTACGCTTTGCGGCGTGATTTCCCTAAAGCAGGCGCCCCGTCGCGAAGTGCGCGCGTGAACGCCCCGGCACAGACGGTGAACGCCCGGGCATCTACCGCCCCCCCTATATGCGGCTGGCTTCGTCACCGCTTTCGGTGCCCACAGCATCGCGGCGGGACTCGGCGCACAGAGCGAGAACATCGGCCTGACGCTGCTTAACCTGGGCATCCTGCTCGCTCTCTATGACGTTTCCGAAGTCTTCCTCAAGCCCGTTTTCGGCGCGCTGAGCGACCGGATCGGAACCAAGCCCGTCGTCGTCGGCGGCCTTCTGGCCTTCGCGGTGCTGTCATTGATCGGGCTCTGGGCGGCGGATCCCCTGATGCTTGGACTGGCGCGACTGGGGCAGGGCGCCGCGGCTTCGGCTTTTTCGCCGGCGTCGTCCGCGATGGTTGCCCGGCTGGCGGGAGGCAAGAAGGCCGGGACCTACTTCGGCCGGTACGGTTCGTGGAAGAGCCTGGGCTACGTCATCGGACCGCTGCTGGGGGCGGGCCTGATCCTCGCGGGCGGGTTTGCCCTGCTGTTCGGGGCCCTCTCGGTCCTGGCAGTGGCCACCGCCGTGTGGGTACTGGTGTCCGTCCCCCATCTGGCGCCACTCCCCCGGCAGCGGTACACAGTTCTCAATCTTGCCCGGCAGGTCGCTGAGCGGCGCTTCCTGGTTCCGACGTTGGTGCTGGCGGCCTCGACGGGAGCGCTCGGCGCGGCGATCGGATTCATTCCCGCCCTGGCCACCCGGCACGGCCTTGGCCCGGTTGCCGGCACGGCCGCGGTCAGTGTCCTGGCCATCACGTCCGTGCTCACCCAGCCCTGGATCGGCAGGCTGCGCGACGCCCACCGCATCAGCGATAACCGCGGGACGACGGCGGGACTCCTCGTTACTGCCGCGGGCGTCGCACTCCTCGCCCTGATCCCGGGTCCGGTCACGGTGTTCATTGCCGCGGCAGCCATTGGTGCCGGCGTTGGCCTGGCCACGCCGCTCGGCTTCGCGCATCTGGCCGATACCACTCCGCCGGAGCGGATGGGCCGGACCATGGGATCGGCGGAGCTCGGACGTGAACTCGGTGACGCCGGCGGGCCGCTGCTGGTGGGCGGCATCGCCACCCTCACTGCCCTGCCGCTTGGCCTCGGGGCCCTGGCACTGCTGGTCGCGGCGGCCAGCGTCCCGCGCCTCCCGAACGCCCCGCGGGCCAAGTAGGTAGCGCCAACAGTCGTTTTGAGGCCCCAAAACGACAGATAGCGCTACCTAGTTGGGGAGGACGGCGCCGCCCCAGAAAGGTCCGGGCACACCTCACACGCGTTAGGTAGACTGCAGGAAAATACCGCACGCCGGAGGTAAGTACAGAATGAACCACAAAGCCACAGCACTGGACGTCGCCAAGCTCGCCGGTGTGTCCCGCAGCGCGGTGTCGCTGGTCCTGAACGGGCGCGGCGACGGGAACGTGGCCAAGGAAAGCCAGGCCCGGATCCGTGAAGCGGCGGCCACGCTGAACTACACACCCAACGCCATCGCCGTGAGCCTGCGGAACCGGCGGTCACGGATCATCGGGATCGTCTCGGACCAGGTGGTCACCAGCCCGTTCGACGGAAATATCATCGCCGGCGCGGACGCCGTGGCCAGGTCCCAGGGTTTTGTCACCGTGGTGATGGATACGGAGCTGGACGAGGCCCGTGACGAAAGTGCCGTGGCCACGCTGCTGGACCGCCAGGTGGACGGGCTGATGTACGTCACCGTGGGCCTGCGCCCCCTGCACGTCCCGCTCAACATGCTGCGCGTGCCGTCGGTGCTGGCCAACTGCTTCGATGACCGTCCCGAAGCAGGCGTTCCCGCTGTCATTCCGGACGAGGTCCGCGGCGGCCGGGAGGCGGCAACGCACCTGCTGGAACTGGGCCACCGTGACATCGCGTTCCTCGCCGGCGACAGCGTCACGCCCGCCGCCCCGCGCCGGATCCAGGGCCACCGGGACGCTTTTGAGGCCGCCGGTTTGCCGGTGCGGCCGGGCAGGATCCTCCAGGTGGGCTGGGACATCGACGCCGGATTCCACGGCGCCATGAAGCTCCTGGACGGTGTGGCTGCGCCGGAACGGCCCACCGCGATCGTGTGCGCGAACGACCGCCTGGCTATCGGCGTGGTGCTCGCGGCCAACCGGCTGGGCCTGGCCATCCCGCAGGACCTCTCCATCATGGGATACGACGACGAATTCCGCATCGCATCCACCATGGTTCCGGCGCTCACCACCATGGCCCTCCCGCTGCGGGAGATGGGCGCCGCCGCCATGACCGGGCTCCTCCGGGAATTGTCGGAGGAACCGGAAGATAACGACGGCGACGACGACGGCGACGGCGGCAGCGGCGGCGTCCCCAGCCAGACGCTGGTCCGGTGCCGGCTCGTGGTGCGCGAGTCAACGGGCCAGGTCCCCGCCGGCCGGGCCTGACTGCGGCCAGGCGAACAGCGCGGCGCTACTGAGGCTGTTCCAGCTGCCACACGTCCGCGGCCGCGCCGTCGGGAAGCCGCAGCACCCACCGTTCGCCGGGCGCCGGATAGGCGCGCAGCGTGGTGGCCACCGAACCGCTCCGGTACACCTCCACGAGCGACGCATCCACAAAAACGCGAAGCTCCTCCCCCGCAGCCAGCGCCCCGCTGAAGACGACTTGCCCGCCGTCCGCCGGGGAGTCAGCTCCAGCGTCCGCTAGACCGTCCGCCACCAGGGAAAGTTCGACGACGGCGCCCGCGGCCAGCGCCGCCGGCCCACCGTTCACAACGACCCCACCGCTCACAACGGCCTCGGCATACGGCGGCAGCTCAACGCTCCCGGCAACCTGCGACGCCAGTTGCGTGCCACGGTAGGCATCCACCTCCGGCGCGGGTGCCACGGCCAGTGAACCGTCCACCACGGACAGCAGACGCGGATGGGTGAGCACACCGGCCCAGCCCGCGGCGTCGATCTCGGTCTCGCTGCGGCCCCGGCGGCCATCCCGCCCCGGTCCTTCATTGGCCCAGCCCCACAGCAGCGCTTTGGGCTCCGGGAGAGCAGCGAGAACAGAGGAAGAAGCAGCAGCACCGCCAGCGCCGGCAGCGGATGCGGCGTCCGCGAGCTGCACGATCTGCGGCGCGTAGAAGTCCCGGCCCAGGTCAGACTTTCCGCCGGTCTCCGGGGAGAAGACCGGCAGGCCAGTGGAGGGGTCCTCGGTCAGGGAGCCGATGAGGTGGCCTACCCCGTTGGCGTGCTCGTGGTCATCGCCGGAGAGCCATAGGGAAAGCATAATGACCCACGCGTCGTCCCCGGACCGGGATTCAAGGGAAGAAACGGACGGCACCCGCACCAGCTGCGGGCACTCCCAGATCTCGGCCGGCGTCTGGGCAGCAGCGATCGGGTTCTCGGACGTGAGCCAGATGCCCTCGTACTTCCAGTCGGACAGGTCCTCCACCGTGTACAGCAGGAGCGCGGCGTGGCCGGAGGCCAGCCCGGCGCCCTGCATGGCGTAGCGCTTGCCGTTGAAGCGGAAGATGAACGGGTCGCGGACCGCCGTGACCAGGGGGTCGGCCGGCATGGACGCCGCGACGTGCCCGTCCTGGGTCCACGAAACGAGGTCCGCGGAACCGCGGGAGATGACCACCTGGGAATGGCCGCCGTCACCGCGGACGCCGGAGTACGCGGCGGTGGGGACGCCGCCGTCGTCCGTCACCACACCAGTCCAGCAGCCGTACTCGTCCGGCCCGCCGCCCTGGGGACGGAGCGCCACGGGGTGTTCCTCCCAGCGCACCAGGTCCGCGGAGCTGAGGTGGCCCCACGCGATTCTGTGGTGGCGGGCGGACTCGGGGTTGTACTGGAAGAAGACGTGGTAGCGGCCGTTGAGGTGGCTGATGCCGTTGGGGTCGTTGATCCAGCCCAGCGCGGGGCGGGGGTGGAAGTGCGGGAACGCGGCGTCGGGGTGGGCGGCGGCCAGGCGGGCGAAGTCGTCGGCGGCGAGGTCCGGGGATGACATGGAAGTAAGCCTCTCAGAAGTAAGGGTTATTTGCCGCTGCCGGCGGTGAGGCCGTCCTGCAGCGCGCGCTGGCCGAAGATGAAGACCACCAGGGCGGGGATCATGGACAGGACCACGCCGGCCAGCACTACGGAGATGCTGCCGGTGCCCAGGTTGCCCTGGAGGGAGACGAGGCCCAGCGGCAGGGTGAAGTTCTGTTCCGAGATGGTCATGATGAGCGGACGGAAAAACTCGTTCCAGTGGAAATTGAAGGCGAGGATGCCCACGATCGCCATCCCCGGAACAGCCAGCGGGGCATAAACCGAGCGGAAGGTCCGCCAGGGTGTGGCGCCGTCGATCGACGCAGCCTCCGCGAGGTCGGTGGGCAGTCCCATGAAGTACTGCCGCATCAGGAAGGTGCCGAACGCCGTCGGGATGGCCGGCAGGATCAGTGCCAGCAGCGTGTCCGAAAGCCCCATGCCGCGGATCAGCATAAACACGGGCACGATGGTCACCTGCACCGGCACCATCATGGTGGCCAGCACGATCGAGAACAGGGCCCCGCGGCCGCGGAACTTCAGGTTCGCGAAAGCGTAGCCGGCCATCGCGGCGGTCACCATCTGGCCCACGGCGATGAGCCCGGTGACCAGGGCGCTGTTCAGCACCAGGAGGACGATGTCCAGCTGCCGGAAGACCTGCGTGTAGGACGTGAAGTCCGGATTCCAGGGGAAGAACGACGGCGGCAGCTTGAACGATTCCGATGGCGACCGCAGCGAGGTGGACAGGGTCCACATCACCGGGCCCAGGGTCAGGACGGCCGCGATCATCAGCAGGACAATGCGGAGGACCAGGTTCCAGTTCGGCTTCCGCCGGGACCGGGCAGGCACGGCAGGGGTGCGGGTGGATACACGCTCTGTAGTGGTAGTCATGGCTGGCCTTACTGGTAGAAGACGAATCGTTTGCTGAGCCGGAACTGCGCGGCGGTGATGGCCATGATGATCAGGGTCAGGATCACGCCGATGGCCGAGGCCTCACCGAATTCGAGGCGCTGGAACGCGGATTCGAAGATCACCATCACGGCGGTGCGGGTGGAGTCCCCGGGCCCGCCGCGGGTCAGGACGTACGGCTGATCGAACACCTGGAGCGCACTGATGATGGCCATCACGGATGCCAGCAGGGTGGTGGGGCTCAGCAGCGGCACGGTGACGTAGACGTGTTTGCGCCAGCCGGTGGCGCCGTCCAGCGAGGCCGCCTCGTAAGTTTCCATGGGGATCGAAGCCAGCCCGCCGATGAACAGCAGGAAGGAGAACCCGAAGTTCTGCCACACGTAGACAAGGATCACGACGGCGGCGGACCCGCCGGGGGTGGTCAGCCACGGGACCGCGGGGATGCCGGCGAGGGAGAGGAACCAGTTGACCACGCCGAACTGCTCATTGAAGAGGTACCGCATAAAGATGGACACGGAGGCGGCGGAGAGGATCAGGGGGAAGAAGAACGCCGAGCGGAAGAAGGTCCGCAGCCAGGACGGCATCTTCTCCTGCACCATCACGGCGAGCGCCAGTGCGAGGCCGAGCTGGAAGGAGACCGCCACAATCACAAACACGATGGTGTTCAGGAAGGACACCCGGACCGTGGGGTCCTGGACCACTTCGGCGAAGTTATCGAAGCCCACGAACGTCGGGGCGGAGATGATGTCCCAGCGGAAGAACGCCAGGACCACCGACGCCGCGATGGGCACCAGGGTGAACAGGCCCATGCCCAGGATGGTGGGGGCCAGGAAGATCCAGGCAAGCCAGCGCTGGCTGTGCCGGCCGGACGCGGTCTGGGCAGTGGCGGGCGTTGCGGGTTTGACGGCCTGCTTCGGCCGCTCCCGGCGAGGGGTGGTGGTGCTCATGACTGCCTCCTCAGGGCCAGTTCAAGATCGCGCTGCATGGACTCGAGGGCCTGCTTGAGCTGGCGCTCATCGCCGCTGACGGCCAGCGAGACGTTTTTCATCAGGGCCGTTTCGACGGCGGCCTGCTGGGGCGGCGCCGGGATGGGGCCGGTGGTGGGGTACTTGTCCAGCGTGTCGTAGAAGACCTTCCAGTGTGCGGGGCCTTTCCCCGCGTACAGCGCTTCGTTGACCATGGAGCGGCGGGCCGGGGTGGTGATTGGGTTGGGGAAAATCAGTTCCATGGCTTCGCGGCTGGCACTGAACTTGATCCATTCCCAGGCGGCGTCCTTGTCCTTGGCGGTTTTCATGATGGCGTAGCCGGCCGTGCCGAACTGGTGCCGCTGGGTCTTCCAGCGCGGGAAGAACTGGACGTCGTAGTCGTTCTCCTTCATGCCGGCCTCGTGCAGGCCCTGGACCCAGTAGCCGCCGGCCGGGGTGGTGCCGATCCGGTTGGAGGCGAAGAGCCCCACGAGGGAACTGCCGCCGCCTTCTTCGGGCCGGACGCCGAGACCGTCCTTGACCAGGCCGCGGAGGTAGTCGAAGGTCTCGAACACGCGCGGGTCGTCGGCGTTCGGTTCCAGCCACTGGTAGCCGCCGGAGCGCAGGCCGCGGGAGGGATCGTTGGCGTAGAAGGAGTCCCAGAGCCAGTCTCCGCCGGCGGACCGGGTCTCCTTCAGGAAGCTGGTGTCGTTGGCGTAAAGCCAAGGCACCACGCCGCCGAAGAGCCGGTTGGTCCAGTAGTACGGGGTGAAGCCGGACGGCCGGGCCTTGCGCATCGCGGCGAGGTTGTTGCGGAAGTCCACGTTGGTCCAGTCGTCCGCCGGGCGTTCCAGCCCTGCCTGCGCGAAGGCGGTGGTGTTGTAGTACATGTTGGCGGCGTTCCAGTCCATGGGGAGTTGGAAGAGGCTGCCCTTGTACATAAAGGCCTCCACCAGGCTGGGGTGGACGTCGGCGAAGAACTCGGCCATGTCGGCGGCGTCGCGGCGCAGATATTCGTCCAGCGGGTGGGCCAGCTTGTCCGCGAAGAGCTGCGCGCCCTCGGTGGCAACGTAGACGACGTCGGGCGGGGTTCCCGCGGCCACCATGGTGAGGATCTTGGTGAAGAAGTCTTTCCAGTCCACGGCCTGGATGGCCTGGACCTTGACCCGGATGTCCGGGTGGAGTCGGGTGAACGCGTCGATGGCGCGCTGGCGCGCGGCGGCATCGGCGGCTGTCCCCATGATGGCAATGCTGAGGCTGTTGTCGCCCCGCCCGGGAATGTCGGTTCCGGAGAGCCGGGGCCACGATGCCACCGTTGCTCCCACAATTCCTGCTCCCAAGGCACCCAGGGCGGTCCGGCGCGAGATTTCACGCAGGCGGCCAGTTGTGGCACCGGTCATAACAAATTCCTTCCTAACACGTGTGAGGTAGCTTAGATCGCGGGCCTAACACGTGTCAAGCGTCACATTCTGGCGGTTCTGGCGCGCTCGCTGGGCCGCCCTCGGTGCACGCCCAAAAGTTACGCAATTCAGTCAGCCCGGGCCACCAAACAACCGTGCGAGTCCTCCCAGTTTTCTGTGACACCCTTAACCGATGACTCTTCCACGCCAGGCACAACCGCGGACCCCTGCCCGCCCCACCCCGGGCTCCGGCTTTATGTTCGCGTTCGCCTGGCTCGCCTGCGTCGTCGGTCTGATCGCCACCTACTACTACTTCGTCCAGACCACCACGGGCCAGTTCATCGATGAATCCGCGCTGGTTGAGGCCGTGGACATCCATGGACCCGCGGGTAAGGCAGCCACCGAGTTCCTGGACTGGCTGCCCACCATCTCACTGGTGGTGGCCGCCGTCGTGGTTCTGTTTGTCACGGTGATCCGCCGGCGCTGGTCGGCTGCCGGCATTGCAGTCACGGCGTGCATCGGCGCGAATATCGCCACGCAGGTCCTGAAGGAAGTGCTGCCCGCGCGCCCGGACAAGGGTGTGGTGACGCTGGAGCTGAACTCGCTGCCGTCCGGGCATACCACCCTGGCGGCGTCCGCTGCGGCGGCGGTGTTCCTGATGGCTTCGCCGCGGTGGCGTCCGCTGGCAGGTTTTGTGGGCGGCACGTTCGCGATCGCTTCCGGAGTGTCCACGCTGATCAACCAGTGGCACCGCCCGGCCGACGTCGTCGCTGCCTTCCTCCTGGTGGGTGCGTTTATGATCCCCGCCGGCTGGCTGATCATGCGCAATGGCGCCGCGTGCAACGTATGGGACGGCTTCGGCACGCACGTGGGCTCGGCGAAAATCTGGCTTACGCTGCCGGTAGTGATCGGGCTCGCGTCGGCGGGGGTTGCCGTTTATTCGTTGGCCAGGATCGCCCCGGGGCCGCTCCAGGAGGACAGCACCACGAACTACTTCTGGGCCGGAATCTCGCTCATCGTGATCGCCGGGTACCTGGCCACCGTGGCCACCACGGCGCTGTTTGCATACGCCGCACGACGGCGGGACGCACCAACGCGCTGAGGCCGCCAGCCGCCTGTTTTGACCGCCGAAGTCACCTGCGCGCCGCAATCAGACGCGCCGTCGGCAAACCCTCACTCAGCGCCAAAGGAACATCGCCGTCCCGTTCCCTCAGGCTGCCCGTGGACATGGACGCAAGGCTCGTGGAACAGGCACAAAAGGAACACCGGAATCCCTCGGCGATCATTCGAGATGCCCTGGCCGAATATCTCGCCAAGGCCTCCTGATTCAAAGTTAGTAATTCCGCCGGTGCTTCAGCCGCGGAAGAACAACCGCGAACACACCGGCCGCCGCGAACCCCAGGAAGCCTGTCGCCGAGACACCCGCGCCCAGAGTAAAAAGCGCCGTCACTCCGGAGAGCAGGACTGGCCCGCCGGTGGATCCTGCATCCGCGATAAACCGCCAGAGCCCCAGGAACTGGCCGCGGCCGCGGTCGGGCGAGAAGTCGGCGCCGAGCGTCATGATCAGGCCCGAGCTGATGCCATTGCCAAACCCGATCAGCAGTGACGCCAGCAACAGTCCGGCAAACGAAGCAGTCAGCGGAATCAGCAGCATTGCGATGCCCATGATGATGGTGGACGGGATGGCCACGAACAGCCTGCCTCGGCGGTCCATCACCTTGCCGGCCGGGTAAAACACCAGCATGTCGATCGCGCCGGACAGACCGTAGATCACTGATGCCTGGGCCGGATCCATACCGAGGTGGTCCGCCCACAGCGGGATGACCACCTGCCGGGACGCGCGCAGCGCGCTGAGCAGCAGGACCCCCACACCCAGCGTCAGGAACACACGGGCATGCGATACCGCCACATTCCGCAGCGTCGGCTCCGGACCCTTGTGGCCGCCGTCGGGCGCTGGCGGGACCACCAGGTCCGGGATGGTGACCGCCAAAACCGCGGCCGCGGCCATGCCCACCACTCCCACCCAGTATGCTCCGGCGATCCCGGCGAACTGCATCACGCCGGCACCAATGAAGGGCCCCACAAAAACGCCGATCCGGCTGACCCCGCCCAGCGTCGACAACGCCCGCGCCCGGAACTGGACGGGCACCGCCTCGGTGAGGTACTTCTGCCGCGCCAGGCTGAAGACACTTGCGGCCATTCCGACGACGACCATCGCCACTGCCAACAGCCACAGTCCGTTGGGGATCAGGGAGGACAGTGCGGCGGCCGCGAGCGCCAGGGCGCCGACCGCGGCGGCGCCGACGATGGACCAGCGTTCGCCGAACTTGAGTGTGATGAGGGACGCGGGAAGGTTGAAGAACCACGAGCCGAGTCCGATCAGGGTGACGATCAGAGCGGACACTGCCACCGACGCACCGAGGTCGCGGGCGGAGAGGACCACCACCGGAAGGACCGCGCCTTCGCCGATGCAGAACAGCAGCGCCGGCCCGAACGCTGGTAGGGCGATGCTTCGGAAGTTGAACGGCTGTGGGGTTCCCGGCGAAGTCATCAGATTTATCTTATGCCCGCCGGAAATTCCTCAGCTTTCAGGGGGTCACAAGCGGCCCCGCGAGGACTAACGTTTGCCTTGTGGGGCGCTCCCGCCTGCCCCTCACAGCCAAGGAGGTCTCATGAGTGAAGTGTGGATCCGCACCATCAACAACGGTCTGGTCCGGGCCGACAAAGTCACGGAAATCGCGTCCACCCGGGGGTCCCTTCATGAGGACCAGGGTTTTGCGCTGAAGGTCATCGTGGACGGCAAGGCCCACGTCGTCATTGACGACGGCGACCTTCCGGGCACGCTCCCCGAACGGCTGGAGCACGCGCAACATCTGGAGGACGCCCTGCTGTTCGCCCTCGACGAGGCCCGCGAAGCCGACGCATCCACGGTGGTCTTCTTCACGCCGGAGAGCGACCGCTGGGCACTTGCCGCGGCGGCGGAGCTGGCCGGCGGGCTTCCCGCCGTCGGATAACCCCCGACGGCGGCCCTCCACTAAGCGCGAACGGACAGTTAGGCCCCACTTCCCGCGCGAACCGGCAGCTGATGACGCCAAATCCGGGACTTGAGGTCATTAGCTGCCGGTTCGCGCAGTACGCGCGGGTTGTCGCGGGGTGTGCCGCCGGTTTGGGTCAGGCTGCGTGGCTGAACTCGGCGGCTTTGGCGGTGGCGCGGCGGGGCGGGAGGATGCTCAGTGTGCAGTGGGTCTGCTGCGGGTCAATCCGCGCGGGCAGGTGATGCGTCTCGGAGCAGGCCTGAAGCTGCCGCAGGGCTTCGGGATCAACGCGGGCGTTCCGCACGTCCAATTCCAAGTCCAGATTGTGCTTCAAAGCGTTGGCGCGTTTCACCACAACGTAGAGGGCCTGGATGCTGTGCACGGTGACGTGGCCTTTGGCGAGAACCTGGGCCTTCGCGTGGTCGAGATCTACACGGACAAGAATGCTGAGCTTTTCGGACAAGATAATCATGCCTTCCTTGCGTGGCTGCGACGCTGCAGCCGGTTAGGCCGCGACACTGCGGCCAATGGCCGCGCCTCTGCAGCCTCATTCAGAGTAGGCAACGAATGTGATGTGCGCAACATTTGGCTTCTTTTATGTCGGGCCTTGCGCGAGGAATGTTCAATAACTCGAACATTTCAGGCATTGCGCCAATTGTTCGATATAACGAACACACTCGGACCAGCGCTTCCGACGGATCCAGTGGTTCAGCATGTCGAAACACCGGCTTTCAGCGAATGCTGGATCCCCTGTGCAGGACCTTCCGCAGCGACTCACGCAGCAGGCCGAATCCGGAGAAGGGCGCAATCACGGCAACCTTCCGGGCGACACCCGCGGGGTCCAGGTCACCGATCAGCGTGACGAGTTCCTGGATCTCTCGTCCGGTAGGCCGTGCCCGTCCGCGCCGCCGCACTCTTCTGTACGTACCTCGCTCCATGGTCCGAGACTAGAGAGGAGCAGCGGCCAAGCACACCAGTATTGGCTACTCGTCTTCAATGCCACTGACCACTTGCAGAAGGCCCAGTTGTGCAGCCCGTTTACGTCCGATACGAGCCGCTGCAGATGGGACGCCGGTCCGGCCATAGAATCTGAGCATGCATATTGCCGTTCCAGGAGGTACCGGGGCCGTTGGCCAACATGTCGTCTCTGTTGCCAGGGACCGCGGACATCGGGTGACAAGCCTGACCCGATCGGAAGGCGTGGACCTGTTCACGGGCCGCGGGCTGCACGAAGCCCTGCTCGGTGTGGACACTGTTATTGATGTCTCCGGAATCCAGACGATTTCCACCAGGATGGCCGTGGACTTTTTCACCGCCGCCACCCGGAACCTGCTCGCCGCGGAGAAGACAGCCCAGGTACGGCATCATGTGGCGCTCTCTATCGTGGGCATCGATCAGGCCGCTTCGGGACTTTACGCCGGGAAGCTGGCGCAGGAAGCTGCAGTCCGGAGTGGAGACGTGCCATGGACCATCCTGCGGTCCACTCAATTCCACGAGTTTGTGCCTATGGCCATCAACGCCGCCTCGATTGGTCCGGTGGTCCTGGTTCCACAGATGATCACTCAGCCGGTCGCTGCGCGGGAAGTGGCTGAGGCGCTAGTGGACGCAGCAGAGCAGGGACCCCGCGGACGGGTCGCTGACCTTGGCGGGCCCCGTCGGGAGCAGCTCGCGGATCTGGTCCGCGAATACTTGCGTAAATCCGGGCAGCGCAAGCTGGTCGTGAAGGTCGCGGCACCCGGCGCCATGGGTCAGGCCATGCGCCGCGGTGACCTGGTCCCGTCGGCCGGCTCCGCCGTCGGCCGCCAGACGTTTCACGAGTGGCTGGAAACCAGCCTTCCAGTCGACTAGTGGTGCAGCCTGTGCCGCATGACCGTCGCAGCGAGCCCCATGATGCCGATAAGGGACCCGAGGATGATTGCCAGGCCTGTGAGGTATTCAAGAATGGTCATCGTTGACGCACCTTTCATAGCTGATGGGCTGACGCTAGTGACTGATGCTCAGGATCAGCCAAAGATGGCCAGGTGCGATGACTCAAGATTCAAACCACCCCAAAAGTAGGTAGCGCTATGTGTCGTTTTGAGGGCTCAAAACGACACATAGCGCTACCTAGTTGGGGGAGGGGAGGGGGGAAGGACGAAGCTACCGGTACCCGTCCACGATCGACGCCGCGATTTCCTTGTACGCCCGCCGCGTCTCCGGCTTCAGCACGTCCAGGGTGACCAGGTCGCCGTCGGCCACGCCCCTGTCGTGCGGGACGGCGATGAGCTGGCGGCAGATCCCGGCGAGGTGTTCCTCGATGGCGTCCTTGTCCACGCGGGAGGAGACCTCATCCTTGTCCGTGATGACCACAATCGCGTTCCGGGCCAGGTCCTCGTAGCCGTGGCTCGCCAGCCAGTGCAGGGTGCTGCGGGCACGCTTGGCCCCGCTCACCGCATACCCGGCGGCGATGATGATGTTGTCCGCCGACTGCAGGATCCCGCTCATGGCATTGTGCGTCACGCCGGTGCCGCAGTCGGTCAGGGCCACGGAGTAGTAGTTGGAGATGAGCTTGCGGATCCGCAGGTACTCGGCGGCCGTGAGCGAGTCCGAGACTTCCGGGTCCTGCTCCCCCGCGATCAGGTGCAGCCGGCCGGCGTGGTGCATGAACCGGGCCAGCGCGGTGAGGGAGTCAACACCTTCGATATTGGCCAGCAGGTCCGTGATGGTGCGCGGGCTGGCCTGCTGGTAGATCCCCTCGCCCAGCGCGCGCTCCACGAGGTCCCCGGAGTCCGGGTTGGCGTCGATGGCGCAGGGCGGGTCGCCGCGGAATTCGGCCAGCGTCAGGCCCACGCCCACCGTGGTGGAAGTCTTGCCGATGCCGCCCTTGAGGCTCAGCACCGCGGTGTTGTAGCTGCCCTGCAGCTGGCGGGAGATGCGGCGGCCCAGTTCGTCTTCCTCGCGCTGCTTGGCGCTGGGCCCCAGGTTCCAGGCCCCGCCGGTCATTGCGTAAAGGGCGCCGCGGACGCCGCCCACCGGCCGCGGTTTCTGTTCGCGCACAAACAGGCCCGGGGAGCTGATGAAGTCGGGCATGGGGCTGTCGGCGATGACGTCCGCCGCGGTGGGGCGGATGCGCCGGAACGCCGGTGCCGGCTCCGGTGGTTCGTCAGGAACGTACGACGACGGCGGCGCGGCTTCGGCGCCGTCGTACGCCACTGCGGGGGTGCCTGCGTCCGGCGCGGCCGGCTGCCCGGCCTGCGGTGCCACCTGCGGCTGCGCGGTGACCGGCGGCCTGGCGGGCCGGCGGGTGGGCGCCGGGACGGAGGTGATGGGAGCCGATGGTGCGGGGCTGGCCTGGTCGGCGGCGGCGGCTGCCTCCGCCCAGGAACTGCGGCGCGGCACGGGGGTGCCGGCGTCGGGGGTGCCGGCGTCGGGGGTGTTCGGAAGATCTGGCGTTACTGCTGGCATGGTTCCTGTCTGGGCATCCTGCAGCGCGCTGTCGGCGCGACGGAGGTCACGGCGTCGCCGGGGCGGTTGCGGTAGCCCTGCATCTTCTGCGATGGGGCGTGCGTTCTGATCCGCCGGATCGGGCATGTCTGTCCCCCCAGGACTTTCGGCACAAGGTTCTGCGGCACTTTACGGACTGATTCAATCAGTAAGTCTAGGCGCTGGGGCGGAATTGCGAGCTCAGCCGCGGGTGAGTGCGGCCATGACGACGGCGGCGGTCAGGACCAGAAGTACGGCAAGTATGGCGTAGGCCTGCCATTTGGGACGGCCCTTATGCGGGTTGATATCGATATAGGGCATGGCTAGCTGCGGTTACTCCTCGTGGCGGTCACCCGCACTGCGCGTCGCTTCCGGCGCAGCACGTGGTACGTCGCATAGAAAGGAATCAGCAGTGTGCCCAACAGTGCGCACAGCGCCAGGACATAGTCAATGAGAGCCACAACGGTCTCCGAACGTTAGAGTGATCCCCCATGCGATCAGAGGTCACGCTATCGGCATGTCACGTCTATTGACAAGTCACGTCACTGGCGCCTATCCGCAGCCATCCGTCACCGGTTGAGCGCGAGCACCACCACTGCGGCCGTGGCCACTGCCAGCACGGCCAGCGAAACGTAGGAAATTGCCTGAAACCTGCGACGGCGGAGCTCGCTCCGGGAGTCGCGCGCGTACTGTGTGCCCCCATACTTACCCATCCCCCGAGGCTATGAACACACCCTCAAGGTTTGATCAAGTCACGCTGAATATGACAGCTGCTCTACAACTCGGCGTTCACCATCTGTGCCGACCGATGCGGTTGACTGTCCAGATGGACTTCAACGGGTTTGCCGATCTCCCCAAAAAGGACGTAACGCACGACGCCGGGACGGTCGCCGTCGTGCGTCCCGCCGGTCCTGCGGACCTTGAGGCGATCGCCGCGATCGAACAGGAGCGGGTGATCCTGACGGGCCCTTCCTCGGCCGCTTTGAAGACGTTCGCCGAATTGCGGGATAGTTCGGAGGATTGGGCGGTGCGTGAAATGGTGGGGGTGGACATACCTCCATTATTCAGAACGTGTTCTGAATAATGCAGAGCCTCGGGCTACCGCGGCCCACTGAGCATTAGCGAGTCAAACGCTTCTCCTACAATCAGGACCGTTCCCGCGTTTCCAAAACTTAGTGCAGCGGCCGCGTCTCCTGCAGGCGCTTGATGAACCAGCGTGACTGCTCTGGGCCGTAGGGCAGCACGGGGATGGCTTTGGTGGCGTCGGTGGGGGTTTCGCGGATGGACTGCTGGGCCTGGCGGACCGCGGTGGTCATGGTGTTGGCCATGGTCTTGACGAACTGGTCGCTGCAGGGCTGGCCGTGGCCGGGGATCAGGAACTCGTAGCGGTGGCGCAGGGCGGAGATGTGGCGCAGGGAGTCGGCCCATTCCTCCGGGTAGGAGTCCTCGAAGGATGGGTGCGCGCCCTGCTCCACGAGGTCGCCCACGAACAGGGTGGTGGCGGTGCCCACCAGGAGGTCGCCGTCGGTATGGCCGCGGCCCAGGTAGAAGAGCGTAACCGTGATTCCGCCCAGGTCCACCAGCACGGGCTGGTCCTTGACGATGGCGTTGGGCACCACCAGTTCCACGTTCTCACCCTCGCCGGTGGACATCTCCGGCTCCAGGGTTCCTACGAACCGGCGCTGCAGGTCCCCGTGGTCGTCGATCTCCCGGGCGCAGTTTTCGTGTGCCCAGAACTCCGTGGCGCCGTCGGACGCGAACACGGCGTTGCCGAAGAAGTGGTCGTAGTGTGCGTGGGTGTTCACCACCACCAACGGCAAAGAGGTCTTCTCCCGCACCGCATCCAGGATCTCGCGCCCCTGCCGCGGCCCGCAGCCGGTATCGATCACCATAGCCCGCTCGGAGCCCACAATCAGGCCGGTGTTCAGCAGTGATCCTTCGGTGACCAGCACGTAGTTGTCCGCGCCGACGTCGAGCCATTCTGACATTGTTTCTCCGTACCTCCGGAAAGCGACTGCGTTCTTCTTGGCCTCGATTCTACCCACGGGGCCTTGGAGTTCCCGGGACGCGGGGACGCGGCCCCATGCGGCAAGATCACCAACCACGTGACCCAGTAAGAGACGGCCGACGGCGGTGGGCACCTGATTGCGACGGTGCGGTGCGCTGAGCATCCAGGGGAAGCCGCCTGACGCTGAGGCGTGCAGGAGATGCTTCTCTTCCTAAACGTCGTCAGTCATCGTCCCTGATTTCAAGCTTTCGGAACAATTCCTGCCCGACGCTGAAGTCCCAAACGCCTTCACGATGCATTCTTCCGACTACAACGCCAGGACAGGTGCCGATCTTACGCGCGAACGCACGAACCTTGACCTTGGAATTGAGGGTCAGGAGTTCTGGGAGAAATTCGGGTGGAATGAGAGTGTCGCTCGAAAACACATCGGCTTCGTCCTCAAGCGGCGTGCGTTTGCCGGAGTCAGCGTGGATGAACATCTGATTCCCCTCGTGGTGAAGGATATGTCCAATCTCATGGAAGAGCGTGAACCAGAACTTGCCATCGTCCTTCCCCCTAGTGCTGAGAGTGACGACAGGAGTGCCGGCAAACCACTGCGTACATCCATGCACCCGAGCACCGGGCACGTCGTTGATGTAGAGCAACCGGACACCGGCGGAAGACATCAAGTGGACTAGCCTTGCCCCGAAGTCCTCCGGGTAGTCAACGGATAGCTTTCGAATTTCCGGTAGTACCGCAGCGAGCATATCGCGATCGAATTTCACGTCCAGCGGTTCGGACCGTTCCAGCTCCATCTCGATGAGGCGCAACCACACTTGTACCGCGCCTGCATCGACGGGATGCGCCAGTGCCTGGCGAAACGCCGGTACAGGCTGGGTGCGGGCGTTCAACCCATCCAAGCTCCCGACTCGGAAGAAAGCCATAAGCTCCATGAGGACCTCGCCAGGCCTGCGCAGGTTGCCCGTAATGAGTCCCCGCGCCCTCATGTCCTTAAGCGGAAATGCGCGTGCAATTTCCACGTGCTCTTCCAACGTGTGCTGCAGTGCCAGCCGGGCAACGTCCTCCCTATAAGTGTTTTCGTACGCCATCCAGATCCGGGAAGCAATTCCAGTCACAAGCTCGAGCTGGAGGGCCACTTCGTGTGTGAGGCGAGCGCCCGCAATCAGCTTGCTGATGTGCTTGGGACTCACCCCCACCGCCCGGGCGAGACGCGCCTGGGACCAGTTGTTTTCCTCGAGCCACTCCTGGATGTACTCGCCAGCCGGGACAGCGTAATCAGTCTCGATTTCGATGATTTCAGTCATAGCGGACACCCCCTCTCAGTGGTAGTCAATGATGTGAATCAGGTCGGCAACGGTTTCGTCGTCGTTGAACTTAACCAATAGCCGATAGTTTGGGGTTACGTGCGCGGCGTACATCCCCTTTAGGTTGTGCTTCTTGGGACCCCACTTGCCGGTGGAGGTCGTCAGGTCGGTGATCAGCCTTGCGCTCTTCAGCTGATTGATGCGAAGCCCAAGAGCCTTCCCCACATCCGCCCCGTATAGTCGCCTGGCTTCTGCCGCACTGGCCGCAGCCTTCGCGAGTTTCTTGTTGGATGACTGAACCTTCATTGCCATCGATCGTTACCCAATAGGTAACACGTAGTAAGACTACAATATTTCCGCACGCAGGCCGGGTCTAGGCTAGGCCTTGCCAGTAGTGCCGGGCCAGCCCAGGCGCCGGACTCCGGACGGAGAGCGATGCGCATGGGCAGCACAGTTTTGGCGGGCCTTGAGGCAGAACTCGGCTGGGTCCGGGACATGTACACCGAACTGCACCGGCATCCCGAGCTCAGCCTCGAGGAGCACGGGCTCGCTCCTGATCGCCCTGACCCCGGAGAACGCCGGACCGCCAGCGGGCGCTGTCCTTCTGGTCCATCGGCTCGTGGGGCGGCTCGGGCTTCTGCGCCCTCTTCGGCGGGCTGATGGCGACGTCGTTCCTGGGCTGGCGGTCCATCTTCTGGATCTCGATCGTGCTGTCGGTGGTGGCGCTGTTCCTGCTGCGCGGCACTCCTGAGTCCAAGTCCGCCACGAAATCCGGCGGCACGTTCGACTGGGGCGGCATGGTGAGCCTCATCGTTGCGCTCGTGGCACTGAACGTCTACATCTCGCAGGGCCCGCTGATCGGCTGGCTCAGCTGGACCGGGATCGGGCTCATCGCCGCCGCGGTGGTGGCCACCCTGGTGTTCTTCGGAATCGAAACCAGCCGGCACAACCCCGTCCTGAACCTGAAACTGTTCCGCAACTCCACCTTCGCGGGCGCCACCCTGTCCAACTTCCTGCTCAACGGCGCGGCCGGCACCCTGATCGTGTCCCTGGGCCTGGTCCAGGTCGCCGCGGGCATGACCTCGCTGCAGTCGGGCCTGCTGACCCTGGGCTACCTGGTGGCGATCCTGGCCACCATCCGCGTCGGGGAGAAACTGCTCCAGCGCTTCGGGCCGAAGCGGCCCATGATCTGGGGCAGCGCGATCGCCGGCGTCGGGATCCTGCTGACGTCCATGACGTTCACCCTGATCGGGCAATACATTGTCCTGGCCGTCATCGGCTTCACCCTGTTCGGCATCGGCCTGGGCTTCTACGCGACGCCGTCCACGGACGCCGCACTCTCCAACGTGCCCGACGACGAGGCAGGGGCCGCTGCCGGGATCTACAAGATGGCTTCCTCCCTGGGCAACGCGTTCGGCGTGGCCGTCTCCGCGGACCTCTACGTCGCCGCCCAGGCCATGGACCCGGCCACCATCCAGTCCTGGGGCCTGTTCATCGGCAACCAGGAGAACGTGGGCCTGCGCTTCGGCGGCGCGATCGGCATCCTGTTCAACCTGTTCATGGTGGTGGTTGCCATCATCGCCATCATGGTCACCGTGCCCAGCGAACGGTTGGAGAAGCGCCCCGAAGTGCCGGCCACGCCATCGATCGGGAGTTAAGTGCGGCCGCCGCCCGGATGGCAGTATGCAGTCCCGGTTGCCAAACCTAAGCTGGTGGCTTAGGGGCAGTTTTGGTGCCCGCAGCAGGTTCACCCAAGAGAACAGAGTCGACGTCATGAGCGATGAATCCGGGCAGAAGAAGTTGGACGAGGAAGTCGAGGCCCTCGAGGAGGAGCAGCCCACCCAGGAGTTCAAGCACCAAATCAGCGGCGAAGAGTGGCACGGTGATGCCGCGGACCAGGCCAACGACCTGCGCGAATACGAAGAGGAAGCGGAGATCCGGGAGCAGTCACGCCACACCGGGGATGCGGACAAGTAGCGCAGCACACGAAAGGTGTGCGGGTTCATCCAGACTTCGTTGGGAAGCGCTGACCGGTGACCTGTCGCCGGGTCGATGATCGTTGGGCTGCTGTCGCGCACGTTGGTGGCGCGGCGCCTGGGCTCCCCCCGAGGCCTGTACTACCTCCGCAACTACGACCTCGGCGGAGGCATCAGCCAGCCATCCCGTTTCGTCAACACGCGAGACTAGCGCAGAAGCCCCTTGACACGGGTACTCCGTAGGTGAATTCTTACGACGTAATCGTTAGTCGCCATGCCCGCTGGGAACGGTAATGACGGTCATCGTCCGGTCTCAAGATCGAACTGGTGGCAAGCGAAATGAATGGAACGGCACTCGACGCACTGCGTGAACAGCTTCGCGGACAGCTCATCACTCCCGAAGATCCGGATTATGAATCTGCCCGGGCAGTCTACAACGGCATGATCGACAAGAGGCCCGCCGGCGTCGTCCGCGTGGCGCAGGTGGCAGACGTCATCGCCGCCGTGAACTTCGCACGGGACAACTCCATGCCATTGGCCATCCGGGGCTGCGGCCACAGCGCCCCGGGCTTCGGTACCTGGGACGACGCACTCGTGATCGACTTCGTGAACCGGACCTGAGTCCGCGTTGACCCCGAAGCAGGCACGGCGAGGGCCGAGGCCGGGACCACCTGGGCGGACTTCAACCACGCCACGCACGCCTTCGGCCTGGCCACCCCCGGCGGCATCGTGGGCTCCACCGGAATAGCCGGCCTGACGTTGGGGGGAGGTATCGGCTACCTCGCCCGCAAGCACGGCCTGTCCTGCGACAACCTGCTCTCGGCCGATGTGGTCACGGCCGACGGCAAGCTCCTGACCGCCAACGAAGACCGGAACGAGGACCTCTTCTGGGCGTTGAGGGGCGGTGGCGGCAACTTCGGTGTCGTCACTTCGCTTGAATACCAGCTGCATCCCGTTGACATGGTCCACGTAGGCATTGTCATTTTCCGAAGGCGAGTGCACGAATGTCCGAAGTCCTGCTCACCGAGTGTTTTTGTCAACAGTGGTCAGCACGGAATTTCAGGAGACCTCAGCACAATCCGCCGGTCCGTACCCGATAATCCTTGATTTCCTGCGGGTACGGAGAGGATCGTTGGACGTGGCCCGGTACGTGAGGTCGCGGCGTCGCCCGTAATTAAGTCCGCTGCACGAGTAGGGACTGGCATGGAACCGGAATCAATACCGATCAGTGGGCACGGTTTGCTGACCATTTCGGACGCGGTCTGGGAACTGGCACGCCGGCGGGCTGAAGTCATCGCGCCGTTGGCGGGGTTGAGCATCATCGGTAAACAGGCGGTCGACGAAGCTTCCCGGGAGCTGGGTATCTCCAGGCGGCATGTGTATCTGCTCATCCAACGCTACCGTGAGGGCAGCGGTGTGGTGACGGATGTTGCCCCCGGACACTCCAGCGGAGGCCAGGGCAAAGGCCGGTTGCCTGAACGCGTCGAGGCCGTGATTGACGAGCTGGTCCGTAAGCACTACTGGCGGACCAAGCCAGGAATCGTTCTTCCTCCGTATCCGACGGGTACGACACGAAAGAGCTGGAAGCATCCGGTTGGAAGACGATCCACGAGAACATCCTCATCTCCGGCGACTAGGACCAGAGCGCTCAGTCCAAGGCGCCAGATACTGGTCACGGAGTGTTTCGGGGCCCGGCACCTCTTCGCCAAATCCCATTGAGGTTCTCCAAACGGCCCGCCCTGGGACCACCCGTGAGATCGTGCAGACGACTTTGAACATTCCGTGCAGAGGACTTCGGAAACTGACAGTTCCGCGTAATCTGACTGTCCCGGATGTTGTTCCAAAAGCCTGCCGTAATCGTCTGTCCCAGGGATAACTTTCTGTACACCCCACTGAGACTGATGCGTTGCCAGGGTGGTCGGGTTTGGGTAAACCGTCCTTGGTTGTTGAAGTCTTTACTGCGCGATCGTCCGCCACAACGCGGCCGGCCGACGTCCGGGCCGTTTCCCCTCGGCTGATGTAAAGAGATGAAACTGGGCAACTGGTAGACCAGGGAGCGGATCCGTACGGAGATCGTTGAGGGAAAAGCTCTCGGCGTGACCGGGGACGCCGCGTTCTTTCTCGATGGTGAGAAGCTGACGCTGAACAGCGAGGAACAATTCCTGCAGTTGCTCGAAGAGGCAACGCCGCAGTTGGATCCCCAATCGCAGGATTCCAGGTCGCAACCACAGGATCTGCGCAGGGTTTATCGAGGATGAGGTCAGGACGCTATTGGTTCGCAGTTCCTCCATAGAGAATTGTCTCGGAATCCGTTTCCCACGGTCCTGAGGACGCATGAACGGGGAAACCGGAGCGCCTAATAATTTGGCCTGGCGCGAATTCCCGCCCGGCCTCGACGATGGCCGCCGCGTGCGGCCTAAGCCGGCCCTACGGTAGGGCGCGGTGATTTCACGTAGTGCTGGGGAGTATTTGTGCGTAAGAAAATTTTTTCTAGATCTACTGTGACAGGACTTGTCTTGTCACTGGCCGTGTTGTTTGGCATGGCAGTACCTGCTGAAGCCGCAGGCCGGGCGGAGGTTACCCTTGGCGCCCCTGCCGGGCCGACAGGTGCCTCCGTGACAGTAAATGGTGCCGGTTTCGGTCCTCAATCCTCCGGGACGCTCACGGCCGGTTCAAACAGCGTCGAGTTCACCACCAAAGCCAACGGCACCTTCACTGCGGCCGTGACAATCCCGCAGACCGCGTCAGCCGCGGTCACGGTGACGGCCAAGACGCGCAAGGCCACGGCCTCGGCCCCCTACACCGTCACCTACAGCCCCGCCTCGCTGCGCGCCGGCTCCGAAAGCGCGACAGCGCAGAGCGCCGCTACCCCGATGACAATGGCAGCACAAACCCAAACCACAGCAACCACGCCTCCCATTAGCTCGGACCCGCTGCGGTTCGGAGTGTCGACGCCAGGTGGCCCGCAGGCTGCCAGTGAGCTCAATGCCGTCGCCACCTTGGTCAACGAAAACCCGTCCATCATCATGTCCTACAAGGACTTCAGCCAAGCGGCCCCGATCGCGGACCTGAACGCCGTCAACGCCCGCGGCGCCACCAGCCTTATCACCTGGGAGCCATGGCTCTGGAGCGGAAACGGGGCCAACCAGCCCGCCTACTCGCTTGACCGCATCACCGCCGGAGACTTCGACACCTACATCACCCAGTGGGGAACCGCGCTGAAGAACTGGGGCAAGCCCGTCATGCTGCGCTTCGCTCACGAAATGAATGGCAATTGGTATCCCTGGGCCGAAGCAGCCAACGGAAACGGCGCCGGCGACTACGTCGCTGCCTGGCGCCACGTCCACGACGTGGTGGCCGCAACCGGCGCGAGCAACGTGCAGTGGGTCTGGAGCCCGAACGTTCCCTACTGGGGCTCCACCCCACTGACCGGGCTCTACCCCGGCGCCGGTTACGTCGACATCACGTCCCTGGACGGCTACAACTGGGGCACCTCTCAGTCCTGGAGCTCCTGGGCCTCGCCCTCAGCCCTGTTCGGTGACGGCCTGACCGCGCTGCGCAGCCTCGCCCCCGGCAAGAAGATCATCATCTCCGAGACCGCCTCCGCCGAAGCCGGAGGATCCAAGGCCGACTGGAACACCGCCCTGGTCTCCTACCTCGCGGCACAGCCCGACGTCACCGGCTTTGTCTGGTTCCACCACAACAAGGAAGTCGACTGGCGGATCAACAGCTCGGGCGCCTCGGCCAACGCCTTCGCCGCGGCATTAGCAGCCAGGAACTGACACCGATGGGAGGGTCCGCGCCATGCGCGGCCCTCCCATCGCTGCCAACACCCTGACATATTGTCCTCGCCGAAAGCGGACGCGGCCTCGCCCTGCGCAAGGGCGGCCGGGGACGTCCCGCGGTATGAACGGACCAACGGCGCAAACCACTGGGCGTAGCGCAGAAGCCGCAGTCACGGCTGACGCCGGGACCACTACGGCCAACGTGATCATCTGTCATGGTAGTCAGGCCCCGTGTTAGTTTTGTCAAACCGCTTGCTGTGGTGAAAACGTAGGGATGCCATGAAATGAACAATCAGGCCACAATGCCACCAGCAGCCCAGCAACGTGAACGACGTCGGTCCCTTGCTGCCCTGCGCCCGGGCTCCGTCCCTGAGGAGCGCGTTGGCCGTAGCATGCGCGTTCGACGCCTGGGACCTGATCAAATTTCTCCGCTTATCAAGCAGGTCCCGATAGCCGCACTCTTTTTTGCGGCGGCTGTGATGAGCAGTTCCATTTCGACGCTGACCGTCAGCAGCTGGCCCGCGCTGGCCACGGGTGCCCTGCTGATAGCCGCAGCGACCCTGCTGTCGGCAGTCCTTTCCCGTCCGTCCCTGGCGCGCTTCGCAACCATTGTTCCGGCCGCGGATTTCCTGGCCGCAGGCCTGCTTCGGTACGGGACCGGTGAAAGCCGTTCCATTTACGCATCCCTCGTGCTTCTGCCCGTTTTGTGGTTCTCAGCAATGGAAGGGCGCCGATACGTGCTCTACGCCGTCCTCGGCGGCGCCGTGGCGATCCTGGTTCCGTTCGCCTTGGGCGCCGGCATCGACGAGAACCCCAACGAGCTGCTCCGCGGCCTGTACAGCATGATCGTTTTCGTCCTGGCCGCAGTTATCGTCAACGAACTGGCCTCCAGAGCCCGCCGGCGCCTCAGCGCCGCCCGGGCAGAGGCAGCGGCCGCGTCGGAGGAACTCAGCCGCGCGGCGGAAATCCAGCGATATCTGCTGCCCAAAGAAGCTGCCCCGCTCCCCGGGTATGAAACCGTCGGCGCCTGCATACCGTCCAAGGCTGTGGGCGGAGACTTCTTCGACTGGTATGAGATTGACGGCGGCCTCGGGTTCACGCTTGGGGACGTGATGGGCAAAGGTGCAGGGGCCGGAATGATCGCTGCCACCACGCGGGCCGTCATCCGCAGCGCCAGAAACAGCGAGGACCCCGCCACGGCCCTCAGCTTGACCTCAGATTGCCTTACCACCGAGTTAAGTGAGGCCGCGTCCTTCGCCACCCTCTTCCACGCCCGACTCCGTGCCGAGGACGGGCGGATCCTGTTCTCCGACGCAGGCCACGGCCTGACTCTGCTTATCCGTGCGGACAAATCCTGGGAAAGGCTCGCCTCCCGGGAACTGCCCGTAGGGCTGCTCCCGGGCACAACCTGGCACTCGTTCGAAATTCACCTCAACCCCGGGGACATGATCGTTAGCTTCAGCGACGGAGTACTAGACCTATACGACGGAACCCTCACCGCCATCGACGAAATCGCCCTGCTCGCCACCGCAGCGACCTCGGCAACAGACATCGTCGACGCCGTGCAAAAGCTGGCCGCAGAAACCAACAACCCCGATGACGTAACCATCCTCGCCGTCCGCAGAACAGCACGCTCCCCTCAGTCATCAGAATCAAGCCAGCTCGCCGACAAGCATTCGATGCGGTGACTTCTAAACGCAGGCAAGAACAGTCGGTGCGGTAGGGCACCGGAGAAAATGCCAGGACCGGGAAACGTTCACTCTTTACGGCACACAGATCGTTGTATCGGTGCTGCTGGCGGTGGCCGCCGTCATCGGAATTATCCGCCTGGCCGCCGGCCTGCCGAACCGCTCGGCACCCTGGTGAACGTCGCCTGGGTCATTTTCGATCTGGTGGTGATGAGCATCTTGGTCCGGGCAGTGCTTTACAAGGGTTATGAACCGGCCGCAGATCCGGCAGTTACAGAGAGGAATCCCGTTGGAGTTTAGCTATGAGGTCAAGGGCTCGTATGCGGAGGTCAAGGCGGACGGGCGGCTGAACATGGTCTCCGCGGCAAGACTGCGCGAGTTTGTTACCGGCGTCATTGCCGGTGGATCCAAGCGGATCGTGGTGAACCTGGAGAACACGGCGTTTATGGACTCCTCCGGCCTCGGGGCGCTCATCGGCTGCCTAAAGGCGGCGCGGCAGGCGGGAGGGGACCTGCGGATCGCAGCGGTCCAGCCGCAGGTGAAGATGGTCCTGCAGCTGACCAGCATGGACAAGGTCCTCACGGCCTACGGTACTGCCGAAGAGGCGTTCAGCAATGACTGAGGTCCTGGCGTCACGCAGCTTCCGCGGGCTTGCGGCAGACGAAGCCATCGAAGCCGTGCACAAC
>NZ_JBWZCI010000020.1:0-78951 GCF_059383495.1 Pseudarthrobacter sp. RHLT3-21
CACCCAAAGAGACATGATCGCTCAACCGCTCCGGACCCACCGGGGTCACCCATCCACTACGCGCCATGCCGAAAGATTAACACACCCCTGCTAAGTGAACGGCATTGGGGCTAAACCCCTGGCGGGTGCCCGGCGCGGCCGCAGGGCAACTCTGCAAGGATGGAGCCATGGCAGCACACTACGACGTCCTGATTGTGGGCGGCGGCATCGCCGGCCTGTCCCTGGCGTCCGCGCTCGCGGGCAGCTGCAGTGTGGCGCTGGTGGAAGCGGAGCAGGAGCTGGCGTACCACACGTCCTCCCGCTCCGCCCGCCAGCTTATTCCGAGTTACGGCCCTGAGGTGGTGCAGGAACTCACGGTCCGGACCCTTGAGCTGATGGCGGCCCGGGACGCGCAACTGCCGGAACCTGTCCTGACGCCGCGGAGTTTTATGCTCATCGGCACAGAGGAGTCCGTCCGCGCCGAGGCCAGCGGCCACATGAATGCCATCACGCATGAACGGGCAATGGAGCTGTGCCCTGCGCTGGTTTCCGGGTCCTTCTCCGCCGCAGGCCTGGATACCGGATCCTTCGGCTGCAATGCCCCGCTGCTGCTGGAAGACCACCGCCTGCGGGCTGAGGCCGCAGGCGCCGACATCATCACCGGCGCCCGCGTACATTCCGCCCAGCGGCTGGGCTCGGGCTGGGAGATCGGGGCCGGGCAGGAAGCCTTCGAAGCCGGTGTGCTGGTCAACGCGGCTGGCGCTTGGGCTGATGAAATCGCCGTGATCAGCGGCGTGGAGAAGCTCGGGCTGCAGCCGTACCGGCGCACTGCGGCGATTGTCGACGTCGAACGTCCCTTGCCCGGGCACAGCCCCATGGTGGCGGCAGCGGACCACACGTTCTATTTCCGCCGGGAGGGCACCGAGGTGCTGATCTCGCCGTCGGAAACGGTACCCAGCGGACCCGAGGACGCCAGGCCGCGGCCCGGCGATATCGAGCGGCTGATCGTGGAGCTCAACCAGCTGACCACGTTGGGAATCCGCGGAGTCCGGACCGCGTGGACGGGTCTCCGGACCGAGGCAGCCGACGGCGTCCCGGTGGCCGGGTTCGACGCCGAAGCACCAGGGTTCTACTGGCTCGCCGGTCAGGGCGGGTACGGTTTCCAGACGTCATCGGCCATGGCGGAGCTCGCCGCCGCGCAGATCCTGGCCGGGCAGGGCGCCGGACACCTCGCAGGACAGGGCGCGGGGCACCGTCCCAGTGCGGCCCACCATCCGGCATCCCGGACAGCGGAGGCGCTGGCCGCCACGCGCTGGTCCATCCGGCGCTGAACAATGGAACCCATGAGCACCCTGATCACCAACATCGCCGAGCTGATGACCCAGGACCTGGACCACCGGGTCCTTAAGAATGCCGCCGTGGTGGTCGAGGGCGAACGGATCGCCTGGCTCGGTGCCGCAGCGGATGCGCCGGCGGCCGACGACGCCGTGGACGCCGGCGGCCGGGCCGTGTTGCCGGGCTGGGTGGATTCCCACACGCACCTGGTCTTCGCCGGTGACCGCACTGCGGAGTTCGAGGCACGGATGGCAGGGGAGTCCTACTCTGCCGGGGGTATCGCCGTAACCATGGACGCCACCCGGCGCGCGTCCGATTTCGACCTCACCCGGCTGGCGATGGCGCGCGTGTCCGAGGCCGTGTCGCAGGGCACCACCTACCTCGAAACCAAGACCGGGTACGGGCTGGACATTGAGCACGAGGCCCGGAGCGCCCGGATCGCCTCCACCGTCGCGGACGAAGTCACCTACCTCGGCGCCCACCTTGTCCCCGCGGGCACCGACGCGGACGCCTACACCGATCTCGTCTGCGGGCCCATGCTTGAAGCCGTCCGGCCGTACGTCCGGTGGGCGGACGTGTTCTGCGAGGAAGGCGCCTTCACCGCGGAGCAGTCCCGCCGTGTGCTGAAGGCGTGCCGCGCCGCCGGATTGGGGATCCGCGTCCACGGCAACCAGCTCGGCGAAGGCCCCGGCGTGCAGCTCGCGGTGGAACTCGGGGCAGCCAGCGTGGACCACGTGAACTATCTGTCGGCCCGTGACGTGGCGGCGCTGGCGGAAAGCTGGTCCGGCTGGAACCCGGGAACCGGCACGGGGGTCCGCGGCACTGTCGCAACCTGCCTGCCCGCGTGCGATCTCTCCACCCGGCAGCCGCTGGCCCCGGGGCGTGAACTGTTGGACGCCGGTGTGCAGGTGGCGCTGGCCTCCAACTGCAACCCGGGTACGTCCTACACCAGCTCCATGGCGTTCAACATGGCTACTGCCGTGCTGCAGATGCGCTTGAGCGTCCACGAAGCGGTGCGTGCCGCAACCTATGGAGGCGCGCTGGCGCTGCACCGGGAGGCAGGGCACGACGCCGACGGCGAACGGGCGGTGGGTTCGCTCGCCGTCGGGCACCGGGCAGACCTGCACATGCTCAACGCCCCCTCGGCCACGCATCTCGCTTACCGCCCGGGCATGCCGCTGACGTACGCTGTGTGGCGGGCCGGTGTGCGGGCGCGGTAGCCAGGCTCCCATTTCATGACGCAAAATGATCATTACGGACTGTTATGATCAGATAACGTCATAATCTGGTGACTGTTTGACGCTGAAAGGCCCCCCATGACCCGCACCGACCGCTTGACGGCCATCCTGGACATCCTCGCCAAAACGGGCCAGGTGGAGGTGGAAGAAATCGTGGGCACGCTGGGCGTATCGCCGGCCACGGCACGGCGTGACCTGGACAGCCTGGCCAAGCGACGGCTGCTGACCCGCACCCGGGGCGGAGCCACCACCGGCGCCCTATCGTACGACCTCCCCGGCCGATACAACCGTGACGACCACGCCGAAGCCAAGGAACAGATCGCCCAGGCGGCTTCGGCACTCATTTCACCCGGAGCGGTGATCGGGCTCTGCGGCGGCACCACCAGCACCGCCCTCGCGCAGATCCTGGCAACGCGGGAGGACCTGAACGCTCCCGCAAACCAGCCCACCCTGACGGTGGTCACCAACGCCATCAATATCGCTGCGCAGTTGGCTGTCCGCCCCAACATCAAGGTCATGGTGACCGGCGGCATACTGAACCCCCGCTCCTACGAACTGGTGGGCCCGTACACCGACATCATCATGCAGAAGGTGGTTATGGACATCGCCTTCATTGGTGTGAACGGCATCGACCCCGAAATGGGCCCAACCAACACGGGGGAGGGCGAAGCGTCCGTGAATGCCCTGCTGGCCAGCCGGGCCCGGGTTTCCTATGTCCTGGCTGACTCCTCCAAAGTTGGGGTCAGAGCGTTCGCCACCATGGACGGCTACGCGTTTAACCGCCTGATCACAGACTCCGGTATCTCCGCCGAGGACAAGGCGGCGTTCGAAGCCAACGGCACCGAAGTGATCGTTGCCCCGCACTGAGCGGCCAGCAACAACCCCTAGAAAATCATCGGCGGCGAATCCAGGACAGTCTCGTCCACCCGGCGGTCCACCCACTGGCTGAACGGAATATCGAGTTCGTACTTGCCCAGATCGGTGCGCAGAAGGGTCCGCACCGCGGCATTGTCCGGGTTATTGAGTGATTCGAAATACTCCACCGACCAGTGGAACCAGCGCATACAGAACAGGCGCATAGTGAGCCCGTGGGTCACCAGCAACGTGTTGGGGGCGTAGTCCGGTTTGGACCAGTGGCGGTACAGAGTCTCCATAAACGAGGAGATCCGGTCGTAGACGTCGGAGCCGGATTCGCCTTCCCTGAACCGGTAGAAGAAATGGCCGTAAGCGTTGCGGAGTTCCTTCTGGTCCTCGATGTCGCCGGTGATCTGGAAATTGGCCCAGTCCTGCTCACGGAGACGCGGTTCTTCGATCACCCGTTCCGTGAGGTTGCCAAGGTTGAGGGCCTCAAGGGTTTGGTGCGCCCGAAGGTACGGGGAAACGTAGACGCAGACCTGGCGGCCGTCCAGCTCGCGGCGGATCCGTTCGCCGGCCGCCGTGGCCTGCGCCAGGCCCTGGGGAGTCAGCGGAATCCGGTAGTCCGGGACCCTGTTGTAGATGGACGTATCGACGTTGGCCGCGGACTGGCCGTGCCGGATCATAAAGATTTTCCCTGGCGCGCTCATAAGCCCCAAGCATAGGTGCCCCCGCAACGGACGCTCTCTCACTTTTGGTGAGTTTTTGGCGGACGCTCTCTCACTTTTGGTGAGCCCCGGCGAGCTGGCCACCCTAATCAGCGAAGAACCAGAAACTACAGGCAAGATGGAACCATGTTGGTTCCCTCCCGCCGTAGGCTGCGGATCGAAGTCTGGATTGTGCTGGGCCTTTCCTTGGGGCAGTCCGCCGTCTACTCGGTGGTGCAGCTGCTGGACAAGATGACCCGGGCCCCACTGGCCGAAGGCACGTCCACGCTGAACCGGTCACAGAGCCCGCGCGAATACTTCGACCTGACGTACCAGCTGCTGGACATCGTTTTTGCCCTTGTGCCCGTGCTGCTGGTCATCTACTTCCTCACGGACCAGCGGCAGTCCGGCGCTGGCGTGAGCAGCCACGGCAGTTCGGCATTCCGGAAGCTGGGCTTCAACTTCGCCAGGCCGGGCCGCGATCTGCTGCAGGGCTTTGGCCTCGCGGCGCTGATCGGAATTCCTTCACTGGGTCTTTATGCCGCGGGACGTGCCCTGGGGATCACCACCGCCATCATCCCCAGCGCACTCGACTCGTACTGGTGGACCGTTCCCGTCCTGATCCTGTCCGCGCTGCGGCACGCCGTGGTGGAGGAGGTCATCGTGGTGGGCTATCTCCTGGACCGCTTCGGCAAGTTCGGCTGGAGCATGCCCCTGGCCATCTTCACGAGCTCGATGCTCCGCGGCAGCTACCACCTGTACCAAGGCTTCGGGCCGTTCATCGGCAACGCAGTGATGGGTGTGGTGTTCGCCTGGCTTTACACCAGGACCAAACGGGTTATGCCGCTGGTCATCGCGCATGCGCTGCTGGACTTCGTGGCCTTCGTTGGCTTCAGCCTCTTTGGCCGGGCTGTGGGCCTGGGGTAGGTCAGCCGTGGTTCCCGTGCGTCACAGGCGCAGTGAAGCAGGCCCGGCCTTAAAGGGATTCGGCCGCCATCGGTGGGTGGCATCATTGGCACCCGCTGATGGCGGCCGAAGCTATTGAACGTGCAATCAGATGGTGACTGCGCCCGTAGCGGTTTCGAAGGTCACGGACAGGATGCCAGGGGTTCCATGCGGAGCCACCCAGTCAACGGCCACATCCTCCAGCGGCTTCTCGACGGGTTCACCCAGCCATTCCGTCACGCGTGCGGCGGAACCGGCTATGGTCAGGCAGCTCATCTTGACGTTGCTCTCATAGGCGTTGGACGGGTGCAGGGCGGGGTCGCCCTCCCACTTGAGCATGTACGGGACCTGCGGGTCCGCGATCAGGCCCAGGATGCCGATCTGCTTCCAGACCAGCTCACGGCCGTCCGGGAACTTGCGGTTGCCGTTCACGGCAGCACGGCCCAGGCGGTCTTCGAACGGAGCGAGGTCGTCCACTTCGACGCACCAGCCCATCCAGCCGCCGCCGGCCTCGGACCGCGCCCGGACAGCCTGCCCGAAGGGAGCCTTGTCCGATGCCGGGTGGTTCAGGACCTCCACAACTTCCAGGTATTTGTGGCCGGCGAGGGGAATAATCATGTTCCGGGTTCCAAACCGGGGGTGCACTCCACCCTTCACGGCTTCAACGCCGAGGGCGGACGAAATACGTTCGGTGGTGGCAACGAGGCCATCTTGTTCACAGGCGTAAGAGACGTGATCCATGCGCATGCCATCATCTTGGCACTTTGTGATCCGGCTCTCAGCTAAGGGTAGCCTTACCGGATTCCTGTTGCGTCACGAGTGGACATTCCGCCCTGAATGTAGGAGAAGAAGCCGCCGACTGACCACGTTCGTCACAATCCTGTTCCCGTCCGGGAAGTCTTCCTACACTGAACGCAACCGAGCAGTGCCACACCACGTCAAGGAGCATTGAATGTCGAACGGATGGTCTTTCGAAACCCGCCAGATCCACGCTGGCCAGGAACCGGACAGCGCCACCGGCGCCCGGGCGCTCCCCATTTACCAGACGACGTCGTTCGTCTTCCCGAGCGCTGAAAGCGCCGCCAACCGGTTTGCCCTCGCAGAGCTCGCGCCGATCTACACCCGCATCGGCAACCCCACGCAGGACGCTGTTGAACAGCGGATTGCCAGCCTGGAGGGCGGACTCGCTGCGCTGCTGCTGAGTTCGGGACAGGCCGCTGAAACCTTTGCCATCCTGAACATTGCCGAGGCCGGTGACCACGTCGTAGCCAGCCCCAGCCTGTACGGCGGGACGTATAACCTCCTGGCGCACACCCTCAAGAAGTTCGGCATCTCCGTCACGTTTGTGGCTGACCCGGACAACCTGGACCATTGGCGCGATGCTGTCCAGCCCAATACCAAGCTCTTCTTCGCCGAAGTGGTCTCCAACCCCCGCCAGGACGTGCTGGACATCGAGGGTGTGTCCCGGACCGCCCACGACGCCGGCGTGCCCCTCGTTGTGGATAACACCCTCTCCACGCCGTACCTCATCCGCCCGCTCGAATGGGGCGCGGACATTGTGGTCCACTCCGCCACCAAGTATCTCGGCGGGCACGGATCTGCCATTGCCGGGGTGATTGTGGACTCGGGTAACTTCGACTTCGGCGCGGACCCGGAACGGTTCCCGGGCTTCAACACCCCGGACCCCACCTACAACGGGCTGGTCTACGCCCGTGACCTTGGGGCCGGCGGAGCCCTCGGCGCCAACCTGTCCTACATCCTCAAGGCCCGCGTCCAGCTGCTGCGCGACCTCGGCTCGGCAGTGTCACCCTTCAACGCCTTCCTCATCGCCCAGGGCCTGGAGACGCTGAGCCTGCGGGTGGAACGGCACGTGGCCAATGCCGTCAACGTCGCGGAGTGGCTTGAGGCAAGGGACGACGTCGAATCCGTCGCCTATGCCGGGCTGCCCTCCAGCCCGTGGTACGAGCGCGGCCGCAAATACGGCCCCAAAGGCACCGGTGCGGTGGTCGCGTTCAACCTGGCCGGCGGCGCAGAGGCCGGGAAGCGCTTCGTGGATGCCCTGGAGCTGCACTCCCATGTGGCCAACATCGGGGACGTCCGTTCACTGGTGATCCACCCGGCATCAACCACGCACAGCCAGCTCTCGCCCGAGCAGCAGGCCATCGCCGGGGTCACTCCGGGACTGGTCCGCCTGTCCGTGGGCATCGAACACATCGATGACATCCTCGCCGACCTTGAAGCCGGCTTCCGGGCGGCCAAGGGCGCGGCGGAGCCTAACAAAGACGCGGCAGGCCAGGGGAAGTAAGGCCCCCGCAAAGTCACAACCAGTCACACGCTTAGCAATGGACCGGGGCTGTTCGTACACTCGAAGCAGGTCATGAGTGCCAGCGACAGCCCCGGCTTGCTGGCCGGCAACCCTCTTTCGCGGCGGGGTGCCCCGGGTGAGGACCTGGCCTGCCGGTCAATTGACGGTGGGCAAGCGCGTAGAAAAGGTCCTTGCCATGACGATTACGATTTCCCGAACTGCAGCCCCCGGTAACGGTGTGGTCCGTTACGCCAGCATTGGTGGCCTCGAGCTCGAGGCCGGCGGGTACCTCCCGGATGTCACCCTCGGCTATGAAACGTGGGGCACCCTCAACGCGGACGGCTCCAACGCCGTCCTGATTGAGCATGCCCTGACCGGCAGCACGCACGTGACACGGGGCGATAGTGACGAGCCCGGCTGGTGGGAACAGCTGGCCGGACCCGGGGCGCCGGTGGACACGGACCGGTTCTTTGTGGTCTCCATCAACATTGTGGGCGGCTGCTACGGCTCCACCGGGCCGTCCTCGGTTGCCCCGGACGGCACGCCGTGGGGGTCCCGTTTTCCTCTGGTGACACTGCGGGATACAACAGCGGCTGAGGCCAGGCTGGCTGACCAGCTGGGCATCCCGAGCTGGTATGCCGTGCTGGGCGGCTCCATGGGCGGCGCACGGGCCCTGGAATGGGCGGTCACCTACCCGGAACGTGTACAGCGTTGCGCCGTCATCTCGATCGGTGCCGCCAGCACGGCCGAACAGATCGCGTTCGCCCAGGCGCAGACGCTCGCCATCCGCCAGGACACCAATTTCAACGACGGCGACTACTACGGCGGTCCGCTGCCGGAGGACGGCCTGGCCCTGGCCCGGCGCATTGCGCACATCACCTACCGCTCCGCAGAGGAATTCGATGGCCGCTTCGGCCGGTCGGCCCAGCACCCGGAATCGCCGTTCCAGGCGGCGGCGCTGGGGGAGCGGGGCCGCTACCAGGTGGAAAGCTACCTGGACCACCAGGGCCAAAAACTGGTGCGGCGCTTTGATGCCAACAGCTACATCGCCATCACCGACGCCCTGATGAGCCACGATGTCTGCCGCGGGCGGGGCTCGCTGAATGAGGCCTTGGGCCGTGCCACCGCCAGGTTCTTCGTGGCCGCCGTGGATAGTGACCGGCTGTACTTCCCGTCGCAGTCCCGTGAGCTGGCTGACGCGCTCCCGGGCGACGTGGACGTCCACGTTATTGCGGCTCCGATCGGCCACGACGGTTTCCTGACCGAGATCGGCCAGCTCGGCGCCCAGCTCCGGCGGCATCTCGCCGACTGAGCCGGACAGGGCCGGGACAGAGCCGGAACCCAGCCCGGATAGAGCCGGACAGGGCACATGTGCATAAATGCAGATAGGTTCTGCGCTTTTCGTCGTTGAGCATGACCCGTCGCCAGTCCATACTCGTGGGACCCGGCGCGTCGTGGTGAACGTCATGCATGGCCGCCAACGTCTGGTCCCCAGTGGTGTCGATGGAGACGCCGAAGGAGTTCACGCATGAGCACGGATAACTCCGCCGCAAGGCGAGCAGTGGAAACCGATGTCAAGACCTCAGGCCTGAAAAAAGTCGTCACGGCTTCCATGGCCGGCACCGTGGTTGAGTGGTACGAGTTTTTTCTCTACGCCTCCGCAGCCACCCTGGTCTTTGGCAAAATGTTCTTCCCCAATTCCGGAACGGAACTGGATGGCATCATTGCAGCGTTTGTCACGTATGCGGTGGGATTCGTCGCCAGACCCATCGGCGGGATTGTCTTCGGACACTTCGGTGACAAGTTCGGCCGGAAGCAGCTCCTGCAGCTGAGCATCATCCTGGTGGGCGTCTCCACTTTCCTGATGGGCTGCCTGCCCAGCTTCGCGCAGATCGGCTACTGGGCGCCGGCGTTGCTCGTGCTCCTGCGCTTCGTGCAGGGCTTCGCTGTCGGCGGTGAATGGGGAGGCGCGGTTCTTCTCGTGGCCGAACACAGCCCGAACAAGTCGCGCGGATTCTGGTCAAGCTGGCCACAGTCTGCCGTCCCGATGGGCAACCTCCTTGCCACGGGCGTGTTGTTCACCTTGTCCTCCACCCTCTCTTCCGCTGACTTCCTCGGCTGGGGCTGGCGGGTGGCGTTCTGGCTCTCTGCCGTGATCGTGGTGATCGGCTACTACATCCGCACCAAGGTCCAGGACGCACCGATATTCCTGGAGGCGCGTAAGGAAGTCACTGTCGAGAAGAAGGGCTACGGCGTCGGGGAAGTCTTCCGCCGCTACCCCCGGGGCGTCTTTACGGCCATGGGCCTGCGGTTCGCGGAGAACATCCTCTATTACCTCGTGGTCACGTTCTCCATCACCTACCTCAAAGTTGTGGTCGAGACGGACACCTCCCGGATCCTGCTGCTCCTGCTGGTGGCGCACTTCATCCACTTATGCGCTGTCCCGCTCGTCGGCAAGATGTCCGATGCTTTTGGCCGCCGGCCTGTGTACATCGCCGGTGCGGTCCTCGGTGGAACCTGGGGCTTCTTCGCTTTCCCGATGATGGACACCGCCAACGACCTCGTCATCCTGGCCGCGATCACCATCGGCCTGCTTTTTCACGCACTGATGTACGCGGGACAGCCGTCAATCATGGCGGAGATGTTCCCCACCCGGATGCGGTATTCGGGCGTTTCGCTCGGCTACCAGGTGACGTCGATTGTGGCAGGTTCGCTGGCACCGATCATCGCCAGCTCGCTCCTGGCCAGCTTCGGATCCTCCACTCCGGTGGCTCTCTACCTGCTGGCTGCCTGCATCGTGACAGCGGTCTCCGTGTTCTTCCTTAAGGAAACCCGCGGCATCTCATTGCACGACGTCGACGCCGCTGACGCCCAGGGCACCGCCGATCTCCTGGCGGCCGCCAGGAAGTAGGCCCGCCAGGACGCGGCAACACCAGCGCATAGCTGCTGCCCGGACCCGCGCATGCAGGTCCGGGCAGCAGCACGCCAGCCCCTTTACCCCGAAGGTCAGGAACTTCCATGCGAGCAGCAGTTCTTTACTCCACCGTCCCGCCCGGCACCAGCTACACCGACGCAAAGCCCCTGGTGGTGCAGGAGCTGGACCGTCCCGAACCCCGTGCCGGTGAACTGGGCGTCACCATCAAGTACTCCAGCCTCTGCCACTCCGACCTGTCCGTCGTGGACGGCTCCCGCGTCCGGCCCCTCCCCATGGCACTGGGGCATGAGGCAGTAGGCCGCGTCGACGCCGTGGGCGAGGGCGTTAAGGACATCAAAGCGGGGGACCACGTGGTGCTTGTTTTTGTGCCGAGCTGTGGGAAGTGCCGGGCCTGCTCCGCCGGCCGGCCCGCGCTCTGCCACCGCGCCGCCGAAGTCAACAGCTCCGGCGACCTGCTGCACGGCGATGCCTTGCTCCGCACCCCGGAGGGCGGGCGGATCAACCACCATCTGGGCGTCTCGGCCTTCGCCGACTATGCCGTGGTGGCGCGCGAGTCCGTGGTGGCTATTGACGACGACGTCCCGGACACTGTGGCGGCCATGTTCGGGTGCGCGGTGCTCACTGGAATGGGCGCCGTGCTTAACACGGCTGCGGTGACGGCCGGGCAGTCCGTGGCAGTCTTCGGGCTGGGAGCCGTGGGGCTGTCCGCGGTGATGGCTGCGGCCGTCGCCGGCGCGTCGGCCGTGATCGCCATTGACCCGAATACGGGCAAGCACCAACTGGCCCGCGGCTGTGGCGCCACAGCCGCAGGCACCCCCGAGGAGGCCGCCTCACTGATTGCCCGGGCCACGGGGGACGGTGTGGACGTTGCCATCGAAGCCGTGGGCTCAGCCCGGGTGATTGCCTCGTGCCTGGAGCTCGTGACACGAGGGGGTGCGGTGGTATCCGTGGGCCTGCCGCACCCATCCGCGAAGCTGACCGTCCCGGCCCTGCAGTTCGCCGGGGCGGGCAAGCGCCTGCTGGGTTCCTATATGGGCGACGCCGTGCCGGAACGCGATATTCCGCTTTTCCTCAATTACTGGAGGCAGGGAAAGCTGCCGGTGGAGCTGCTGCACACGGACACCAAACCGTTGACCGAAATCAATGAGGGCCTTGATGCCCTCGCCAACGGTCAGGTGGTCCGGCGGCTGTTCCAGGCGTAGCGGCCGGCGCCCGCCGGGGAATGGTGCCCTGTCAGCCTGCCAGCAGTTCCTGGCGTTCGTCCACTTCTTCCTTCAGCGCGGCGATGACTGCCTGGACCTGGCCCGACCGCAGTGATTCCGGGCGTGCCACGGCCCAGATGGGGAGCTGGCGTTGGAAGGCGTCGGGGAGCACAGGGACAAACTCGGGCTTTCCTGCCACCATAAAATTCGGCAGTAGGCCGATTCCCGCACCTCTGCGCACCGCCTCCACCTGGGCAAAGATGCTGGTGGCCTGGAAACTGGACTTCGGCATCGGCAGCTGCGAGGACCGGTGTCCCAGCTCTGCCACCTGGAGCGCCGACTCCACGTAAGACACAAAGCCGTGCTGCCCCACGCCGTCGAGCGTTTCGGGCAGCCCGCGCTCGGCGGCGTAGCCAGGGCTGGCGTAGAGCCGCAGGAAGTAATTAGTCAGGAAGATCGTCTGTGCATTGGTGACATCGGTCCGGCCCACCACCACCTCGAGGTCCACGCCGGACCGGTTCTGGCTAACCTTTCGTGTGGCGCTGAGCATTTCCACGTTCAGCAGCGGGTGCCGGTGCTGAAGCCGGACGAGGGCCGGCGTCACAAACTCGGCACCGAAGCCGTCTGATGTGCTGATCCGCACCAGCCCCGAGAGGCCGCCCCGGTCATCGCTGATGAGACCGGACAGCGAGCCCAGGGTTTCCTCGATGGCCTCGGCGGCGGCTACCGCGGAGGCCCCGAGCTCGGTCAGTTCCCAGCCGTGGGGGCTGCGTTCCAGTGTCCGGCCGCCCAGTTGTCTGTCCAGGGCGAGGATGCGCCGGGAAATGGTTGTGTGGGTTGTGCCTAATGTCTCGGCGACGGCGTTGAACCGGCCCAGGCGGGCCACCGTCAGCAAAATCAGCAGATCGTCAGGGCTCGGAAGCCGTCTCACGTGCGGTCCTTCTCTTTATGTGCATCAGTGCACATGGTGTCTGTACTTTTTCTCCTTGATTGCACTGTAGCAGGGTGTGATGGTGGACACAGAGCGTCCGGCCCCATCGGCTCGGACACCAAGCAAAGGAGCTTGCAATCATGGCAGTAATCGGTTGGATCGGTCTGGGAAACATGGGTGGCTCCATGTCGGCAAACCTTGCAAAGAGCGGGCACGACGTCCGTGGCTTTGACCTCAATCCGGCAGCGGTGGCAGCCGCTGAAGCCGGGGGAGTGAAGCCGGCCCAGAGCATAGCCGACGCCGTTAACGGTGCGGACGTGGTGTTCACCATGCTGCCCAAGGGTGAGCATGCCAAGGCCGTGTACCTCGGCGAGGACGGAGTCCTCGCACACGCTGACAGTCGCACCCTCCTGGTGGATTCCTCCACCATTGACATCGCCGCCGCGCAGGAACTGCACGACGCCGCAGCTGCCGCCGGCTTCCGCTTCGTGGACGCTCCCGTTTCAGGCGGCATGAGCGGCGCCCAAGCCGGAACTCTCACGTTTATGGTGGGCGGCGAAGAAGGCGCGGTGGCCGACGCCACCGGCTACATCGGCCCGATGGCCTCCAATATCATTCCCACGGGTGCGGCCACCACCGGCCAGGCAGCCAAGATCTGCAACAACCTGATGTTGTTCATCAACCTGGCCGCCACGGCAGAAGGGGCCGTCCTGGCGGACCGGCTGGGGCTGGACAAGCAGGTTTTCTGGGACATCGCCTCGGTCTCCTCGGGCGACAGCTGGGCCCTGCGCACCTGGTATCCCGTTCCCGGGGTTGTTTCCACCGCCGCTGCAGACAATGACTTCGCGCCCACCTTCACCACGGAGCTGGCCAACAAGGACATCGGCTTGGCCATCAGCGCCGCCGAGGACACCGGAACGCCGCTCGAAATCGGCAGGCACGTCCAGCAGTTGTTCCAGCGGCTCGTCGACGCCGGGCAGTCCGGCAAGGACTGCTCCATGATCATCAAACTCGTGGACGGGTCGCTGGACTCCACCGTTTAGTCAGCCGGCACGAATCCGCCAGACCTCGCCGAACTGCCCCAAGAATTGCACCGTGAATTGCCCCAGGAAAGAGATCACCATGCAAACCATTCCGCACTTCATCAACGGCGTCCGCATCAGCGATGCTGAGCGCTTCGGTCCCGTCTTCAACCCGGCAACGGGAGAGCAGGAAAAACAGGTTGCCTTCGCCTCCGCCGCCCGGGTGGAGGAAGCCATTGCCGCAGCCAAGGCTGCGCTTCCCGGCTGGCGGGCGACCAGCTTGGCCAAGCGCACCAACATTTTCTTCCGGGTGCGTGAGATCCTGATGCAGCGCAAACCCGAGCTAGCGGCCATTCTCACGAGCGAGCATGGCAAGGTACTCTCCGACGCAGAGGGAGAGATCTCGCGCGGCCTGGAGAACATCGAATTCGCCACCGGGCTGTCTCACATGCTCAAGGGCGAACGGTCCGAGCAGGTCTCCAACGGTGTGGACGTGCACTCCGTCCGGCAGCCCGTCGGCGTGGTGGCGTGTATTACGCCCTTCAACTTTCCGGCGATGGTGCCGCTTTGGATGATCGGCAGCGCGCTCGCCTGCGGCAATACGGTGCTGCTCAAGCCCAGTGAAAAAGACCCATCGTCGGCTGTGTTCATCGCAGAGGTCTTCGCCGAAGCAGGGTTGCCGGCGGGCGTCCTGAACGTGGTCCACGGCGATAAGGAGGCGGTGGACGTCCTGCTGGAACATCCGGACGTCAGGGCTGTCAGCTTCGTCGGTTCAACGCCCATCGCGCAGTCCATCTACAAACGCGCCGCCGATAACGGCAAGCGCGTCCAGGCCCTCGGCGGAGCGAAGAACCACATGGTGGTCCTGCCCGACGCCGATTTGGACATGGCAGCCGATGCGGCGATTTCCGCGGCCTACGGTTCGGCCGGTGAACGCTGCATGGCTGTAAGCGTGCTGGTGGCCGTGGGGAACATCGCCGATGACCTGGTTGCGGCAATCACCAGCCGGATGGCTACGCTCAAGATCGGCCCCGGCACAGACCCGTCCTCGCAGATGGGGCCGCTGATCACGGCAGAACACCGCGACAGAGTTGCCTCCTACGTGGCCGGCGCCGAAAACGAAGGCGCCACCGTCGTCGTCGACGGACGCACCCAGGACTTTGATTCGAACGGCTTCTTCATCGGCGTCAGCCTCGTGGATCACGTCAAACCGGGCATGAAGGTCTACGACGACGAAATCTTCGGCCCGGTCCTGTCCGTGGTCCGGGTAGCCAGCTACAGCGACGCCGTACAGCTGGTCAATGAGAACGAGTTTGGCAATGGTGTTGCCATCTTCACACGCGACGGCGGCGCCGCCCGGCAATTCGAGTTCGACGTCGAGGCCGGCATGGTGGGTGTCAACGTGCCGATCCCGGTGCCGGTGGGGACCTTCTCTTTCGGCGGCTGGAAGAATTCCCTGTTCGGCGACACGCACATGTACGGACCGGACAGCATCCGCTTCTACACGCGGGGCAAGGTGGTGACGACGCGATGGCCGGATCCTGCCACGTCCGTCATCGACCTCGGCTTCCCGCAGGTGGACTAGGAAGTAGCTGGACGAGGCAACTGCCCGGAAGCTAGCCGTTCATGATGTCGGAGCGGCGCTTCATGTATTCCTCCATGGCCAGCTCGCCGTTGCTGTACTGCTGGTCAAGTTCGGCAAGCTTCCGGGCACGGTAGCCCTGCGGGCCCGACGGCGGCAGGGGAATGGCGGGGGCGGCAGGCTGCTGCGGTGCTTCCGAGCGTGGCTCCGGCACCGGCTGCCCGTACGGCGGGAACTGCTGGTCTGCAGATGGAATCGGCTGCATGGGCGGCAACGGCTGGCTCGGCGGCAGGGGCTGCGGGCTCATGACCTGGCGGAAGCCGCCACTCATGTAATCCTGCTGCGTGTAGCCGTCACGGGGCTGTTTGTTCTGCGGTCCGGGGTACTGCCCGCCGCCTGGAAACTGCTCGGGGTAGCGTCCGGAAAAGCTCTGCTCCTGGTTCCGTTTGTTGACGGACTTCCGGTACATCCGCATCGCCATCGGTATCACGAACGACAGAATGATGATCCAGAAAAACATGCTGTTCACGGTGTAGCGCCTCTCATATGTGTCCTTCCAGCTTAACCCCGGAGCCCACACGCGCGGCCGGGATCCCCAGGAAGGCCCCATACCGGTCCACGGCGTCTTGCACGGCGTCGTCTACCGCTCTGTCCGCGGCACTGTCCGGTCGGGAGCCCGTGGCCGGGTCCGCGGCAGAGAACAGACGGATATCCAGCTCACAGCGGCCGGCGGACATGGTGTGCCGCCAGGAGCCGGCCATCCGCCCGTCCAGCAGCACCACATGCATGGGCGCCCCGGCAACCGGGAACGCCGGCGTACTGCCACCCAGATAGTGCCGGGTGGCTGAATAGCCCATCACGTATTCGTCGTAGCCCTGGATCAGGTCGATCCGAGGTCCGGCCGCAGGCGTGGCATGGCCGCCCTCGGTGCCGGCGTCGAAATAATGTACGACGCCGTCAATCACCGAAGTAGCCAGCGTCCCCGGGGCTGCCGCCAGGGACTGTTGGAGGCCGAGCCGCACGTCGGCCATGGTGAGCCCGGACCAGTCGGCACAATCCTTGATCCTGGCCGGACCGCGGCTGGTGAAATAGCGCCGGGCCAGCTCGCTGAGGGCTTCGTCCCGGGTCAGCGGCGCGGCCCGGCCGGCGGGCACGCGCTCGTCGAAGAGGGCATAGGTCTGCCTGAGCGCACCGCCAGGACTGCGGACCGGCGACCCGCTGGCCAGAATCCTGCTGATCTCGGCGTGCATGATCAGGTAGGCGAGCCCGAAGCCAGTCGCAGCGAACCCGGCGTCCTGAAGCCGCGCGGCCAGCTGTTCCCGGGTCAGGTGCCGGCCGCCCTGGACGGCTTCGGCCAGGACCTGCCCGCTCCGGGCTGCGGCGGCGGCATCAATCCCGCTCCGCCGGTACATGCCCGCGTTGCCCTGGTGAAGCCGCGGTGCGGACAAGGCCGTCAGCCAGCGAAGATCGTCCCGGTGCACAAAATGCCAGGTGGGCCGCAAGATATGGGTGCGGAGGATGCGACCGTCGGACACCGCCTGCTCCACGTCCAGTGCTGTGGCCACCTCAGCAGCGGCTGCAACACGATGAGATGCCGCCCCGGAGGCAGCTCCGGAAAAGCCGGTCCGTTGCGCCAGGCTCCAGCGGGCATAGGGAAACTCCTGCGCCTGGACAGCCAGCAGGTGCCGGACGATGTCCGCCGGGGAGGCCAGGCCGGGCCCGCGCAGCCGTTGGGCGTGAAGCCGGCGCCGGACCACTTCATCCGGATCCATGGCCGCCTGTGTCACTGTGCGCCCGCGCCACACCGTACCGGGCCACCGCTAGCGCCGGGCGTCGGTGGTGCCCAGCGGCCCCTCGCCGGAACCCAACGGAACGCCCGGGCCGAACACAGGGCCCGGCGTCGGACGTTTTGCGGTGATTCCGTCGCCGGAGGAACGGTTGCGCAGCCGCCGCACCACCCAGGGGACAAAGTACTCGCGCGCCCACACCAGGTCTTCGGAGCGGGCTGTACGCCAGGTGCGGACCGGCACGGGCTTGGGCCGGAGCGGCTCGAGCGTGTGGTTCACGTTAAGCGATTCCAGCACCATGGCGGCGATGGTGTGGTGTCCCAACGGCGAAAAATGCAGGCGGTCCTCGCCCCACATCTGCGGATCGTTCAGCTGCTTGAGCGACCACATGTCGGCGATGATGGCATCATGGCGGGCCGCCACGGTGCGCAGGTTCTCGTTGTAGATCGCCACCTTGCTGCGGATCCGTCCCAGGACCGAGGAACCGGTATCCGGACCGTTGAACAGCACCACCGTGGCGCCGCCCATGGCCAGGATCTGGACCACTGAATCAAGTTTTTCGGCGAGGGCATCGGGGTCGCCGCCGGGCCTGATGAGATCGTTGCCGCCGGCGGAAAGGGTGACCAGGTCCGGTTTAAGCGACAGGCACGGGGCAAGCTGCTGGTCCACGATCTGCTGCAGGAGCCGGCCGCGGACGGCCAGGTTGGCGTAGGCGAAGTCCGCCTGGCTCCGGCCCAGTTCCTCGGCCACACGGTCTGCCCAGCCGCGGAAGCCGCCGGGGCTGGTTGGGTCCGGGTCGCCGATGCCCTCCGTGAACGAATCTCCCATCGCTACGTAGCGGCTCCAGGGGTGGGCTGCCGTGGCCGTGGGCGGACTCTGCATGGCTTTTGCGTCATTCACGGTCCTATCCTGCCTCCTCCCTCACAAGCTACGCCACCGTATGTAGTTACCGCAGGGTAACTGTAAGAATGGAAACCATGACTGACGCCCAAGTATTTCCCGCCCCTGTTGTTCTGTGGTCCCGGCCGGAGGACCAGCGCTCCGGAAAGCCGCTGCTGGTGCTGCTGCACGGCTACGGCGCCAACGAACAGGACCTCCTGAGCCTGGCGGACATGCTTCCCGAAAATTTTGTTGTTGCCTCACTCCGGGCGCCGCTGGCCACGGGCCCCGGGTTTATGTGGTTCCCCCTGACGGCCTCCATCGTATACACGCTCGACGCCGTCAAGGCTGCAGCCGGTTACGTGCAGGACTGGATTGACACCGTCAAAGCCGACCACCCGTCGGTGACCCTGCTCGGCTTTTCCATGGGAATGGCCATGGCCACCACGCTGCTCCGGCAGCGCCCCGCTGACTATGCCGCCGTCGTCGGGCTTTCCGGTTTTGTGGTCAACGCGGACGGGGACCCCACCTTCAAGGACGGCGACCTGGACGGTACAGTGCCGCTCTTCTGGGGCCGGGACCAGCAGGACCCCGTGATCACCGCCGACAAGATCGACTACACCATGGGCTGGATGCGTGGGCACGTCAAGCTCACCAAGGTGCTCTACACGGGCATGTGGCACGGCATCAACCAGCAGGAAATCGGGCACGTCTCCGAGTTCCTGACCCATGAGGTGCTGAACAAATAAACGTACGACGGCGGCCGGCGGCACAGTGCCGCCGGCCGCTTACGCTGTCCTCGCCGACTCAGGCTGAATCAGGCCTGCTAAATCAGGCCCCCGGGGCCACGACCTTCACGGTCTGCCCGTTCACGGTGACGGTGTCGCCGTTGTGCAACTGGCGTCCGCGGCGGTCGTCGATCGCGCCGTTGACCTTGACGAGTCCGTTCTTGATCAGCTCAGCGGCTTCCACGCCGTCCTCCACCAGGCTGGCGAGCTTCAGGAGCTGGCCAAGACGGATCATGCTGTCGCGGATGGGGATCTCTTGAATGTCCTGGTTGCTCATACAAGTAATAATGCCTGACGTAAGGTGAATCCAATGACCCACACCCCACGGCTGCCGCGGTTCGCGGGGCTCCCGCTGGCCGTCGGCGCGGGACTGGCCATTCCCGTCCAGGGCCGGATCAACGGCGCCCTCGGCGTCCGGCTCAACGACGGCATCGCCGCGGCCGTAGTGGGTTTCAGTACCGGTCTGGTGGTGATGGTCCTGATCTCCCTGATCCTGCCCAGCGGCCGCGCCGGTCTTGCCAGGATCCTGCCGGCGGTCCGGACCCGGGCTTTCCCGCCCGTGTACGTGCTGGCCGGCGGAATCGGTGCCCTTTTTGTCTTCGCGCAGTCCTTCACCGTGGGCATCCTGGGCGTGGCACTGTTTACCGTCGCCGCCGTGACGGGGCAGACACTGAGCGGGCTGCTGGTGGACCGGCTGGGCATCGGACCTGCCGGCAAGCGGGCCGTGACTCCCATGCGGGTCATCGGGTGCGTGCTGACGGTTGCCGCCGTCGCATGGGCGGTTTCGCCGCGGCTGGCCGGCTCGCCGGGCTCCCCGGGCGCTCCTGCGGACGGAGCAGGTGGGCTGGAGACCTTGGTTCTTCCGTTGATCCTCCCTGTCCTGGCCGGGTTCCTGATGAGTTTCCAACAGGCCATGAACGGGACGGCCACGGTCCACTACGGTTCGCCCATCGCCGCCACGCTGGTAAACTTCGTGGCCGGCTCGGTGTTCCTGTGGGCTGCTTTGGCCATCAAGGTGGCTGTTTTTGGGCCGGGCAATCCGCTGCCGGCCGAGTGGTGGTACTATCTGGGCGGGCCCATGGGGTGCGTGTTCATCGGCCTGGGTGCGCTGCTGGTCCGCAGCCTGGGAGTGCTGGTGACCGGGCTCGGCATGATCGCCGGACAGCTCCTGGGCTCCCTGGGGCTGGACCTTCTGGTGCCGGCCCCGGGAAGCATCGTGGCCCCGGCCACCATCCTGGGCACACTGCTGACGCTGGCCGCCATCATCCTGGCCACCCTGCCGTGGCCGCGGGGCGCCTTCCGGAGGCAGGCAGCTTCCGGAGGCAGTGGCCGGTAGGCTAGGACACGCAGTTCTCTGCATCTTGTTCCTTCGCCCGCCCCGCCCGCACCCAGCGGTGATGCACCCACGTGCAGCGGGGCCAGATACCCGCGGACCGCACCCAGCGGCCCTGTAGAAATTGGAGTCCACCATGGCAGCAAAATCCGTACTCGACCAGGTCATTTCCCTTTCCAAACGAAGGGGTTTTGTGTTCCAGGCCGGTGAAATCTACGGAGGCTCCCGTTCTGCCTGGGACTACGGACCCCTCGGTGCTGAGCTGAAGGAAAACATCAAGCGCCAGTGGTGGCAGTCCATGGTCCGTGGCCGCGAGGACGTGGTGGGCCTGGATTCCTCGGTCATCCTGCCCCGCCAGGTGTGGGAAGCTTCCGGCCACGTTGACGTCTTCTCGGACCCGCTCGTAGAGTGTCTTTCCTGCCACAAGCGCTACCGTGCGGACCACCTCGAGGAAGAGTACGAGGAAAAGAAGGGCCGCCCCGCCGAGAACGGCCTGAAGGACATTGCCTGCGTCAACTGCGGCACCCGCGGCGAATGGACTGAACCCCAGGAATTCTCCGGCCTGCTCAAGACCTTCCTCGGCCCGGTGGCCAGCGAGGAAGGCATGCACTACCTGCGCCCGGAAACTGCCCAGGGCATTTTTGTGAACTTCAGCAACGTACTGACCACGTCCCGCAAGAAGCCGCCGTTCGGCATCGGCCAGATCGGCAAGTCCTTCCGCAACGAGATCACACCCGGCAACTTCATCTTCCGCACCCGTGAATTCGAGCAGATGGAAATGGAGTTCTTCGTTGAGCCCGGCACGGACGAAGAGTGGCACCAGTACTGGATGAAAGAGCGCATGTCCTGGTACACCGGCCTGGGCATCCGGGAAGAGAACCTGCGCTTCTTCGAGCACCCGCTGGAAAAGCTGAGCCACTACTCCAAGGGCACCACGGACATCGAATACCGCTTCGGCTTCCAGGGCTCGGAATGGGGCGAGCTCGAAGGCATCGCCAACCGAACGGACTTCGACCTCTCCACGCACTCCAAGGCTTCCGGCCAGGACCTGAGCTACTTCAACCAGGCCACCAACGAGCGCTACACACCGTACGTGATCGAGCCGGCCGCGGGCCTGACCCGATCCTTCATGGCGTTCCTGGTGGACGCGTACACCGAAGACGAGGCACCCAACGCCAAGGGCGGCGTCGACGTCCGTACCGTCCTCCGCCTGGACCCGCGCCTGGCTCCCGTCAAGGCCGCGGTGCTGCCGCTGAGCCGCAACGAGGACCTCTCGCCGAAGGCCAAGGACCTGGGCGCGCAGCTGCGCAAGAACTGGAACATCGACTTCGACGACGCCGGCGCGATCGGCCGCCGCTACCGCCGCCAGGACGAGATCGGCACCCCGTTCTGCATCACCGTGGACTTCGACACCCTCGAGGACCAGGCCGTGACCATCCGCGAACGCGACACCATGAGCCAGGAACGCGTCTCGCTGGACAAGGTGGAAGGCTACCTGGCCGCCCGCCTGATCGGCGCCTGAGAATGGCCATCGAATACCGCGAATGGCTTGAGGGCGATGACCTGACGCTGCTGGAAATCTGGGGCGGCCCGGAGACCGAACAGGCCCGGCAGTTCCGCGGTGCCCTGGCCGTCTCCTCGGCCGGCACGGACGGCACCCCGTGGCGTCGCTGCATCGTGGCCGAGGACGTCATTGACGGCATTGGCATTCCGGTGGCGGCGGGCGTGGTCTATGAAGCCTCGCTGCACCCGGAACGGCTGTGGACCTACATCGAGGTGGCGCGCGATCACCGCCGTGCCGGCATCGGTGCCACGCTCCTGACCATGCTGCGCCGCGAAGCCGAGCAGGCGCCGTCGGGCGTTACCAGGCTGCGCGCGAAGGTGCAGCCGGGCACTGCCGGGGCCGCGTTCGCAGAGGCGTTCGGGCTCGCGCCCATCCAGCGTTCCCGGCTGGTGGTGGTGGAGCCGGGCGCCTTGAAGCTGCCGGTGTTCCCCGCGAAGAACGACGGCGGCGGGCCGGCCAACGACGAAAACGCCGGTTCCGACGTTGTGATGGACCTCGCCACCGGCTCCGTCGAGCTGACCGACGTCGTGGGGCGGTACTACACGTCCATCCACGGCTGGGATTCGCCGGGCGTGCTGTCGGTGGGGCAGGTGCATAAACTGTTCCTGGATGACCTCACCGGCGCCCACGGTGCGATTGTGCTGCGCGCCGAGCCGGGATCCGCCTTTGGCGCCGGGGTTTCCCCCAGCAGGAAGGGCCGGATCCGCGCGTTTGCAGTCAGCTATGCGGAGGCGGCACAGGACCCGACGGCGGACGCGTCGGCCCTGGGCGCGAAGGCCACGGATGTGTTTGTGGGCCACGAACCTGCGCTGGAAGCGGACGACGCCGCAGCCGCGGTCCGTGACCTGCTCTCGCTCCTGGCGTACCAGCATCCGGTCATGCTGGAACTGGACGATTCGATGGCAGCGCTGCGCGCCGCCGTCGAGCCCTTGCTGGAATCCGGCAAGGCGCGCCAGGCCGGCGCCGAAACGCTGGTCGTCTCGGACTGACCCACCACCCCCAACTAGGTAGCGCTAACAGTCGTTTTGGACCCCCAATACGACACTTAGCGCTACCCAGTTTGGGAGGTCAGCGGCGTTTGGGCGGCCACGGGATGAAGCCGCTGGTCGCCTCGACATATTCCCGGTAGCCGGGCCGGCCGGACATCGCCTTTTCCGTCAGGGGCTTCCCGGTCTTCCCGGCCAGCGTCCACACCATCAGTGCCGGCGACAGGATGGTCAGGACCCCCGGCCAGGAGTCTGCGGCGATGAGGAACAGCCCCGTCCAGATGGCCGCATCGCCGAAATAGTTGGGATGCCGGGTGTACCGCCACAAACCGGTATCCAGCACCGTGCCGCGGCGGGACGGATCCTTTTTGAACTGGGCCAGCTGCCAGTCGCCCACGGTCTCGAACACAAATCCCGTCACCCACAGCAGGATGCCGAGCACGGCCACCCATCCCACAGGCCCGGTGGCGAACATCCCCACCTGCAGCGTCAGGGACACAAAGAACATCACCACGCCCTGCGGCAGGTAGACACGGCGGAGCGCATAGGTGTTCCTGGATCCGGGTGCGGGGTCCAGCAGGGCCTTGTAGCGAGGGTCTTCGTGGCCGTCGCGCGCCCGCCAGCCAATATGGACTCCGAGCCGCAACCCCCAGACGGCCGTCAGGAGAAGCAACAGGAACCGGCGGGTGTCATCGCCCGATCCGGCTGACAGGAACCAGGACACCACGGCCACCGCGACGAAGCCGGGGCCCCACGCGACGTCCATCACCGAGTGCCGGCCCTGCCGGACGGCCACAGCAAACGTCAGCGCCAGGACCGCCAGGACTGCCAGTGCTGTCCAGGGCAGCGACGCCGCGAACTCCGGCCAGGGAAACGGGCTCATAGGGCCACCTCGGCGGAGGACCCGGGCACCAGCTCAGCCAGCGTGCGCGCCGCCTGGTGTGTGAATCCGGTGCGCTCGGCGAAAGCCTTCATCACGAAACCGGTGGCCAACACGTGCCATAGCCGGCCTCGGCGGAACATAAAATGCCCGGCTCCGCGCAGCGAAACATACTGCATGGAGGCTGCTGCCCCAGTGGCGCGGCGCGCGAACGTCAAGGACTGGGACGGGCTGGTCATATGGTCTCCAGTGCCGTGGACAATCAGGACCTTGCGTCCGGTGAGCGGTGTGGCGGGCGTCTCCGGGCTGAGCCACGGAGCCAGCGCCACCACGGCGTCCACCTGCGGATCGTCCGCGGCACACACGGCGGTGAGGCCGCCCATGGAGTGCCCCACCAGATACACGGGAACTCCAGGGTGCTGCGCATTGATTTGCTGGAGGGCCCAGCGCGCATCCTGAAGCGCGGACCTGTCCGGCCCGTTCCAGCCACGCACGCTGTTCCGCAGCGACCACACCGCCAGTCCGTGGTCTTTCCCGGCACGGTGCAGGTGACGGGCGAAGGTGACCATGCGCAGCGGGCTCAAGTGGCGCGCCGCCACCGGCTCATAGCTGTGTGCCTTGCCCCCGTGCAGGACCAGTGCCACGCCCCGGGTTGTTCCAGTGGCCGCCAGCACACGGAGTGCCGCCTCCCGCCTCGCTGCAGGCTCGTTGGTGTGGAATTCAGTCCTGCGGTCCGTCACGCGTGGTCCCTCCCGGTTCCTGCCATTTACCAACCCTAAGGCGCCGGACGTAGAGTTCAAGGTATGAGGTTCAACTGCTGATGGGCTCCGGTCACACCCACGTTTCAACAGATCATTCGGAGCCGACGGCCCAGGCGATTGCTGCCCGTCGGAAGGCAAACCGCATCCTGGCTTCCGTTCTGGTGCCGCTGACGCTTCTGACCCTCGCGGGCATGGCCATGCTGTGGCCGTCCGGGTCCCAGGAGGGGATCTCCCTCGCCAGCCCTTATTCGGCGGCGCCCGGCGTTACGTTTGATACCGGCAAGATCCAGAGCGTCGTCGAAGAAAGCTGCATGGAGGGCTCCACGGCCGCAGGCCCGTCCTCAGACGGCACCGGCCAGCCCGCCCCCGCCGGCTCCGAATGCATGTTCGCTTTTACCGAACCGGACCAGGGCGGCAGCCCCGTCAAGGTGATGATCAACCCGGAAGTGGCACAATCCCACGGCGTGAAGCCGGGGGACCAGATCAGGTACCTGAATCTTTCCAACGCCCCAGGCGCCGCGGCGTCGCAGGGGTCTCCGGCCTACATCTTTGTTGACTTCGTCCGGACCCTGCCCATCGTGATCCTGGCTCTCCTCTACGCCCTCGTGGTCATCGCGGTGGCGCGCTGGCGGGGACTCCGGGCACTCCTGGGGCTGGTGGGCGCGTACTTCGTCCTTGCCGGCTTTATGCTGCCCGGGCTGGTGGAGGGCAAGCCTCCGCTGCTGCTGGCGCTGGTGGGGTCAACGGTGATCATGATCGGGGTCCTGTATTTCGCGCACGGCTTCTCCGCGCGGACGTCCACGGCGCTGCTGGGCACCATGTTTGGCCTGGCCATCACGGCGCTGCTGGCGGCGTGGGCCACCGACGCCGCCAACCTCGCCGGAGTGGGCAGCCACGACGCCACCACCCTGATCAATACCTCGGCCAACATCTCCATTTCCGGGGTGATCCTGTGCGGCCTGATCATCTCCGGGCTTGGTGTCCTGAACGACGTCACCATCACGCAGTCATCCGCCGTCTGGGAACTCTACGAGCTGGCCCCCGGCGCCAGCGCCCGCAAGCTCTTCACCTCCGCCATGCGGATCGGCCGGGACCATATCGCCTCCACGGTCTACACCATCGCGTTCGCCTACGCCGGCGCCGCCCTGCCCATCCTGATCATTGTGATGCTGTATGACCGGCCGCTGGGGGACACCCTGACCAGCGCCGAGCTTTCCGAGGAAGTCATCCGGACACTCGTCGGCTCGATTGGCCTGGTCCTCGCCATCCCGGTGACCACCCTGATCGCGGTGCTGGTGGTCAAGGCAACCGGCGTCCGGACGGCGGGTCAGCCCGCCGTCGGCGTCGTGGACGAAGACCGCCGCCCCGACGGCACCTCCGACGGCACCTCGGGCGCGGCCGCCATCAACGCGGACGACGTCGGCGACACCGGTGCGCTCGCAGCGGCCGCCTTCGAGCGGCGGTCGCGGCAGTCCACGTTAGATTCCGCCGATCCTGCCACCACCCGGAGGGGGCGACGGGCAGACCGCGCCTGAACGGCAACTGGCCGCCAGGCGCTTCCAGACAGTTCAAAAGGGCGTGGCCCGTCGATTTGCCCGCCTTTGCGACAATGGACAGGTGACTGTTACTGCAACGCCTCCCGCCCCCAAGCTGGAACTCCCGCCCCTGAAGCTGGGCCCCATTACGGTGGACACCCCCGTGATCCTGGCTCCGATGGCGGGCATCACCAACTCCGCCTTCCGCAGGCTCTGCCGTGAATACGGCGGCGGCCTGTACGTCGCGGAGATGGTCACCTCGCGCGCCCTCGTTGAACGCACGCCCGAATCGCTGCGCATCATCTCGCACGACGACGACGAAAAAGTCCGCTCCGTCCAGCTGTACGGTGTGGACCCCGTTACGGTGGGCCAGGCAGTGCGCATGCTGGTCGAAGAGGACCGCGCGGACCATATTGACCTGAACTTCGGCTGCCCCGTTCCCAAGGTGACCCGGCGCGGCGGCGGGTCCGCCCTGCCCTGGAAGACCGATCTCTTCACCTCGATCGTCCAGACCGCGGTCAAGGAAGCGTCCAAGGGCAATGTCCCACTCACCATCAAGATGCGCAAGGGCATCGACGATGACCACCTGACGTACCTCGACGCCGGCCGGATCGCCCGCGATGCCGGGGTGGCCGCCGTCGCGCTTCACGGTCGCACCGCGGCGCAGTTCTACTCCGGCCAGGCCGACTGGGCGGCGATCGCCCGCCTGCGCGAAGCCCTGCCGGACATCCCCGTCCTGGGCAACGGCGACATCTGGTCCGCGGAGGACGCCGTCCGGATGGTCCGGGAAACCGGTGTGGACGGTGTGGTGGTGGGCCGCGGCTGCCAGGGACGCCCGTGGCTGTTCGGTGACCTCATGGCGGCCTTTGAGGGAAGCGACAAACGCTACACTCCGGACGTGCGCAAAGTGGCCGAGAGCGTCTACCGGCATGCCGAGCTGATGGTCGAAACTTTCGGCGATGAAGGCAAGGCCCTGCGCGAGATCCGCAAGCACATCGCCTGGTACTTCAAGGGCTACGTGGTGGGCGGCGAACTGCGGACCAGGCTGGCCCTGGTGACCAGCCTCGAAATCCTCCGCGAGACCCTGGACCAGCTGGACCTGGACTCGCCGTACCCCGGCGTTGACGCCGAGGGCCCGCGCGGCAGGGCAGGATCGCCCAAGAAGCCGGCGTTGCCCAAGGACTGGCTGGAATCCCGTGCCCTGAACGCCGCGCAGTCCCAGGACATCTCTGCCGCAGAGCTGGATGTTTCCGGTGGCTGAGACACGCACTACGGCACAGGCCCTGCCCGGCTACGAGGCCCACGATTCCGCCCGCTGGGTGGAGGAACCGCCGAAAAACAACTACCGCTCCGATTTTGAGCGGGACCGCGCCCGGGTACTGCACTCCTCGGCCCTGCGCCGCCTCGGGGCGAAAACGCAGGTGGTGGCACCGGATACGGATGACTTCGTCCGCACCCGCCTGACCCACAGCCTCGAAGTTGCCCAGGTGGGCCGGGAGCTGGGCCGCGCCCTGGGCTGTGACCCGGATGTGGTGGACACCGCCTGCCTGAGCCATGACCTGGGGCACCCGCCGTTCGGACACAACGGCGAGTCCGCCCTGAACGAGGTGGCCCATGCCATCGGCGGCTTCGAAGGCAATGCCCAGACCCTCCGGCTCCTGACCCGGCTGGAGCCCAAGGTCCTGGCCACCGACGGGCGCCCGGCCGGCCTGAACCTCACAAGGGCCAGCCTGGACGCGGCGGCGAAATACCCCTGGTCCGCGCTGAACGCGCCGGTGATCCACGGCCAGCGCACCAGCAAGTTCGGCGCCTACGAGGACGATCTGCCCATCTTCAACTGGATCAGGGAGGGTGCGCCGGAACGCCGCTCGTGCCTGGAGGCGCAGGTTATGGACCTGGCCGACGACATTTCCTATTCCGTGCATGACGTCGAGGACGCGATCGTGGCCGGGCACTTCCAGCTGCGCTGGATGGACAACCCGGACCACCGTGCCCGTGTGGTGGGCTACGCCAAGCAGTGGTACCTTCCGCACAACGACCCCGCCGCGATCGACGCTGCCCTGGCCCGGTTGGAAGCCACCGACGTATGGGTCCGCGAAGCCGATGGCAGCCGCAAATCCATGGCCGCGCTGAAGAACATGACCAGCCAGCTGATCGGCCGGTTCTGCCAGAGCGCCCTGGAGACCACCCGCGCCGTTTACGGGCCGGAAAACCTCACCCGGTACAGCGCCGAGCTGATGGTCCCGGACGAGACGGTTATGGAGATCGCGGTGATGAAGGGCCTGGCCACCACGTTTGTGATGACCACCGAACACCGCCAGCCCATCTACGAGCGCCAGCGCGAAGTGCTGCACGCGCTGGTCACCGCTGTGAATGCCACGGGGGACCGGCACTTGGAGCCGATGTTCGCGGCCGACTGGCGGGACGCGCCCGACGACGGCGCACGGCTCAGGGTGGTCATCGACCAGGTGGCGTCGCTGACAGACGGATCGGCGCTGGCAATGTACGAACGGCTTGTGGGGAGCCTGCCGTCGCTGTGGTGACAAACGCCATACGCCGCGGATGGCGCCCGCGCCCCGGGGCTAGGATGGCTCTGTGGCTGGCCTGATCAAACGTGAAGACATAGACGAAGTACGCCAGCGCACGGACATCAAGGAAGTGGTTGACGGCTACGTCACGCTCAAGGGTGCCGGGCTGGGAACCTACAAGGGCCTGTGCCCGTTCCACGACGAGCGGTCGCCGTCGTTCACCGTGCGCCCCCAGGTGGGCCGGTACCACTGCTTCGGGTGCGGTGAAGACGGGGACGTCATCGCCTTTGTGCAGAAACAGGACCACACCTCATTCCACGAGGCAGTGGAAAAGCTGGCTGCGCGCATCGGGTACGAACTGCGCTACGAAGACGGCGGTACCGGCCCCAACCGTGAGGAAGTGGGCAAGCGCCAGCGCCTCCTGGATGCCCACAAAATCGCCGATGAGTTCTTCCGCGCCCAGCTGTTGACGCCCGGCGCCGCCGAAGGCCGCAACTTCCTGTTCGGCCGCGGCTTTGACCGCGCCGCCTCGGAGCAGTTCGGCGTGGGCTACGCACCGCAGGGCTGGGACGCGCTGCTGAAGCACCTCCGCGGCCGTGGCTTCACGGACCAGGAGCTCAAGCTGACCGGGATGTTCTCCGAGGGCAACCGGGGCATCTATGACCGGTTCCGCGGCAGGCTCATCTGGCCCATCCGCGACATCGCCGGCGACACCATCGGATTCGGCGCCCGCAAGCTGTATGAGGACGATCAGGGCCCCAAATACCTCAATACCCCCGAAACCACGCTCTACAAGAAGTCCCAGGTGCTTTACGGGATTGACCTCGCCAAGCGCAGTATCGCCAAAGACCGCCAGATTGTGGTGGTGGAGGGATACACGGACGTGATGGCCTGCCACCTGGCGGGAATCCCGACGGCGGTGGCCACCTGCGGCACGGCGTTCGGCACCGAGCACATCAAGATCGCCCGGCGGCTACTGTCCGACGACGGCACCGGGGGAGAGGTCATCTTCACCTTTGACGGCGACGCCGCCGGGCAGAAGGCTGCCCTGCGTGCCTTCGAGGAAGACCAGCGCTTTACCGCCCAGACCTATGTGGCGGTGGAGCCCACCGGCGCCGACCCCTGCGACCTGCGCCAAAACCGCGGGGACGCCGCCGTGCGGGACCTGATCGCCACGCGCCGGCCGTTGTTCGAGTTTGCCATCAAGGCCACGCTCAGGCGACACAACCTGGACACCGTGGAAGGCCGCGTGGCCGCGCTGCGGGAATCGGCTCCGGTGGTGGCGCAGATCCGCGATGCAGGCATCAGGCCCGCCTATGCCCGCGAACTCGCCGGCTGGCTCGGCATGTCAGTCGAGGACGTCAGCCGGGCTGTGGGCGTCGCCATGAAGCGAACCGCTGCGGGCGGGCCGTCGGTTCCCGGGACGCCTGCCGGTGCCCCGGGTCAGAGGGGGTCCGCCCCGGCGGGACCTGCCCAGGCGGGCGGACCCGGCGTGGCTGCCGGACCGACGTCGGGCGCTGTCCCTTCCTACCAGCGGCCCGACCCCCGGGACCCCGTGGCCTCAATGGAGCGGCAGGCGCTGGAGGTGGCGCTGCAGGAGTCCGCCCTCCTGGGCGGCGGCATCTGGGAGCGCTTCGCGGCCGCACGGTTCGTTACCCCGGCGTTCCAGGCCGTCCACGACGCCATGCGTGCCTCGGGTCCCGGACTGATCGGCGAACCCCTGCGCTGGGTGGAGCAGGTGATGCACGAAGTCCCGGAACCCCTGCGACCGATGGTGTCCGAACTTGCCGTGGTACCGCTGCCCGCGAGCACCGCTGAAGCGGTCCAGAAGTACTGCAAGGACATTCTGTCGCGGCTGTTCGAGCTCCAGATCACGCGGGTGAAGGCGGACAAAATGGGCCAGCTGCAGCGGCTGGATCCGTCAGCGGATCCTGAGGCGTTCCAGCGGCTCAACCGGGAACTGATGATGCTCGAAATGGAACGCCGGGCCCTGCGCTCCGACGCCTGAAACGCGCCGATTTCACTCCCTGCGGGGACTTTGCTAGGCTGGTACCCGCTTCATTCCTCCTTAGCTCAATTGGCAGAGCATTCGACTGTTAATCGAAGGGTTGCTGGTTCAAGTCCAGCAGGAGGAGCGCACAATCCCCGTTCCGGGTCTCCGGAACGGGGATTTTATATACCCGGGGAGGGTATTTCGGGGTGCACCGCCGCCGATTTCCCATTCCCGGGAAACCTTTGCTATGGTCATACCTGCTTCATTCCTCCTTAGCTCAATTGGCAGAGCATTCGACTGTTAATCGAAGGGTTGCTGGTTCAAGTCCAGCAGGAGGAGCAAACAAACAAAAGATCCCCGTCCTCTCTTGAGGGCGGGGATCTTTTGCTTTCAGACAAAGTCCATTTCCACCTGCAGGAAGCGTTCAGCTTCGGCAATGGCCGCGTGGAAGGCGTCCTGCTCGGTGGGGTACTTGCGGGGCTCCCGCGGATGCCACTCATGGGGCGCTGAGTGCACCCGGGCGAAGCCGGAGGCCGGCGGCGCGTAGAAGATGCCGAAGCGCTGCACAGGCCACTCAGGCGAGGTCTCCGGGGCCACCAGGAGGGCGGCGTTGAAGGCGGCGTTGTACCACTGCGCGATGGGCCGCCGTCGGTCGTCCGTGAAGAGTCCGGCGGCGTAGAGGGCCGCGGACTGCTGGCCGGTTTGCGCGCACAGACGGTCCCACCACATGGGCAAGATGCCTGAGTCGCAGCGTTGCCATGTGGCCGGAGGCGGGGAGGAGAACTGCCAGCTGGGCACGGATTCATTTTATCGTGGGAAAGCTTCCCGGCGGCAGGGGGCCCCTCCGTGGGCGGCCGGAATTTTTACCGCCAGGTCCCTGCAGCTACGGGCGGTTCCAGGGGCCGGGATTCACCCGGTACAGCAGGGCGGCGCCTGCCAGCGCGCCGAGGATGATGCCGATGGCGCCACTGCCGAACACGCGCCCAAGGAAGTAACCGGCGACGCCGCCCAGCACCGCCCCGAGGAACAGTCCCCGGGGGTTGCGGTGCGGCCGGCGTTTCACGCGCTTCATCAATGGATCGACGGGTTCAGTGGATCGACGGCACGGTGCGCGGCCTGACGATCAGCCAGAGGCCCGCGATCGCCAACAGGATGCACGCGGCCTGCACGGCGCCCATGGGGGTGGAGCTGGTGATGCCCAGCCAGCCCACCACCGGGGAAACCAGGCCGGCCATCAGGAAGGTCGCCGCGCCCAGGAGCGAGGCAGCGGTCCCGGCCTGGGCGCCGTGGCTGGACAGCGCCAGCACCTGCACGCAGGGGAACGTGAAGCCTGCGCCCATGATGTAGAACCAGAGCGGAACCATCACGCCCCAGAGCCCCAGGCCCGCCCGGTCAAAGACCACGATCAGCAGGGCCATAAGGAACATCCAGGCCGTGGAACAGGCCAGGATCCACTGCGGCGGGACAGTCCGGATGAGCCTGGAGCTGATCTGGACGCCGGCCACAATGCCCAAGGAATTGATGCCGAACAGCAGGCCGTATTCCTGTGGCGAGAACCCGAAAATGTCCTGGAAGAGGAACGGCGACGCGGACAGATACGTGAAGAGGCCGGCAAAGTTCATGCCGCCCACAATCAGCAGGCCCACGAAGATCCGGTCCGTAAAAAGTACCTTGTAGCGCTGGCCGGCGGTCATGCCTGTCAGGCCGCGCTTCTCCGGTGGCAATGTTTCGCGGACCACAAAGAGAGCAGCGATGATGACCAGGGTGCCGTAGCCGGCCAGGAACACGAAGATTCCGGGCCAGGGCATTACCAGGAGCAGCTGTGATCCGATCACCGGGGCCAGGATCGGCGCCAGCCCGTTCACCAGTGCCATGCGCGAGAACATCCGGACCATGGCATAGCCGGAGAACAGGTCCCGCACCATTGCCATGGCCACCACGCCGCCGCCTGCAGCACCCACGCCCATGAGGACGCGGAAGAGGCCCAGCGTGGAGATGTCGGTGGACAGGGCGGCTCCCACGGAGGAGGCGATGTGCAGCGCGGTGGCCAGGATCAGCGGGAGCCGCCGGCCGAACTTGTCGCTGAACGGGCCCACCACCAGCTGGCCGAGGGCAAAGCCCACGGTGGTGCCGGCCAGGGTCAGCTGGACCTGGGCCTCGGTGACCCCCAGGCTCGCTTCCAGTGCCGGGAACGCAGGCAGGTACAGGTCGATTGTGAAGGGACCCAACGCGGTGAGGGCACCGAGGAGGAGGATGTACATCAGTTTCCGGCGGCGGGTCAGCGAATCGCCCGGATTCGAGTGAATGGTCACGGAGATCAATCCTAGGCCCGGAAGTTCCATCTTTCCGAGGTTGCAGGCGCGCCGTGCGGCCGACCCGGAAGTTTGCCCTGAACCTGAATGATAGTTTTGGGGGCGGGACCGTGCTGCCGCGGGCTCCCACAGCACACGGTAGCCGAATCGACCAGGCAGCAGACTACGCAACAAGTTAGGCGGGAACCGATGAGCGGACGTCACACCGGGCGCACCAGCCAGGGATTGCGGATCACCGCGCTGCCCCGGACGCTGAAACTACTCTTTCGTCTGGCCCCCCGCCAGCTCAGCGACGAAATCGCCTTCGCTAAGATCGAGCTCAAGCGCAAGGGCATCCAGGTGGGCGTCGCCGCCGCCTTCTTGGCCATCGCGCTTATTTTTGTGGCGTTCCTTGTGGTTGGCCTGATCGTGGCCGCCATTATGGGCCTGGCCACCATCATGCCGGCGTGGCTGGCCGCGCTGCTCGTTTGCGCCGTGTTTCTGGTCATCGCCCTCATCGGTGCCCTGATCGGCCTCCGCAAATTCAAGCAGGCCATGCCCCTGGTCCCGGCCGAGACTATCCGCGGGATCAAGCACGATCTCGGCATCGCCAAGGAAGGCTCGCGCTTCAACGCTGCGCTGCTGGATCCGGCCAGCCCGGAGGCCAAGGCCGCCAAGGCTGCCAAGGACGAAGCTGCCGCGAAGGCCAAGGCCGAAAAGGAAGCCAAAGCCGCGGCGCACAAGCAGGAGTTCCCGCACGCGTCCGAGCCCGAGCTTCACCGCCGCCTGGAACAGCGCCGTCGCCACCTGGCACAGGTCCGCGACGAACTCGATACCGAACTCGACATCAAGCCACAGGCCATGTTCCTGCTGGGCGCTGCCCAGGTAAAACTGGGGCAGGGCAAGGCCGCAGTTGAACACGGCGCGGCCGCGGCCAGCGAAAAGTTCGCTGCCTTCTCCGGGTCCCCGGACGGCACCGGCCTCCGCTGGAAGCCGCTTGCCGCCCTTGCAGCCTCAGCAACAATCTTTGTGGTACTCCTGCGCAGGCTGCTGCGGAACCCCTAACAACACACACGTCACACTGGGCTAAGGAAGGGGGGACGGATTGAGGTTCATCGGCGCTGGCGCGCGACCCGGCCGCCCCCAGATTGACCACGACCGCGTCTTCACCATCCCCAACGCCCTGACGGTGCTGCGCTTTATGGGCGTGCCGCTTTTTGTCTGGCTGGTCCTGGCCCAGAAGGAGTATGGGATCGCCGTTGTGGTTCTGGTGGTCATGGCGGGAACCGACTGGATTGATGGCTACGTGGCCCGCCGCTTCGACCAGGCGTCCAAGCTGGGCCGGGTCATGGACCCACTGGCTGACCGGCTGGCCCTGATCGCGGTGGCGGTCACCCTGGTGATTGCCGGCGTCGTCCATTGGCTGTACCTGGCCGCACTCCTGGTGCCGGACGCGGTGCTCCTGGTGCTGACCCTCTCCTACTTCCGGGGCCATCCGGACCTGCCGGTGAGCCGCGTGGGCAAAATCCGCACCGGACTACTGCTTCTGGGCACACCACTGCTGGTCCTCTCGCGATTGGACACCCCGTTTGCCGGGCCGCTGTACGTTGCGGCCTGGATCGTGCTGGGACTCGGGCTAGCGGGCCACTGGATTGCCGCGTACAACTATTTCTGGGCAATTCTGCGGAAGGGCCGCAAGCAGTCCCATCCCGACGGCGGCACCGCCTGATGGTGGGGGTGGCGGTTCTGCTGGCGGTACTGGGGGCGTTCTGCCTTGCCCTGGGAGCGCAGAAGCAGGGGAGCGCCGTCAAAGCCGACACCGGCGGGCTGGCGCTGAGTTCAAACGGCTTCCTCCGACTGCTCCGTAATCCGCGGTGGATGCTGGGACTACTCCTGCTGTGCGTCGGCATGGGAATGAACGCGGTGGCGCTGGTCTCCGCGCCGCTGACGGTGGTGCAGCCGATCGGCGCAATTGCGCTGGTTATTACCACCGTGGTGAACGCCCGCGACCAGGACATCACCATCAACCGGGCCACCATGGTGTCCATTGCCGCCTGTGTGACCGGCTCCGCGCTTTTTGTCCTCCTCGCCGTCAACGTGACGCAGGAGAACCACCACGTGAGCCAGGAGGACGAACTCACCATTGTGCTGCTGCTGGCACTGGCCGTCGGCGTGTTCGGTACCCTGGCGGTCATGTTCCGGCACCGGATGAGCGCGTTTGTCTACATCCTCGGCGCCGGCGTGCTGTTCGGCTTCGTCGCGGTACTGACACGTATCATCGGCAAGCACCTGCTGGATCCGAACGGGCTGGCACTGCTTAATGTCCAGTGGTATTCGGTGGTGGCCATCGCGGCGGCCGGCGGCCTGGGTTCCTGGTTTGTGCAGAGCGCCTACTCGGGTGGCCCGCCGGACCTGGTCATCGCCGGGCTGACGGTCATCGACCCGATTGTGGGGATCGCCATCGGAATCGTGATCCTGGGCGAGCTGCGCCCGGACGTCCACGCCGTGATGGCGATTGCCATGGCTACGGCTGCTTCACTTGCTATCGTGGGGGTGATCGCCCTTTCCAGGCACCATCCCGAGGTCACCAAGCGCAGGAAAGATGCGCGGAAGGCGACGGGCAGGGCGGCCCACTAGTCTGTTTCCCCGACCAACCCACTTTTAGTACCAGCCGATTTTCACTAAGAGGCCCCGCGCTACCGTGCCGGCGGCCGACCGGTGCAGCCAGCGACAGCTGCCCGCACCGTGACCTTCAGGAGCTCTCCACGTGACAATGCCCTCTGACCAGCCTCTCCTGACCGTCCTGATTGCCGCGGATACGTATCCGCCCCACATCAACGGGGCTGCCCAGTTCAGCTATCGGCTCGCGAAGGGCATGACAGGCCGCGGCCATAACGTGCATGTGCTGGCCTGCCGAGCGGACAATGGCGCGAGCTTCACGGAGTTCCGCTCGGAGGCCACCGTGCACCGCCTCCGGTCGCATGGAGTGTTCACGCACGAATACTTCCGCATCTGCTTCCCCTGGGAAATCAAGAAGGAGATCAGCCTCCTTTTCGATCGCGTGAACCCTGATGTGGTTCACATCCAGAGCCACTACATGATCGGCGAGCACGTCCTCTACGAAGCGGCGAAGCGGGGCATCAGGATCGTGGCCACCAACCACTTCATGCCGGAAAACCTGAACCCGTTCCTGCCGTTCCCGCAGTGGTTCAAGGACATCATCGGCAAGATCTCCTGGAAGGACATGGGCAAGGTCATGGGCCAGGCTGACGTCGTCACCACGCCCACACCCCTGGCGGCCAAGGCCATGCACCAGCACGCCTTCCTGCACAAGGTACTGCCCCTCTCCAACGGTATTGACTCTGCAGCCTATGAGCTGCAGCCCGGCGAAGTGATCGAACCGCATGCGAACCCAACGGTGGTGTTTGTGGGGCGCCTGGCCGACGAAAAGCACGTGGACGTGCTCATCAATGCTGTGTCCAAGACACCCGCGGAGCTCAACGTCCACCTGGAAATTGTGGGCGGCGGCGAAGTCCGCTCCGCCCTTGAAGCGCAGGCGGAACGGCTCGGACTGGGGGAGCGGGTGAAATTCCTGGGACTGGCCAGCGATGAAGACCTCCGGGAGGCGTACATCAAGGCGGATCTGTTCTGCATGCCGGGGACCGCTGAGCTTCAGTCCCTGGTGACCCTTGAAGCCATGTCTGCCTCCACGCCCGTCCTGCTCGCGGATGCCATGGCCCTGCCGCACCTGGTGCGCGACGGCGAGAACGGCTACCTGTTCACGCCCAACGACAGCGACGACCTCGCAGCCAAGATCACACGGATTCTCCAGTTGCCAGCCGGGGAACGGGCAGCAATGGGCCAGGCCAGCCGGCGGATGGTGGAGCCGCACAGCATCGAGGGCACGCTGCAGACCTTCGAGGACCTCTACCGGGGTGCAAGCTACGACGACAAAGCGGTCTGACTGCGGTCTCACCGTGGCCCGCTCCCGCCTGTTCGGGGCGTGGCGTCCTGGCTGCCTGGTCTTGATGCCCGCCACTGTTTGCTAGAGTGTTTTTGCCCTGCCGAAGCCGAAGTCCTCCGCGGACCAGGCCGGCAGGGGCAGGGGGCTATAGCTCAGCTGGTTAGAGCGCGGGACTCATAATCCTAAGGTCCTCGGTTCAAGTCCGAGTAGCCCTACCCAAGCACCAGCCCACCGGGAACCGCGGCCGACGAAAGAATCGTCGGCTGCGGTTTCTTTTGTTTTCCCGCAATCTGCGGTAAGTTACTGACCAGTAACTTACCGCTTCCGCTGAGTCCGGCCCGCCCTGCCCTGGCTGGCCCGTCCGCGCTGCTGATCTTTGCGAGGGAACCAATGTCCAAAGCCTCTGTTGACATCAACAACCTTCCGTACGCCGACGGCGACTTCTTCGCCTTCGAGCAGCTTCTCACCGGTAAGGAACAGGACCGGCTGGCGGAGATCCGGGGTTTCCTGGCCCGCGAAGTCCGGCCGATTGCCGTGGACTGCTGGAACCGCGGCGAGTTCCCCATGGAACTCATTCCCAAGCTGGCCGAAATCGACCTGGTGAGCCCCGTACGGCGCCAGGGCTACTCGAACCTGTTTGCCGGCCTGGTCCATGCCGAGGCCACGCGCGCCGATACCTCCATCGCCACCTTCATGGGGGTACACGACGGACTCTTCACCGGCTCCATCGAAGCCCTTGCCTCGCAGGAACAGCAGGAGGCGTGGCTCCCGGACATCTATTCGCTGAAGAAGATCGGCGCGTTCGGGCTCACCGAACCCCTGGGCGGTTCCGACGTCGCAGGCGGCACGCGCACCACTGCACAGCGCGACGGCGACACCTGGATCCTCAACGGCGCCAAGCGCTGGATCGGCAACGCGACATTCTCGGATTGGGTGGTCATCTACGCCCGGGACCTCGCCGATAACCAGGTCAAGGGCTTCCTCGTGGATACGGCGCTGCCCGGATTCAGCGCCACCAAGATTGAAAACAAGATCTCCCTCCGGACCGTCCAGAACGCAGACATCGTCCTGGAGAACGTGGTGGTTCCGGACTTCTTCAAGCTGGCAGGTGCCAACAGCTTCCGCGACACCAACAAGGTCCTGAAGGTCACGCGGCTGTCCGTTGGCTGGCAGGCAGTCGGCCAGCAGCTGGCGGCGTTTGACGTGGCCCGCCGCTACGCCGTGGAACGCCACCAGTTCGGCCGTCCGCTCGCGTCGTTCCAGCTCGTCCAAAGCCAGCTGGTGCAGATCCTCGGGAACGCCGTCAGCTCCATGGGCATGATGGTCCGGCTTTCCCAGCTGGAGGACGCCGGCCAGGCCAAGGACGAACAGTCCGCCCTGGCCAAGGCGTTTACCACTGCCCGGATGCGCGAGAGTGTGGCGATCGGCCGCAGCCTCCTGGGCGGCAACGGCATCGTGACGGACTTCGAGATGGCCAAGATCTTTGCAGACGCTGAAGCCATTTACTCCTATGAGGGAACCCATGAGATCAACACCCTCGTGACCGGCCGCGCCATCACCGGGATCTCCGCCATCGTCTAGAAGCGTCAGCTGTCAGCTGTCATCCGTCGTCCCGCGTCAGCCGTCGTCCAGCCTCAGGGGCAACAGGATGGACGGCCGGAGGTCCGTGACGAATTCGAGCGGATTGACGTATACGTCCCCCCGCCTGACGCCCCAATGGACGCAGGCAAGGGCACCGCAGTGCCCGGGTTGCAGCGTTCCGATGGTTTCGCCCTTCGCCACCAGGGTTCCGGCCGTAAGAGGGCTTTCGACCGGCTCAAAACTGCTACGGAGACCGCCCCCGTGATCGATCGTGATCACGGGGCGGTCCACCACCACTCCCACAAAACTGACCGTCCCGGACTCCGGCGAGGTGACCGGGACGCCGTCGTGCGTTGCCTCAAGGTCCACACCCCGGCGCCCGCTCATCCACGGCTTGTCCGGTGGGTCAAAGGCCCGCAGCACCGCCGGCCTGGGGGAGAGCGGCCACTCCCAGGAGGCGCGCGGCGCTGTGTCCACCGGAGCCGCCGCGGCCGGGAGCAGAAGCACTGCCGCGAGGACAAGTATTGCTTTCATGAACCCCAGCATTCCGTGCCGGATCCCTCAGGGGGAGTGCCCACTTTGGCCATGTGGAAAACGCCCGCCGAAGGCCCCGGGGTTGTCCCGCGGATATTGGCTCCTGTTGTACACTTGATGGAGCAGTTTGCTGTGCCCTCTACGCTTGCGTCAGCACGCCTCATTCAGGAGTGCGGGGGAGCAGCAGCTGACTACGCGTATCCAGCCCTCCAAATCTGAAGCTCCGGCTTTGCATGAGGAGGATTGTGTCTCTTGCGGTCAGGGCCTCGCGGTCCTGATGAGAGTCGCAATGGATGCCAGGAGCACGGCCCGCCTTGGGCCACGCTAAATAACCGTCAACTATTGGCAGGGTAAGAGAGCCTGAAAAGGCTCTCTCATGAATGACCTGCCGGAAGGAGCGCCGGCATGCCCGTCGTAACTATGCGCCAGCTGCTTGACAGCGGCGTCCACTTTGGACACCAGACCCGCCGTTGGAACCCGAAGATGAAGCGGTTCATCTTCACGGAGCGCAACGGCATCTACATCATTGACCTTCAGCAGTCGCTGTCCTACATCGACCGCGCCTACGAGTTCGTAAAGGCCACCGTTGCACACGGCGGCACCGTACTCTTTGTCGGCACCAAGAAGCAGGCCCAGGAATCCATTGCTGAGCAGGCTACCCGCGTTGGACAGCCCTACGTGAACCAGCGCTGGCTCGGCGGTATGCTGACCAACTTCCAGACCGTTTCCAAGCGCATCCAGCGCATGAAGGAACTGGAAGAGATTGACTTCGACGACGTCGCCGGTTCCGCGTACACCAAGAAGGAACTGCTGCTCCTTCGCCGTGAACTCACCAAGCTGGAAACCAACCTCGGCGGTATCCGCAACCTGACCAAGGCACCTTCCGTGCTCTGGATCGTGGACACCAAGAAGGAACACCTGGCCGTTGACGAGGCCAAGAAGCTGAACATCCCGGTTGTGGCCATCCTGGACACCAACTGCGATCCTGACGAAGTCGACTTCCCGATCCCGGGCAACGACGACGCCATCCGCTCCGTGAACCTGCTGACCCGCGTTGTCGCCGACGCCGTCGCCGAGGGCCTCATCGCCCGCCACAACCGCGCCACGGGCACCACGGAAGCTCCGGAAGAGCCGCTGGCTGAGTGGGAGCGCGAACTCCTCGAAGGCAGCAAGACTGAAGAAGCGCCTGCCGCTGAGGCTGCTCCGGCTGCTGAAGAAGCTGCTCCCGCTGCTGAAGAAGCTGCCGCTCCGGCAGCCGAAGAAGCAGCCCCGGTTGCCGAGGAAGCTCCGGTCGCCGCCGAGGCTCCCGCCGCCGACGCTGACAAGTAAAACAAGTAAATCCGGATTCTCCGGCGCTGCCCGCAGTGCCGGAGCACCTGACAGGATGGCGGCTCACACGGTGAGCCGCTGTCCTGTCGGTCCGTACACCACATACATTTTCTAGACAGAGGGGTTCCCATGGCGAACTACACTGCCGCCGATATCAAGGCTCTGCGCGAGCGCACCGGCGCCGGCATGATGGATGTCAAGAAGGCTCTTGACGAAGCCAACGGTGACGCCGAAAAGGCCATCGAGATCATCCGCATCAAGGGCCTCAAGGGCGCTACCAAGCGCGAAGGCCGCTCCACCGCTGAAGGCCTGGTGGCCGCCAAGGTCAGCAACGGCGTCGGCGTCATGATCGAGGTCAACTGCGAGACCGACTTCGTCGCCAAGGCTGACAAGTTCATCCAGCTGGCTGACAAGGTCCTGGCCGTGGCTGTCGAGTCCGGCGCTGCCGACCTCGACACTCTCCTGGCCATCGAGGTTGACGGCAAGCCGCTGTCCGAGGTTGTCGTCGAAGAGGGCGCAATCCTCGGCGAGAAGGTTGTTGTCCGCAAGCTCTCCCGCATTGTGGGCGGCACCGTTGACGCTTACCTGCACAAGACGTCCAAGGATCTCCCGGCCCAGGTCGGCGTCCTGTTCGCTGTTGACGGTGACGGCGAAGCCGCTGCCACCGCCGCACACGACGTTGCAGTGCACATCGCAGCGATGTCCCCGAACTACCTGACCCGCGAAGACGTTCCGTCCGACCTGGTCGAGTCCGAGCGTCGCATCGCCGAAGAGACCGCCAAGGCTGAAGGCAAGCCTGAGGCTGCAATGAGCAAGATTGTGGAAGGCCGCGTCACGGGCTTCTACAAGGGTGAGGTTCTGGTTGACCAGGCTTTCGCCAAGGACGCCAAGAAGTCTGTGGCGCAGGTCCTCGAAGAGGCCGGCGTCAAGGGCACGTCCTTCTCGCGTTTCCGCGTCGGCTCCTAGTCGAATCCGCATAGGGGTGGCCACTTCGGTGGCCGCCCCTTTTGCATGCACCGGCTAAACGTCCGATGAGACCTTTGGCCACCCGGCACGATAACCTTTTTCAGAGTTCACCAACGGGAAGGCACCCATGGAAGCCGTCAATTCTTCAAGCCAGCCAGAGAAAAGCAGGCGCCGCGTCCTCCTGAAGTTGTCCGGAGAGGTCTTCGGCGGCGGCAAGCTGGGTGTTGATCCTGACACCGTCCGCGGCGTTGCCAAGCAGATCGCTGCCGCAGTTCCCGACGTCGAAGTCGCAATCGTCGTCGGCGGAGGCAACTTCTTCCGCGGGGCTGAACTGTCCCAGAGCGGCATGGACCGCTCGCGCGCGGACTACATGGGCATGCTCGGCACCGTCATGAACTGCCTGGCGCTGCAGGACTTCCTGGAGCAGGCCGGCGTGGAAACCCGCGTGCAGAGCGCCATCACCATGGGCCAGGTCGCCGAGGCCTACATTCCCCGCCGTGCCATCCGCCACATGGAAAAGGGCCGCGTGGTCATCTTCGGCGCCGGTGCCGGCCTGCCGTACTTCTCCACCGACACCGTGGCCGCCCAGCGCGCCCTTGAGGTCCACGCGGACGTCGTCCTGATGGCCAAGAGCGGCGTGGACGCCGTCTACACCGCGGATCCGAAGAAGGACCCCACTGCCGAGAAGCTGGACACCCTGAGCTACGACGAGGCTCTGCGCCGCGACATCAGGGTCATGGACCAGACCGCGATGACCATGTGCAAAGACAACAACCTGTCCATGGTGGTTTTCGGGATGGAAGGCGAAGGGAACGTCACCCGTGCCATCCTGGGCGAAAAGCTCGGTACCCTGGTGACCCCGTAGCTGCAGCTAGGATGATCTGAGCACCGTTCCATGCCCGCGGCCGGGCAGCAATGGAACATGGAAACACTGAACCAAGATTGTGCAGGGAGCCGGTATCCGGACTGCACTGATTTCTGAGGAGAGACCGTGATCGAAGAAACCTTGCTCGAAGCCGAAGAGAAGATGGACAAGGCAGTAGAGGTAGCCAAGGAAGACTTCGCCTCGATCCGCACCGGACGGGCAAACCCGGGCCTTTACAACAAGGTCCTGGTGGACTACTACGGTTCGCCCACGCCGCTGCAGCAGCTCGCTTCCTTTGCCATTCCCGACGCGCGCACCATCCTCATCACGCCGTTCGACAAAACCGCGCTGCGGGACATCGAGCGGGCCCTGAGCGACTCCGAGGTGGGCGCCAACCCCTCCAATGACGGCAACGTCATCAGGATCACCATCCCGGACCTGACCCAGGAACGCCGCAAGGAATACGTCAAGATCGTCAAGACCAAGGGCGAGGACGCGAAGATCTCCATCCGCAACATCCGGCGGAAGGCCAAGGAAACGTTGGACAAGCTCGTCAAGGACGGCGAAGCCGGCGAGGACGAAGGCAGCCGCGCCGAAAAGGAACTGGATGCCCTGACCAAATCGCATGTGGACGGCATCGACGAGCTGCTCAAGCGCAAGGAAACAGAGCTGCTCGAAGTCTGATGAGCCAGGCAGATCAGGCCCCCGTACCAAGGGCGCGCACCAGGGGGAAGCAGTTGCGGAGCAATCCGACGCCCAAGGCCGGCCGGAATCTTCCGGCAGCCATTGTGGTGGGCCTGGCCATGCTGATCGGCGTGCTGGGCGGGCTGGTCTTCCTCCCGCTCGGATTCGTCGCTGTCACTACAGGGTTCGCGGTCTTCGGCGTCTGGGAGATCTTCCGCGCCCTGGAGGCGAACGGGACCAGGATGCCTATCGTCCCGGTCATGGTGGGTACAGTCGCCATGCCGTTCGCGGCCTATTTTGGCGGTCTTGAGAGCCTGCTGTTCGCCATGCTCCTGAGTTGCGTTGCAGTTCTCCTGTGGCGTTCGGTGGAGAGCCCCGCAGGATCTGCGAACAGCATCTTTGCCGGCGTGTTCACGTTGGGGTGGGTGCCGTTCTTCATCAGCTTCGCTGCCTTGCCGCTGCACGCGGTCGGAGTCGCGACTCCGGTGGGTCTCTGGCCGGGCGGGACAGTGCCGCCCGGGGCGTGGCAGGTCGCCGTTATGCTCCTGCTGGTCGTCTCGAACGACACGTTCGGCTATCTTGTAGGCGCGTCGCTGGGCAAACACCCCATGGCCCCAAAAATCAGCCCCAAGAAATCCTGGGAGGGCTTCGCCGGCTCCATCGCCGGGGCCATGCTGATCGGAGTCATGGCCAGCATTTTCCTGTTGGACAAACCCTGGTGGGTGGGCGTGATCCTCGCCGTTGGCCTCGTAGCGGCGTCCACCGCAGGAGACCTGGCCGAGTCCATGGTCAAACGGGAACTGGGAATCAAGGACATGAGCAGCATCCTGCCCGGACATGGGGGCGTGATGGACCGCCTGGACTCCATAGTTTTCGCCTCGCCCGTCGCATTTGTGCTGTTCACATTGGTTGCGGGCGCCTGACGCGACCTTAACGGACGATCTCCGCCGGACCACCGGCAGCGCCAATAGACTGGTGCGTAACCTGACCCAGCTGAAGAGCAACAAAGGAACAACAGTGGCATTGGACTTTCAACGGAAAATTCCCGCGTCGTTTGAGCGCGTGCGGGGCAACGAATTCGGGTACAACGCCAAACAGGTGGACCAGTTCCTCCAGCGGGCCAGGGTGGCACTCGAGACGCCGAAGGCCGCCATCCACGCCGTCACCAGCGCCGACGTCCGGGGCGTCTCCTTTGACCCGGTCAAGGGCGGCTACGCTGCCGCTGTCGTCGACGCAGCGCTGGACCGGCTCGAAGACGCCTTCGCCCGCCGCGAACGGGACGAACTGATCGCCGCCAAGGGCGAGGACGCCTGGCTGCGGGAGATCGGCAGCCTCTCCGGCATCCTCCGGGGCCGCCTGCACCGGCCCGACGGTGAGCGCTTCCGGCGCCCGTCAAAAAAGAAGGCCCGCAGTTACAACATCCTGGACGTGGACAATCTTTGCTACGACCTGATCGGCTACCTCGAAGAGGACAAGCCGCTCAGCGTCGACAACGTCCGCCGTGTGGTCTTCCGCCCGGCCGTGGGCAAGGACGGCTACGAGGAGACCCAGGTTGATGCTTTCCTGGACCGCGTGGTGGAACTGATGGCGGCCATCGATTGACTGCCCGTTAGCTGATCTCGGCGGAATCAGTCAGCTTCCCCCGGTGCGGGGACAGGCGAGCGCGAAACAGGCGTGAAGCGGCGCCACATCTCCACGTATGACCTGTAGCCGTAGACCGATGACCCGGCGAAAAAGGCGAGCCCGAATACCACCCCTATGGCGGCTGCCAGGGTGGTGCCGGCACCGGTGACGGACGCGAGAAGGGCGATCAAAATGGTCATCAGCGCCGCGTTCGCGGTGCTGATGAAGATCATGCTGCTGCCCGCGACATGGCTCCACGCGCTGCGCTTCCCGAAGAAGAAGTACGTCTGCAAGGAACCCGGAAGGTCGTCGTGAGTGGAGGCCATGAGGTACGGGGCGATACCGGGATCAAGCGCCACATAGGCCGCCCGCAGCCGGTTCATTGCAATCACGTACATGAGGTCCTCGTGGGCAACATTCATGACCCGGACCTGGGTGAGGAAGCCGATGACCACGTCCACCAGGAGCACCACGCCTGCCAGCAGAAGGAACATGTCAGAGAACCTGGTGGCCTGGCCCACCAGCGCAAGGCTCACCAGGCTGGCGGAGGTGAACATGAGGAACATGCTGATGCGGGTCAGCACTTCCCCCCTGCGCGGTGCTGCGGGAGGCAAGCAGGCTCCAATGTTCGGTGGCGAACAGCTGCGCCCGCACCGACAACGGGACACCGTCCGCCTCACTGGGTGTGCTTCCGTCCTGCGTGGACATGCCGTAATTGTCCTCCCTCCAGCAGCCTCGCGCGAGAGCCGAGGACCGCTCGTGCGGCGGAGGCTCAGCGTTCTGTCACCAACGGCCGTTCCGGCGTGTGGAGCCGGGTCATAACCCGTGACATGGTCCGCGGAATCCGGCTTTTTGTCGCCCGTGAGACAAACACTGTCACGGCGAAGGCGGCGGGAACGGTCCACGCCGCCGGCTGGGCCAGCCAGAACGGCGTGCCGGTAGCGCCCAGGACCGTGCCCGAGACCATGGCGCCACCGCAGAGGACGCCGCCCGTCACCATTCCGGCGATGGCGCCCGCATCGGTGAGCCCCCGCCACCAGATGCCCAGCAGGAGCACCGGGCACACGGTGGAAGCGGTAAAGGCGAATACCAGGCCCACACTGCCGGCCAACGCCTGGGAATCAGTCATCACGGCAAATCCCAGCGGGACCACAGCGGAGACGACGGCGGCGAGCCGGAATCCCCGCACGCCGCCGCCCAGGACGTCCTGGCTGATCACACCGGCCAGGGAGACCACCAGTCCGGAGGTGGTGGACAGGAACGCGGCAAAGGCCCCGGCCACCACCAATGCCGAGAGCAGGTCGCCGGCAGTTCCGCCGACCAGCTGCCCGGGCAGCAGGAGAACCACCGCGTCCGCCTGCCCTGAACGGGCGAGTTCGGGCGCGAACATCCGCCCTACCAGCCCGTAGGCGGTGGGGAACAGGTAAAACACCGAGAGCAGCCCGAGCACGATCAGGGTGGTGCGCCGTGCCGAGTGTCCGTCCGGATTCGTGTAGAAGCGGACCAGGACGTGGGGGAGTCCCAGCGTGCCGAACAACAGCGCCACCAGCAGCGAGATGTTCTGGTACGGCCCGGCGGGAGCCAGGCCGGTGGGATTCACGACGGCGGGGGCCACGGCGGCAGTCCCGTCACCGGCGAGCGTGAACACGATGAACAGGACGGGCACGGCAATGGCGGTGAGCTTCAGCCAGAACTGGAAAGCCTGCACAAAGGTAATGGAGCGCATGCCGCCGGCCACAACGGTCAGGCACACCACAAAGACCACGGCCACGGCGCCCACCCAGGACGGCAGCCCCGTGGTGATCCGGATGGTCAACGCCGCGCCGTGGAGTTGCGGCACAATGTAAAGCCAGCCCACCACAACCACCACCACGCTGGTCACGCGGCGGACCGCCCGGGAATCCAGCCTGGCCTCGGTAAAGTCCGGGATCGTGTAAGCACCGGACCGGCGCAGTGGTGCCGCGACAAACAACAGCAGCATCAGGTATCCGGCTGTGTAGCCCACGGGAAACCACAGCGCGTCAGTACCGGACAGCAGGATCAGTCCGGCCACCCCCAGGAAACTCGCCGCCGACAGGTACTCGCCGCCGATGGCCGAGGCGTTCCACCACGGCCTGACGGTCCGGGAAGCCACATAGAAATCGCCGGTGGTCCGGGAAATTCGCAGACCGTAGAAACCAATGGCAGCTGTTGCAAGCGAAACAACAACCAGGGCCATTACACCCACTGCGGGATTCATGACTTTTTCACTTGTCCCCGGCCAGGTCGCGGTAGCGGGCCTCGTTGCGGGCAGCGGTCCGGAAAAACAGCCAGGCGCTGAGGCCAATGACCGGGTAGATGCCGGCTCCCAGCAGGATCCAGTCGAACGGGACACCCGCAATCCGGGTCTCGGCCAAGCCCGGCACGGCTGCCAGCAGCAGGGGGAACGCACACAAGATCAGCATGAACCCGATGGCCACTACCAGGGCCAGCCGCAGCTGGGAACGGATCAGGGACCGGACGAAGACCTGTCCCACCTCCGATTCCTCCGCCGCCTCGCGCGACTCCCCGTCGGGCCGGGGTGCCGAGCGCGGAGCGGTGACGCGGACCCGTGTCATGCTTGCGGCCGGATGCGGGTGGCTTCCAGCTTTTCCCTGACATTGGGAAGGTGGCGGCGGCTGATGGGAAGGCCGGCGCCGGCCACCGAAACGCTCGGTTTGTCCGCCGCGAGCTTCATGGACTGCACATGCTTCAGCGCCACCAGGTAGGACCGGTGCGTCCGGATAAACCCGGCCTCGGCCCACTGTTGCTCAAGGTCTGCCAGCGGAACCCGGATGAGATAGCTGGCATCCGCGGTGTGCAGCCGGGCGTAGTCGCCCTGCGCCTGGACATACGTGACGTCGTCGCGCCTGATCATCCTGGTGGTGCCGCCCTGGTCAACGGTGATCATCTCAGGCGCAGTGCCGCCGCCGTCGCGCAGCAGCTCGCTGATCCGGCCCACCGACCGGGACAGCCGCTCGGCCCGCACGGGCTTGAGCAGGTAGTCCACGGCGGCCAGTTCGAAGGCTTCCAGGGCGCAGTCCTCGTCCGCGGTGACAAACACCACCGCCGGAGGTTTGCTGCTGCGCCTGATGGCGCGTGCAACATCAAGGCCGGATACGGCGGGCATGTGAATATCCAGGAAAACGGCGTCAATCGATTCGGTGTTCAGTGCCCGCAATGCCTCCGCACCGGAAGTCGCCCGGTGGATGACCCCGATCCGGTCATCCTTGCCCAGCAGATAGGCCAATTCCTCCACGGCGGGTAACTCGTCGTCGGCGACGAGGACATTAATCATGGTCCTACATTATCCCGCCGGGGACGGCCGGGCTCAGGCGTCGTGGCCCGGCTGGGACTTGGGCACGCGCATGGTGATCAGCGTTCCCTCGCCCGGCGCCGTCTCGATCACCAAGCCGTGCTGGTCCCCGTAAACCTGCCGGAGCCGGGCGTCCACGTTGCGCAGCCCCACATGGTCGCCGTCGTGGTGCCCGGCCAGCATCGACTGGAGTTCGGCAGGATCCATCCCCACGCCGTCGTCCTCTATGGTCACTTCCGCATAGGCACCCGAATCATTGGCCGTGATGGTGATGTGGCCCGCTCCTTCCTTGGCCTCCAGGCCGTGCCTGACGGCGTTCTCCACCAGCGGCTGGAGGCTCAGGAACGGGATGACGGTGCTCAGCACTTCCGGCGCGATCCGCAGGCTGACCTGGACGCGCTCGCCGAAACGGGCACGCTCGAGCAGCAGGTACCGGTCAATGCAGCGCAGTTCCTCCGCCAGCGTGGTGAAGTCACCGTGGCGCCGGAACGAGTACCTCGTAAAATCGGCGAATTCCACCACGAGTTCGCGCGCCCGCTCCGGATCCGTGTTGATAAACGACGCGATGGCGTTCAGCGAGTTGTAGATGAAATGCGGGCTGATCTGGGCACGCAGCGCCCGCACTTCAGCCTCCATCAGCAGCGTCCGCGAGGCGTCCAGCTCAGCCAGCTCCACCTGGACGGCCACCCAGTCCGCCACTTCGCTGGTGGCACGTACCAGGCCGGCACCCGCCGCCGGGGCGAACGCCGCCACAACGCCCACCACCCGTGACCCGGCGCGCACCGGCGCGATGACAGCCGCGAGGCTTCCGGAGGCAACGTCCGCACCCAGGTCCCGCGCCTGGAGCACAGTGGTCCGGCCCCCCGTCAGGACATCTGCCGCCAGGTCCATCAACCGGGGTTTCAATTCCTCGGCGGCACCGTCCCAGGCGAGCACGCCGGCCGTATCGGTGATCGCCAGCGCATCACAGCCCAGCAAGTTCCTTAGCTGCCGGCTCGCCTTGGCGGCGCCTGCCGGATTGAGGCCCGTACGCAGGTGCTGCCCGGCGCTCGATGCTGCGTGGAGGGTCCTGTACGTGGCGCGCTCGGCGTCGGTGCCCAGTTCACGGAAGGATCTGAGCAGCTTGATGCCAACGCCGACGACGACGGCGATCGCCAGCGTGATCACCGCAACGGCGGCGGCAGTCAGGAGGGGAGAGTCCGGCATGGTGCCCAGCGTAGCGGCGGGTGCCGTTAGTCGCAGCATCGTGACCGTTGAGCGACCGTTCCGGCCATGGCTCTGAAATGGACGCCCACGCACCGCAGAGTGATTGTAGTCACATTGACTGCATCCTGCACGCAGGCCGCGGCCCGTGTGAACCAGGCAAGTCTCAATGAGGAGGAACGATGGGTAACGATGCCCACACTCCGGACGCAGCGGCGTCCGTGGACTTCGAGCAGGTCCAGTCGACAGAGCGGTTCCAGGAACTGCGCAAACGTCACCGCAGCTTTGTGTTCCCCATGGCCGTGGCATTCCTGCTGTGGTACTTCGCGTATGTCCTGCTGGCTGACTACGCCGTTGGGTTTATGTCCACCAAAGTGTGGGGCAACATCAACGTCGGCCTGATCCTGGGCCTGCTCCAGTTCGTTTCCACGTTCGCCATCACCGGCTGGTACGTGAGCTACTCCAACCGGAGGCTGGACCCCATCGCGGCGGAGATCCGCAACGAAATCGAAGGCCATGAGTTCGACAAAGACGGCAACCGAGTGACTGGAGTCACCAAATGATCGGAATTGCCACCGCGGTGGATGTGGCCGCGCTCAAGGACACTACGTTGCTGAACATGGGCATCTTCGGCCTTTTTGTTGCCGTGACCATGGTGATTGTGCTGCGCGCCAGCCGTAACAACAAAACCGCTGCCGACTACTACGCGGCCGGACGCTCCTTCACCGGCCCGCAGAACGGCACCGCCATCGCCGGCGACTACCTCTCTGCCGCTTCCTTCCTGGGGATCACCGGCGCCATCGCCATTAATGGCTACGACGGATTTATGTACTCCATCGGCTTCCTGGTTGCCTGGCTCGTGGCCCTGCTGCTAGTCGCTGAGCTGCTCCGCAACACCGGCAAGTTCACCATGGCAGATGTCCTCTCCTTCCGGCTCAAACAGCGCCCTGTGCGCATCGCCGCGGCCATCTCGACCCTCGCGGTCTGCTTTTTCTACCTCCTGGCCCAGATGGCCGGCGCCGGCAGCCTGATCTCCCTGCTCCTGGGCATCAGCGACTGGGGCGGACAAGCACTGGTGATCATCGTCGTCGGCGCCCTGATGATCATGTACGTACTGATCGGCGGCATGAAGGGCACCACCTGGGTCCAGATCATCAAGGCCATGCTGCTGATTGCCGGTGCTGCCGTGATGACCTTCTGGGTGCTTGCCATCTACGGGTTCAACCTCTCCGACCTGCTGGGCGGCGCCGTGGAAACCTCGGGCAACCCGAGCATGCTCAACCCCGGCCTGCAGTACGGCAAAACCGAAACGTCCAAGCTCGACTTCATGTCCCTGGGCCTTGCCCTGGTCCTGGGTACTGCCGCGCTGCCCCACGTGCTGATGCGCTTCTACACGGTCCCGACCGCCAAGGAAGCCCGTAAATCCGTTGTCTGGTCCATCGGGCTGATCGGACTCTTCTACCTGTTCACCCTGGTCCTGGGTTACGGCGCTGCAGCGCTGGTGGGAGCCGAAACGATCAAGGCTGCCCCGGGCGGCGTCAATTCGGCGGCCCCGCTGCTGGCCTTCTATCTCGGCGGACCGCTGCTCCTGGGCTTTATTTCCGCGGTGGCCTTCGCCACCATCCTGGCAGTGGTGGCCGGCCTGACCATCACCGCCGCAGCGTCCTTCGCCCACGACATCTACGCCAGCGTTATCTCCAAGGGCAAGGCCGACGCCGAGACAGAGGTCAAGGTGGCGCGGCGCACCGTGGTGGTCATCGGAGTGATGGCCATCCTTGGCGGCATCTTCGCCAACGGCCAGAACGTGGCTTTCCTGGTGGCGCTTGCCTTCGCCGTCGCGGCGTCGGCGAACCTCCCGACGATCGTCTACTCGTTGTTCTGGCGCCGGTTCACCACCCAGGGTGCGGTCTGGAGCATGTACGGCGGCCTGGGCTCGGCCATCATCCTGATCGCCTTCTCGCCTGTGGTTTCCGGCCTGAAGACCTCCATGATCCCGGGTGCCAACTTCGCCTTCTTCCCCCTGAGCAACCCTGGCATTGTGTCCATCCCGCTGGCATTCCTGCTCGGGTGGCTCGGGACGGTGCTGGACAAGAAGCGCGAGGATACTGCCAAGCAGGCCGAAATGGAAGTACGTTCCCTGACCGGTGTGGGCGCGGAGAAAGCCGTAGACCACTGATCGATGACTGAGTACTGAACAAGCCGACAGTCCGGAGCAAACGGCGACGCCGGAACAATCTGACAGTCAGAGAGCCCCTGTGCCTTAAGGCATGGGGGCTCTCTGATGTTCAGGCTGGCGGTGACGTTTAATCTGGGTGCTCTGTGGCGTTCAGGCTGGCGGTGGCGTCATCGCTGATGGTGGCCAGGCGGCACGGCCGGACTGCCGTGCTGACCATGGGGCACCGCAAACTGGCCCGCTGTGGAAGCGGCGAGTCCCGGCGTCGCGATTCCCGCCACCAGCACGGCGCCGGCGAAGGCGGTGAGCAGCATGCTGGCCGGGCGGTCAGCGGCGGGCGCCATGCCGTCGTCGTCCTTTCCCCGGCGTCGGCGCCGCTTCAACCAGGCCGCCGACGCCACAATCATGAGCGTCAACAGGAGCGCCGCGAGGTGGCTGAGGTGAAGGCTGGACGTGTCGCGGCTGAAGGCAAGGGCCGCCACGTGCGCCCCGGATGCCGTCAACAGGAACGCCACGGTCCACCCGGACCCAATTATCCGTCAGCGGTGCAACGCCAGGACGGTCCACAGGATCAGGGCAGCTCCCCAGCCGCCGGAGAGGACCGCCGGGGCTGGCTGCCAGACGGAGCCGGACACTCCCGGCTCCGTAGGAGGCTCGAACAAACGGCGAGGTTCACTGAACCGGCCCCGAATCCTGCGAAGCCGCCGAAGAGCCGGACGGCCGGGACAGCCCATCCCTCCACTGGCTGGGCAGCCATGGCCGGCTACGCCCGGACGGGCGGCCGCCGCAGCGAACGACTTGGTCCAATGGTTTTGCGAAGCAATCGTCGGTTTTCCTTTGAACGCCGCGCCTGAAGCCCTTAGGCCGCCCGTCCTGCCGATGCAGTGAGGGTGGGTCCCCCCTGTGGAACAAGGATGCTGAACCGACAGTCGGGTTGCAGGGGATCGATGTGCAGTGGCAGGTGATGGTCCCGTGAGCATGCCTTCAGCTGATCGAGTGCGTCAGGGTCAACGGAGGCGCTTGCCACGTCAATCTCCAGCTGCAGGCCTTCACGGAGGGAATTCGCCCGCTTGAGGACGGAATAGAGGGCATGGATGCTTTTGGTCGTGACATGTCCTCTGGCCAAAACCTGTGCACGAGCCTCATCGAGGTCAACGCGAACAAGAATGCTGAGTTTTTCTGTCACGGCTGGCTGCCCTTCATTTGGTGGGGCCGCGACGCTGCGGCCCCACTAAGAGTAGGCACATAATGTGACGCGCGCAACACATTGAATTGCTCGGGCACCTTCGATGCAGGGAGCTGGGAGGTGGGCCCCGCAGAATCAGCCACGTTCAGGCACCGGCTGGTGTACAGGCCGTAGAGTTCATTGCTGGTCGGTGCGGGGAGTGCCGGCCTTTGCAGGTTCATCCATACTTATGGGAATCCGTTGGGGCGGGATCCGAACACCGTCCGCAGGTCAGACGTGCAGAGCCCGTACACCTATTCGAGTGCTCTGGGCACCTCGGACTGTCCGACGGGGACCTTACATTTAGATGTCTCCTCCGGCGTCATGACCTGGTCCGTGGCCTCTACCGGATTCATGGATACGTGCGTGGGGACGTCGTGCCGACGGTGGAGGTGCTGCTGGCACACAAGCACACCGAGGATAGGCCGCGGTGTGCAGAGATTATCGCTCAGGTTCTGCGCACGGGCGGGTACTTCTGCATCTATCACCGCATCATTGATGCCCGCGGACGGTTCCGCAGGGTCCTCACGACCGGGGATGGGATCCTCAACGCGGACGGCAGCGTGACAGCGATCGCCAAGCTCGGAATCGCCGCGATGCGTTTCGAGGAGTTAGACGATGCGCACGGCGTCCCGCCGTGCGCAGACCACAGACCGGAGCAATCAGCTCAAGCGACCCGATGGTCCGATCGTCATCGCAGGCACGTAGCGACTCATGTCGGAGGATTTCAGATGAGGCAACGAATCACCTTTCCCGGAGGTATTGCAATGAGGCAACAGGGGAAAACTTATGCACGCATTTTGACGCGATTCCTCCGGGGAGGGCTGACGGGCCGGGCCTCGGCAGGTCCGCGCTCGGTTCCCGGGACTGTAGCCGGCCCTGAGCGACGCTGAACTGCTGTGCCCGGCTTGCAGCCAGCACCTCCTCGGATTTTCTTGGGAAAGCAGATGGATTGGCTACGCATACAAGCTCCTCACCGGAATGTTCCCGAACCTGCCGGGCCCATCAGGTGAAGGTCTCACCGCAGTGTTTGGGCTATTTCGCCAGGAACTGGATAAGGGCTTGGTTCCATTCGTCGGGGTGGCTGACGTTGCACCCGTGGGGGGCTCCGGTGATGACGCGCAGTTCGCTGCCGGGAAGGGCGGCGTGGGTGCGCTGACCGGATCCTTCGAAGGGTACGGTAGCGTCGCCATCTCCGTGGAGCACGAGGACGGGCACGGTTACTTTGGGCAGGTCCTCCCGGAAGTCGGTACCGCCGAAAGCGGCCAAGCACGCGAGGGCTGCCCTCTTGTCCGCCTGCTTACACAGCGCGACGGCGTCCCGGCGCTGCTGTTCGCTGACCTTGAGTTCTCCGTTGACGGAAAAGAACTCGCGGGTAAATCCGTCATAGAACTCGTCCTCGTCCCGGGTCAGGTCAGCAGTCATCTTCGCGGCCGCGGCCTTGGTCAAGGGACCTTCAGGGTTGTCATCACCCTGCATCATGTACGGCGGGACCGCGGAGGCGAACACCACGCTGCGCAGCCGTTCGGCCCCGTAGCGGCTGAAGTAGCGGGCGACTTCTCCGCCGCCCATGGAAAACCCGACCAGGGTGACGTCGTTCAGGTCAAGCTGCTCCAGCAGGGCGTGCAGGTCCTCGGTCAGGGTGTCGTACTTGTATCCGGACACTGGTTTGTCGCTGCGCCCGAAGCCGCGCCGGTCATAGGTAATGACCCGGTATCCTGCTCCCTGCAGGGCCGGGGCCTGGGCCTGGAACGCTTCCCCGGACAGCGGCCACCCGTGAATCAGGACCACCGGGCGGCCCGGACCACCGGTGTCATCCACGTGCAGATTGGTGTTTTTGAACAGTCCGTGATGTGCAGTGACTTCGGTCATGACTCACCCTTCGATATTTGTACCGCGTCGGATGGAGTCAGCCTACACAGATCTTAAGCATGCTGTCTTTCAAATCAGGCAATTTTAGCCCGGCACGGCAGCAGCACCAACGGCCACCGAACGGGAACCATCAGCTCCGGCCACCACGCGGGAACCGGCACCTTCACCGCCCCGACCGAACCCGGGACCTACCCGTACCACTGCAACTTCCACGGCAACATGCGTGGCACCCTCACCGTGAAATGACACGTCACAGGCTTCATGGACGCCATGGGATAAGCCCATCCCTGCGACTGCGTTCGAAATATGTAAGGATTCCACCCGCGACGGCGGCTGCGCTGGTTGGCATGATGGGGTCATGGCCTACCCCTCGGAACCCTTCGCCCGCATCGGTATTATTGGCGGCACCGGCCTGTACCGGCTGCCCGGCGCCGCCGTGCTGGAGACGCTGGACGCCGCGACGCCGTTCGGCCCGCCCTCCAGTCCCGTCACCATTGCCCGGCTGGCCGCACCGGACGGCACAGGCGGCTCGGACGGTCCGGTCGTCGCGTTCCTGAGCCGGCACGGCCGAGGGCACAGCATTGCCCCGCAACAGATCAACCACCGTGCCAACCTCTGGGCCCTCAAGAGCATGGGCGTGGAGGCTGTCATCTCCTGCGCGGCCGTGGGCGGACTCGTTCCCAGCCACGGAACCTGCACCTTTGCCGTACCTGACCAGTTTCTGGACACAACCTGGGGCCGGGCGGATACCTTCTACGATGGCTCGCTGGCTACCGGAGTGCAGCATCTGCCCGCCGCCGAGCCCTACAGCGCCCCGCTGCGCGCGGCACTCATCGCCGCCCTGGAGCTGCAGGGCGAAGATTTCGCACCGGCAGCCACCATGGCAGTCATCAACGGGCCACGGTTTTCCACCAAGGCCGAGTCCGCAGCCCTGATCCAGGCCGGAGCGCATGTGGTCAGCATGACCCAATACCCCGAGCCTGTGCTCGCGGCGGAGCTGAACATGCACTTCGCCGCGCTGGCATTCATCACGGACGCCGACACCGGCCACGACGGTTCCGAGCCCGTGACCGCGGAGCTGGTACTCGGCCGCCTGGCGGCAGCGCAGCCGCGCCTGCTGGCCGTGCTGTCCGCCGCCGTGCAGAGGGTGTCCGCGGCGCTGGCCGGGATGGAGCCGGCGCACGACGGCGGATTCCCGCCGCTGGCCCTCATACCCGCCGACGCCGTGGCTACTGTGATGGGCGGCGCCGTGATGGACCCCGCCGGCCCAGCCCGACCCGGCACTGTCCACAACGCCGGACGGAACGCCCCGTGAGGATTCTGGTCACTGGCGGAGCCGGTTTCATTGGCGGGCACATCGTCGATGCCGCCCTGGCCCGCGGCTGGGAGGTCCGGATCTTGGATGCTCTGGATCCGGCGGTGCATCCGGACCGGCCGCCAGCAAATCCCGGCGCGCCCTTGCTGGTGGGCGACGTTGGCGATGCATCCACCGTGGCTGCGGCGCTGGAGGGGATCGACATCGTGGTCCACCAGAGCGCCAAGGTGGGCCTCGGCGTGGACTTCTCCGATGCACCGGACTACATCCGCAACAATGACCTGGCCACGGCCGTGCTCCTGGCAGGCATGGCCTCGGCCGGCACGGACAAGCTGGTGTTGGCCTCCTCCATGGTGGTCTATGGCGAGGGTGCCTACACAGACTCCGCCGGCCGGCCGGTGCGGCCCGGCCCGCGCCGGGTGGAGGATCTGGAACACGGAATCTTTGATCCCCGGGATCCGGTCACCGGCGAGCTTCTGCTGCCGGTACTGGTCACCGAAGACGCGGCGCTTGACCCGCGGAACGTCTATGCTGCCTCCAAACTGGCCCAGGAAAACCTGGCGTCGGCGTGGGCCCGTTCAACCGGAGGCACCGCTGCGGCCCTGAGGTACCACAACGTCTATGGCCCCCGGATGCCCAAAGACACCCCCTATGCGGGCGTAGCCAGCCTGTTCCGCTCGGCCCTGGCCCGTGGGGAGGCGCCGCGGGTGTTCGAGGACGGCGGCCAGCGCCGCAGCTTCATCCACGTGGCGGATGTGGCGGAGGCAAACCTGTGCGCTGTTGAGGCGTTGGCGGCGGGCGGGGTCGTGGCGCCGGGCAGTATGCGGGCATACAATGTGGGCGCCTCGGAGGTCCACACCATTGGACAGATGGCGGCGGTCCTGAGCGCTGTTGGCGGCGGACCGGTCCCTGTGATCACGGGGGACTTCCGGCTGGGCGATGTCCGGCACATCACCGCCAGTTCGGCACGGGCCAAGTCAGAACTGGGCTGGGCTCCGCGGCATGGGTTTGAGGACGGCATGCGCGAGTTCGCTAGCGCCCCGCTGCGCGGGGACCGGACCTAGGTGGCCGGTCCCTGGCTCTCCTGCCCGGCTGGTATCCGCATCAGGAACCGGCACCCGCCGTCCATGTTGGCGACTTCCAGGGTGCCACCGTGGGCCTGCACGATGCCGTGGACAATGCTCAGACCAACCCCCGCGCCGCTGTAGCGCGATTTGGTGCGTCCGGTGTCCTTCTGGCAGCCGGCGGTGAGCATCCGGGGCAGGTCCTCCTCCGGGATCCCGCCGCAGCCGTCGCGTACCTCCACTACCGCTTCGCCGGCCGTGGAGGTCACGGCAATGGACACGGTGCTGCCGTGGGCGCTGTACAGAATGCCGTTGAGGAGCACGTTGCGGATGGCCCGGGACAATGACGCCCCATCGGCGGCCACCATGGTGGGGGCGACGGCGTCGCCGTTGATGGCAATGGCCCGGCTGGCCGCGACAGGGGCGAGGTCCGCTATTGCGTCGCTGATGACGTCGTACAGGTCCAATTGCTGGTAGTCCAGGACCAGGGTTCCGGCCTGGATTTTGGAGAGCTCGAGCAGGTCATTGACCAGTGTGGCCATCTGGTCGGCCTGGCCAATGATTCTCTGGTGGTAGCCGGACGCATCCTCGGCAACGCCATCCTCCAACGCCTCGGCCATGGCACGGATGCTGGCCAGCGGGGTGCGCAGGTCATGGGAAACCCAGGACACCAGTTCGCGCCGCGCGGCCTCCACCGCCAGCTCCCGCTGCTTGGATTCTTCGAGTTTGTGGCTGGTGGCTGCCAGTTCGGCGGCCAGCGCGGACAGCTCGGAGGTCATCTTCCGTTGCGGCGCCACGGGCTCTCCGCGGCCGATTCTGGCCGCGTCCCCGGCCAGGCGGTTGGTATTCCTGGCCAGCCCTGCCCCCAGTAGCACGGCGACGGCGGTGGCAACGGCCGAGGCAATGGCCAGGATGACCCACATCACCTGCAGATCCGCCTCAGTGATGAACATGGCGTTGAGGGCGCTCACCATCCCTGCCACCAGGATGGCAACGGTGGCCAGGACCACGAGCAGGATCTGCACCACAATCGAGGTCCCGCGGAGAAGCCGCTGCAGGACCACTGTCACAGCGCCGATGGCCAATGCCCATGACAGGACGACGGCGACAATGGTGAACAGATCGCCGCTAGTCATGGCTGGCCGCCTCCGCGCCGTCGTCAAACCGATAGCCCACGCCCCACACCGTCTTCAACAGTACGGGTGTGGTGGGGTTGGCCTCGATTTTTTCGCGCAGCCGGCGGACGTGCACGGTGACGGTGGAGAGATCGCCAAAGTCCCAGCCCCAGACGGCCTTGATGAGGACGTCGCGGCTGAAGACCTGGTTGGGGCGGCGCAGAAAGAACGCCAGGAGATCGAATTCCCTTGCCGTCAGGGTGAGGTTCTCATTGCGGTACCTGACGATGCGCGAGGCCGGGTTGAGGACAAAGCCGGCCAGCTCCACGGGCGGCTCCGGGGTGAATTCCTTGATGCTGCGGCGAAGCACGGACTTCACCCGCAGTACCAGCTCACGGGGTGAGAAGGGCTTGGTGACGTAGTCGTCGGCACCCATTTCCAGGCCCAGGATGCGGTCGTCCTCGGTGCCAAGAGCGGTGAGCATGATGATGGGCATGGACTGGGTGAGTCGGATCCGCCGGCACACCTCCACCCCGTCCAGACCGGGCAGCATGCGGTCCAGGATGATCAGGTCCGGGTTGTGCGTCCGGGCCAGGTGCAGGGCACTGAATCCATCGCCTGCCATATCCACCTGGAAACCGGCCAGCACCAGATAGTCGTGCACCACCTGGGCGATCGTGGCCTCGTCTTCAACGAGCAGGATGCGCCGGTTGCCAACGTCCACGGCGTCAGCGTCGGGCTGGACAGTGTTCACGTACCCAGCATAGGTTCGTGCCCGCCGCTGTGGGTGTGTTCGGGGCGGCCGGAAGGCAAGCGTCCCGGTTCCGTAAGAATTGCCGCCTGCCGCGCCGGGCCCGCGGATTCTACGGTAGAAGAATGGAGAAACAGCAGAGCACCCCGAACGATGGAACCGGCGCGGCCAGCGGCCGCGGCGCATCGGACGACGCCGGGGGTGCGCCCGCCGTGGTGGTGGATGTTGTGCTGCCCTGCCTTAATGAGCGTTCGGCCCTTCCCCAAGTGCTGGGGGCCCTGCCGCCCGGATACCGCGCCATAGTGGTGGACAACGGGTCCACGGATGGTTCCGGCACGCTGGCCGCCAGTCTGGGGGCCGCCGTCGTTCATGAACCGAGGCGCGGCTTTGGCGCGGCAGCCCACGCGGGCCTGGTGGCTGCCACGGCGGAGTTTGTGGCCTTCTGCGATTGCGATGGTTCGCTGGACCCTGCTCAGCTCGCCCCGATGCTGGAGCTGGTGCGCACCGGGCGGGCCGATCTGGTCCTGGGTGCCCGGCGGCCGGCCCACGGCGCCTGGCCGATCCATGCACGGCTGGCCAACATCGTCCTGAGCCGGCGGCTGCGCCGGCTGACGGGAATCCCCGTCACTGACCTGGGCCCGCTTCGCCTGGCCCGGCGCACCGCGTTGCTGGGACTCGACCTCACCGACCGGCGCAGCGGCTATCCGCTGGAAATGTTCCTCAAAGCCCACCACGACGGCTGGCGTGTGGCCGAGATCCCGGTCGCCTATGCGCCGCGCCTGGGCAAGTCCAAGGTGACAGGCACGGCGCGTGGAACCCTGACAGCACTCAAGGACATGAGGGCGCAGCTGGACGCCGCCTCGCGGTGGGCGCCAGGGACGGGCGCCGGCGGACGGGCTATGGACAGAACACCGGCGGGCGGATCTCCAGCCGAAGCCCGGGCAGCCAGGCCATGAACCTCACCATCGCGGTCATCGCCAAAGAGTGCGTCCCAGGCAAGGCCAAAACGCGCCTCGCCCCTCCGCTCACGCCAACGCAGGCCGCAGCGCTGGCCCAAACCAGCCTCAGCCAGACGCTGGAGATGGTGCGGTCCTTTCCCGCGGCCAGACGGTTGCTGGTTTTTGACGGGACGCCGCTCCGCAGGGACGCCGGGGGTTTTGAAGTGGTTGCCCAGAGCGCCGGCCGGCTGGACGAACGGCTGGCGGCCATCTGTTCGCTGGTCACCGGCCCGCTGCTGATTCTGGGCATGGATACGCCCCAACTTTCCCCTGCACTACTCGCCGGGCTGGTGGCGGACTGGTCCGCCACGACGCCCCGCCACGACGCCTGGATCGGCCCGGCATCGGACGGCGGCTTTTGGGCCCTGGGCCTGCACCGACCCGACGGCGGCCTGGTCCGGGGCGTGGAAATGTCCACCCCGCGGACCGGGGCACAGCAGTTGGCCCGGCTGGCCGGCGCCGGCCTGGCCGTGGGGTTGCTGCCCCTGCTGACGGACGTGGATCACTTCGCCGATGCCCTGGCCGCCGCCCGAGATTGCCCCGGCACCCCGTTTGCCCGCGGGGTTGACCGTCTGGCCCTGGGGCTGCCGGCGGCGAGGGTGCCGGTCCTGGCGGCGGCCGACGCACCAATCGGAGGGCCGGCCCGGTGATGAGCACACCAACAGCTGCCACCGATACCGGGATCTGGACGGGCGGCGCACCTGCAGGCGGCCCCATCCCGGTTGCCTTCTTTGGCCAAGGAGGACACGAGCCCTACGCTGGCAGCCTGTCCGTCGGCCTGGGGCTCCTGACCCTCCGCCCGGAATCGGACCGGCCGGAATCCGCCGGGCCGGAACCCATCGGGCCGGTCCACTTCAGCATGCTCGGCTGGTCCGCCCCGGCCACCGCCTGCGAACGGGAGCTGCTGCGCACACTCCGCGGGCCGGTTCTCGATGTGGGCTGCGGCCCAGGCCGGATGCTGGCCGCTGCACGGGAACTGGGCTTGATGGCCATGGGCGTTGACACGAGCGCCCCCGCGGTTCTGCTGGCCACCAGCCTCGGGGCCGCCGCGATCCATGGCTCCGTCTTTGACCCGGTCCCGCACGAGGGAGCTTGGGGTTCGGCCCTGCTGCTCGACGGCAACATCGGCATCGGCGGGAACATACGGGTGCTGCTGGAGCGTATTGCCTCACTGCTGGCACCGGGCGGGGAGGCGCTGGCAGAGGCCGAAACCTCCGATTCACTCGACGTGGCCTACCTGGCCGTGCTGGAGGATTCGGCCGGACGGGCCAGCGCTGCCTTTCCCTGGGCCCGTGCCGGTGCGAAAGCGCTGGCCGCCCATGCGGCCCGGGCGGGGTTGGCCTCCGTCGCCACCCGGACTGTTCAGGGCCGGGTCTTTCTGACGCTGGAACGTCGGGTGTAAAGTCCGATGGCGGTCATGACGCCCGCAGCGGCCACCACCAAAACCAGCCAGAAGATGCCCAAGGCCTGCACATAGTCTCCCCGCAGGACTGTATCGTTGGCTCCGCTTCCCGGGCCGCTTGGCTGGAGCACCTGCTGGGCGCGAATCAGCGGGGCTGCCAGCAAGGTCACCACCGCCCCCACCAACAGGGCCCCGCGCACTATTCCCTGCTGGACGGGGCCCAGCCCATACGTCAGCCGCGACAATCCTCCGCCAGCCAACGTTGTCAACGGGACCAGCAGGCCGTCGTGCACCAACAACGCCACGGCAAGCCAGGCTGCCACGCCGACCAGCTGGGCAGGGGGCACATTGGTCAGGAACCCGAAAAGGGCGTAGCCGAGGCCGGCCACGCCCAGGGCGCCCAGAGCTGCCCGCACCCACCAAGTCGTTGTGCGCTCCACCGTCGCCGGGGGACCCAACAGTGGCAGCCGCATCAGATCACCTCCATTTTCTGCACCCATTTGGTCTGCAGTACCCCCGGGCGGCCGGGGGCGATGATCCGTGCGGGATAGCCGTGGTCAAGGTCCAGCTGCGCGCCGTTGAGTTCGAGCGCCAGCAATGTCTTCTCGTCCTGGCTGTACGCGGCGGGCATAAAGGAGCGCCCATAGACTCCGCCCTTCTCCATGCTGGAAATCTGCAGTCCGGCGTCCACCGGCGCGCCCACCAGGGCCATCAGGTCCCGGATCCGGACACCGCGCCATTGGGCGCCCTGGCTCCAACCCTCCACGCAGGCGATGGGCAGTCCGTAGCTGTGCTGGGGCAGAGCGGCCAGCTGGGCCAGTGTCAACGTCTTCTGCACCGATCCCGAGGACACGGTCAGCACCCAGTCGGCGTCCAGCGCAGCACCCTCGACACCGGCCTGGGCCGCGGTTCTGTTGATCGGCAGCCCGTGCGGACCTGTATCCATTTGGCGCGGCGCGAAGAGGTTCAGGCCCGCCAGCCAAGCGAAGGACTGGCCCGCCGTCGTCAGAACGACGACGGCGGTGCCGGCGGTGATCGCCGCCAGGAACCCCCTGCGGCTCCACCCGGGCCCGGTGGCAGGCATGCGAACGGGAACCGTTTCGCGGTCCGGGGCCGCTTCGGCGCCTGCATCCGATCGACGGCTCCAGTGCGCGAGGATGAGCGGCAACTTGACCGCAATGTGCAACGCCAGCGACCCAATGATCACCCAGCCCAGCCAATAGTGGACATCCTTGAAGGAGAACGGCCAGGGGTACCACTGGAAGGTGTTGAGCAATCCGATGGTGACCTCCACCAGCGAGGCGGACACAAAGAGGGCAATCGAGGCCCGCTCCAGGCCGTGCACCACAGATTTCAGCGGCGGCCAGCGCAACAATTCAGGGAACACGGACCAAAGCTTGGCCGCCAGCAGCGGGATGGAAGCCATCCCGGTGGTGACGTGGATGCCCTGCGTGGCCGCATACAGCCACACCGGACGGGTCGGGAAAAACATCCAACCGCGCGGATCCTGCAGGAGGTGGCTGAAGAGCCCCGTCACGAAGCAGACCGTGAACGCCATGCCGAGCCAGCGGCCCAGCACCACCGTCAGCCGTTTGCTCCGCAAGCCGGACGAAAACCGTCCGTTCACCGAATCCATCCGCTGCTGGAGGAGAGTGGTCAATCTGTCCATACCCAGATCAAACCACTGCGGCCCGCACCCAGTCCCGCGCCATATCTTACGAAAGGCGAACAGTCCCTTGCTTCCCTGGTCCACCGGCGTTCACGTGGTGCAGGATCAAGGGGTGAGCGAACCAATACCCCGCCGTGCACATGGTCGCCAGGCGCCCGGGCAGGCGGGGGACAGTCCGGCGACAATCGGTCCGCCGCGCGCTGGCGCCACAGTGGCGGCGCTGGCGCTGGTGGCATTGCTGGCCGGTGCCGTCTGGTGGACTGTCACCACCGACCCGACCGCGGAGTGGGTGTCCCCCCTTGGCACGCTGGCTGCCTGGGTACTCTTTCTCCCGGCCGCCCTGATGGCACGCCGGATCCCCGCCCGGCATGCGGCCGCCGTCGTGCTGCTGGGCTCCGTGCTGCTGGGTACCGCGGCGATTTTTGCCCCGCCCGCCACGAGCAATGACTCCGCCCGCTACGCCTGGGACGGCATCGTCCAGAAGGCGGGAACTTCCCCCTACCGATATGTGCCGGCCGATGAAGCATTGGAGCCGCTGCGCCCGGCCTGGCTGTTCCAGGACGCCGGACGGGACGGAACCTGCCACACCAACCCCTTTCCCACCGGCACGGAGACCACCACAAACCTTCCCGGCGGCGGCACTCTGTGCACTGCCATCAACCGGCCCGCCGTGCCCACCGTCTATCCGGCCGTGGCGGAGCTGTATTTCCTCGCCGTCCGGCTCATCCCCGGTGCCGAGGTGGGGTTCATTGCCTTCCAGCTGGCCGGGCTGCTGCTGAGCCTTGCCGTGACGGTGCTGCTGCTGGCGTTCCTGCGCCGGACCGGTCGCCCGGCACACCAGGCAGTGTGGTGGGGGTGGTCCCCGCTGGTGGCCTTTGAAGCCATCAACGGCGCCCATGTGGACACCCTCGGCGCGGCGCTGACGCTGGCCGCTGCGCTGCTGCTGGTGGGCCAGCGCACGCTGCGTTCCGGAATGGCCTTCGGGGCGGCGGTGGCCACCAAGCTTATTCCCGCCATCAGCGCCCCGGCACTGCTCTACCGCCAGCCGGTCCGCTTTGTCGCCGCGGCCGCGGCCACCTTCGCCGTGGCATACGTCCCGTATGTCCTCGCCAGCGGCTGGACAGTGCTCGGCTACCTGCCCGAATACCTTCACTCGGAGGGGTACGACGGGCAGGACAGCCCCCGCTTCACACTTTTAAAGCTGGTGCTCCCGGCCAGCTGGGCGGCGCCGGCGGCACTGCTGCTGCTGCTAGGTCTGGCCATTTATGTCTGGCGGACCACCGACGCCGCCCGCCCTTGGGACGGGCAGGTTTTTATGATCGGAGGGACGCTGCTGCTCGCCTCGCCCAGCTACCCCTGGTACGCCCTGCTGCTTCTGCCGTTCGTGGTGCTCAGCCGGCGCTACGAGTTCACCGCCATCGCCCCCGTGCTGACAATGATGTACTTCACCGGTGCCGAACCACCCGGCCAGCTGGTGGCCAGGCTGGGCTTAGGCGCCGCCGCCGTGCTTATTGTGGTTGCCGCAGCGGTGAGACAACGGCGTTCCCCGGGTTCAGGGAGGACCTTCACGCCCTTGTGAAACGCGGCTACGGCTGTGCTGTCCAGATAGTTGAGGACACCGTAAAAAGTCACCACGGCCGGAGGCCTCCCGACAGGGGAAGCTTTCCTGCTGGACATCCGCCGGCACGTCCGCCCCAAGGCCGCCAATACCGCCAAGGACGCCGACGCCGGCGCGATGCCGCTTTCGCGTGACGGTGACCCGCCGGGACGATCACCAAAAGTGCCTGTGAGAACGCGTGGGAGTGCTGAATCTGCAAGGATTTGCCGACAGTAGGCAGGCGCGTAGCGCCAACATCACTTGGGGGAGCAAGAATGTCCACAGAGGCCACCGTAGACATCGACGCCGCAACCGGCAACCAGGCAGGTCGCAGACGACGTATCGCTCACTGGACTTTCTGACTCCCCACAGCCCTTATTCTGGCGATGTTGTTACCTCTGGTGGTCCGGGACATCAGCACGGTTGTGGTGCTTGGCGGTTGGCTCATCTCCGGGACGTCATCTTTGGTCACCCCGCCTACGAAGCGGTTTACAGCGCCCTGGACGGGTCAGTCCTCTACACAGGAATCGAGATCGCCGTTATGGGCCTGTGGCTGCTCTACGGCGTGGTGACGTATCGGAAGACTTTACGGATGAACTCCGTCTGGAAGCGGCCTACGGCCGCCTAGCGTTCCTTGGCGGGCAGAACTCAGGCATTTGTCTTGAGTTTTCGTCTGGAGCATCGTCGAAAATGCCTGCCCCACAACTCGCAGGCAATGGTCTGTGCAGCCACTTTGGCGGCACAACCGGTCTGTGATGACCGTCCGAACTTCGGTGCAGCGGGTGGCGGCCTCACTGATGATTGCGTCCGAACATGCTCGCCGCGTGGGTGCTGTAAGTCGGACGCGGAGGGCTATCAACCCGTGCGTTAAAGCCGAACCTCAACACGCTCCTGACCACACGTTACGTCTATTTGAATGATCATGTCCTGCCCGGTCTGGGCTGGTCCCGCGCCCGGACCCCGGGACGGAAGCCGGCCCTGAGCCGCTGTGTGCCTGGCGGCCGCGCGGCCGCGTCGGGTTTTCCTCGGAACGCAAATGGATCAGTACGCAGAGAAGCATCTGACCGGGGCTGTTCCCCGCCGCTACGCCTGCGGCTTGAGCTTGATGTTGATCATTTTCAGCTCGTCGGTTCCTTCGAAGCGGTAGACGAGGTCGATCTTCTTGCCGCCGTCGCAGGTGATGAGGCCGGCCACGTCGGCCGCCTTGGTGCCGTTCTCGGTACTGGCCTTCACCTCGTTGTAGGCGGGCTTGCAGGTGTCATCCATCTTCAGCGTTTTGATGCCGGCGATGAAGTCTTCCTTGGTCAGCTGCTCATGGAGGGCTGGGTCGAGGTAGTCGTCGTAGGCTTTGGAACTGTCGCCGGCAATCACGAGCTTCGTGAAGCTGTCAGCCAGTCCCCGGGCATGGTTGGTGGCTCCATTGACAATGTTGACCAGGATGAGGACGCCGACGACCGCCAGCAGCAGGACTCCGCCCACAACGCCGAGGATGGTCCACAGCTTCTGGCGGCCTCGCGCCGGGGGTTCCTGTCCGGGCAGGCCGAACGGCCCCTCTGACGAGTATTGACCGGGTCCGCCGTGCTGCGCGGGTGGCCCGAACTGGGACGGCGCACCGTATTGCCCCGGTGCACCGTACTGCGGCGGGTTGCCCGGCAGCGGGGGCGCGGCATGCTGCCCGGGGTTGCCGGGCTGCCCTGCCGGTTGTGCGGGCCAGGCCGCCGGCTGGCCCGGCTGGTACGGTTCCTGAGGATTGCTCACGATGGAGCCTTTCCGGCAACGCACTGGCACTGCCTTATTGTTGGGACCCGCTGAACGGCACCCATGGATTCACCTTGGAACAGCCTATAACCCAGCCCGCCGGGGCTGGGTATCGGGGCAGTAACAACGGTTGCGGAGCCCTACGCGTCTCCGGAACCCCGCTCGAGCAGGGGCTGGATGCGGAAGGGGATGAGTTCACCCATAGCCAGTGCGGTGTCCGTCCGGTCCACTCCATCGCACGCCAGGATTTTGCCGTTGATCCGGAAGAGGTCCTCGGCGTCCAGGGCAACTACCCGGAGCAGGAGGTCAGCGGAGCCGGTGAGGCCGTAACCTTCCAGGATTTCCGGGATGCCGGCGAGGTCATGGGCCAGCTGTCCCAGTTTCTGCTGCTGGACATGGACGGAAATGAACGCCATGAGCGGATAGCCCAGCGACACCGGGTTGATCCGCCGTTCAAAGGACAGGAAGACGTGCTTTTTCTCCAGCTGGGCCATGCGCGCCTGCACGGTATTCCGGGACAGCCCCAGCTTCTGGGCCAACGCCACCACCGTCCGCCGGGGGTCGCGGGCCAGGGCCGAGAGCAGACGCGTATCTGTGCCATCCAAAGCTTGCATAATGCGCAACGTTAGCACGGTAGGGACGGTGCAAACAGGGCATTATGCGCAGTATTCGCCGCGGTGGTTGTACCCATTGAGCATTGTGAGTAGGGTCACAAATATCCGGGGCAACGGCGCCCGGGCGGCCGGCAGCGGGCGGGACCACAAGTCCCCAGGCTCCGGTCAAACGACGTGAGAAGGTTGCGTGCCATCGTGTCTACAGACAGGAACCTGATCCAGCTGATTACCCCGGCAGGGGAGCGGATCAGCCACCCGGAGTTCGATCCCTGGGTGAAGGACATCGGAGATGAGCAGCTGTGCTCCCTCTACGAGGATCTGACGGTCATCCGGCGCATCGATGTCGAGGCCACCGCCCTTCAGCGCCAGGGCGAGCTCGGCCTCTGGCCCCCTTTGCTGGGGCAGGAGGCAGCACAAGTAGGTTCCGGAAGGGCCCTGCGCGAGGACGACTTCGTCTTCTCCAGCTACCGGGAAAACGGTGTGGCGTACTGCCGCGGCGTGGACCTGACAGACATCACGCGGGTGTGGCGAGGCACTGCCTCCTCAGGGTGGGATCCGTACACCGTGAATATGGCCACCCCGCAGATCATCATCGGCGCGCAGACGCTCCACGCCACCGGTTACGCCATGGGCATCCAGAACGACGGCGCGGACTCGGTGGCGGTGACGTACTTCGGCGACGGGGCCACCAGCGAAGGCGACGTCAACGAGGCCATGGTCTTTGCCGCCAGCTTCCAGGCGCCGGTGGTCTTCTTCTGCTCGAACAACCACTGGGCCATTTCAGAGCCCGTCCGGTTGCAGTCCCACATCCAGATCGCGGACCGGGCCACTGGATTCGGCATTCCGAGCCTCAGGGTGGACGGCAACGACGTGCTGGCCGTTATGGCAGCCACCCGCGTGGCCTTGGACCGTGCCCGGCATGGGGGCGGACCCACATTCATCGAAGCGGTCACCTACCGCATGGGACCGCACACCACCGCTGACGATCCCACCCGCTACCGTGACGCCAACGAACTGGAGGACTGGGCCGCGAAGGACCCCATCCAGCGGGTCAAGGCCCTGCTGGAACGCAAGGGCATCCTCACGGACCAGGTCCAGCAGCACGTTCACGACAAAGCCGAAGCCGTTGCCCGCGACATCCGTTCGGGCTGCATCGGCATGCCGGATCCGGAGCCGATGGACATCTTCAAGCACGTGTACAGCGCGCCCAACTCGTGGCTGGACCGGCAGCAGGACCACTACGCCCGTTACCTGGCTTCCTTCGGCGATCCCGCGGGAGCCACCTCAGAAGAAGGTGCACGCTGATGACCCAGATGACCTTTGCCCGCGCCATCAATTCCGGCCTGCGCAAATCCCTCGAAAATGATCCAAAAGTCATCCTCATGGGCGAGGACATCGGCACCCTCGGTGGTGTTTTCCGGGTGACCGACGGCCTCCAGAAAGACTTCGGCACCCACCGCGTGGTGGACACACCGCTGGCCGAGTCGGCCATCATGGGCACCGCCGTCGGCCTCGCGTACCGCGGTTACCGCCCAGTGGTGGAGATCCAGTTCGACGGCTTCATCTACCCTGCTTTCGACCAGATCGTGAGCCAGGTGGCGAAGCTGCACTACCGCACACAGGGGGCCGTAAAGATGCCCATCACCATCCGCGTCCCGTTCGGCGGCGGCATCGGCTCGCCCGAGCACCACTCCGAATCGCCCGAGGCGTATTTCACGCATACCTCGGGTCTTCGCGTGGTCAGCGTCTCCAACCCGCAGGACGCCCACACCGTGATCCAGCAGGCCATCCTGTCCGATGACCCCGTGCTGTACTTCGAACCCAAGCGCCGCTACCACGACAAGGGTGAAGTGGACGAGGGCATCGATCCCCGCACCGCGCTGCCGATGGACACCGCCCGCGTTGTCACGGAGGGCACGGACGTGACGCTGGTGGCCTACGGGCCGTTGGTGAAGACGGCCCGGGACGCAGCCACCGCCGCCGCCGACGAAGGCATCTCCATCGAGGTCATCGACCTGCGCTCGCTGGCACCGGTGGACTACGCCACCGTTGAAGCTTCCGTCCGGAAAACGGGCAGGCTCGTGGTCACCCATGAAGCCGGCCAGTCCGGTGGCCTGGGCGCCGAAGTGGCAGCCAGCATCACGGAGCGCTGCTTCTACCACCTCGAAGCCGCCCCCGTCCGCATCACCGGGTTCGATATTCCCTACCCGTTCTCGAAGCTCGAAATGCACCATCTGCCCGGCCTGGACCGGATCCTCGACGGCGTGGACCGCGCCCTCGGACGCCCGAACTCCCTCAGCGGGCTGGAAGGATGAGCGCCACCATGATCAAGGAATTCAGGCTCCCGGACCTCGGCGAAGGCCTCACGGAATCCGAAATCCTCAGCTGGAAGGTGGCAGTGGGGGACACCGTGACGCTGAACCAGGTCATCGCCGAGGTGGAAACCGCAAAGGCCGTGGTGGAGCTGCCGTCACCCTTCGCGGGCGTGATCACTGCCCTCCATGAAGAGCCCGGAACCATCGTGGAGGTCGGGAAGCCGATTGTCTCCTTCGAGGTAGCGGACGACGGCGGCGCCTCACCTTCCGGGGCTACGCCCGCCGGGGCGGCCACTGCTGTGGCGGGCGCCGCGAAACGCGAGCCGAACCTGGTGGGCTACGGCGCCGTCGTCGAAAGCTCCGGCCGTCCCGCCCGCCAGGCCCGCAACTTCACAACCCCGGTGGTTGAGCCGGTTAGGACCGAAACGCCGGTGGTTGAGCCTGTCGAAACCGAGCCGGTCGAAACACGGCCCGTCGAAACCCTGCCCGCCGACACCGCGGAGCGCCCACGCTCCACCCCGCCCGTCCGGAAACTGGCCAAAGACCTCGGCGTCGAGCTGGCCGCGGTCGCGGGCACCGGAGCCGGCGGACTGATCACGCGGAAGGATGTCCAGAATTTTGTCGGCGGCGGGGAACTGTCGGCGCCGGTGCGCCACCTTTCCGCCGTATCGGATTCGATTTCCCCCGCGGGGCTTGGAGCACCGGGCGGCCGGGAAATCCGCACTCCCATCAGGGGAGTCCGCAAGTTCACGGCGGCCGCGATGGTGGCGAGTGCGTTCACGGCTCCCCATGCGACGGAATTCCTCACGGTGGATGTCACGCCCACCATGGACCTGCTGGCCAAGCTGAAGGCGAGCCGGGCCTTTTCCGGCTATAAGCTCACGCCGCTGACGCTGGTGGCCAAGGCTGTGCTGATCGCGCTGCGGCGGAATCCGTCGCTTAACTCGCGGTGGGAGGAGGCAAGCCAGGAGATCGTGCAGTTCAACTACGTGAACCTGGGCATCGCCGCCGCGACTCCCCGCGGGCTCACCGTGCCGAACATCAAGGACGCGGACACCCTGTCGCTGCTGGAACTCTCCGAAGCCCTCACCGGGTTGACCGAGACGGCGCGGGCCGGCAAGAATGCCCCGGCAGACCTGTCCGGCGGCACTATCTCCATCACGAACATCGGGGTCTTCGGCATCGATGCGGGCACGCCCATCCTGAATCCCGGCGAGGCAGCCATCCTGGCCATGGGGGCCGTGCGGAAAATGCCGTGGGAGTTCCAGGATGAAGTGGCCCTGCGCCAGGTCATGACGCTGAGCCTGTCCTTTGACCATCGACTCGTGGACGGGGAGCAGGGCTCGCGGTTCCTCGCCGATGTTGGCGCCATCCTGGCTGAACCCGGCATGGTGCTCACGATGGTCTAGGGGGCGGCAAGCCTGCCGGACCCCAGCCCGCTTGACCGGTCTGGGCCTGCCCAACTCTGGGCCTGCGCAACGTCGTGGTTCGCACGAGCTGACCTTGCCCGCATAACAGGTGCTGCCCAGCACCGGTTGTGCGGGCCAGGGCAGCTCTTGTGTCCAGAAACCCGTGACGGACCGCTCCCGTGGTCAGGAAACCTGGGGAACGTCCACCGTGAGTGCCGCAAGCGCCATGCTCTCGAGAAGTGGCCGGGCCGTTTTGGGCGTGATCTTGCGTCCGTGGTTTCGCACCGAGTGCGGCGTGGAGTTGATCAGGCCGAACGTGGCGTGGGCGCGCATCCGCAGCTCGACGGCGTCGGTGGCCGGATGCAGCATCGCCAGGACCTCCACCCAAATCTCCACGTAGTTCCGCTGCAGTGCCCGCACTTCGGACTGGTCCTTCTGGCTGAGGTTGCTGAAATCCCGGTCCTGCACACGGATCACGTCGGGCTTGCCCAGCGCAAACTCCACCTGGAACCCCACCAGCCTGCGGAGCGCTGCGAGGGGGTCCGTGGTCTCGGCGACGACGCGCCGGCCGCCCTCGAGCAGCTCGCGGCTGACGGTCAGCAGCAAATCTCCCAACACCGCCTGCTTGCCCTGGAAGTGGCGATAGACGGCCGGGCCGCTGACGCCGGCTGCGGCGCCCAGGTCTTCCAGCGATACCCGGTTGAACCCGTGCAGGGCGAAGAGCGCCGCGGCGGCGGCAAGCAGCGCCTGGCGGCGGTTCTCTTTCGCCTGGCTGCGGGGTGTTCCGGGAGCTGTTTGTGCTGCCTGACTCCCGGGCGTTCCGGCAACGGACTGCGTTGCCGACGCGGCCCGCGTTGCTGAATCGGGAGGTGTCGCTGAACCAGGCTGGGCTGCCAGTGCCGGTGTGGACGGCTTAACCGGTCGGGTGGTGGGCACGCTTTTCCTCCTAGGACCAGCAAATTCTAGCAATGTCCTGTTGTGTTGGACATCACAGTTAATAAAGACTAACCTGAATTCCAGTTATAAAGGATTAACCGAGCTTGCTTGTGCAGCTCTCGCCGGAGCCTTGGTGGCTTTCAAAAGATGATGAACGGACGCCGTCGATGGAGACCCTCGCCAGCCGGCTTGATGCCGCAAGTGACGTGTTTGCTGCAAACAACGCTGCGCAGCTCGCGCTAGCCGCAGAGCTCCGGACCAAGCTGGCCGGGGCCGCCCTGGGCGGTCCGGAGAAGTCGCGGGAGCGCCATGTGGGCCGCGGCAAGCTGCTTCCGCGCGAACGCATCGACCGGCTGCTGGATGATGGCAGCCCGTTCCTGGAGATCGCGCCGCTGGCGGCTAACGGTATGTACAACAACGAGTCGCCCGGTGCCGGGGTGATTGCCGGAATCGGCCTTGTTCACGGACGCCAGGTCCTGGTGATCTCCAACGACGCCACCGTCAAGGGCGGCACGTACTATCCGATGACGGTGAAGAAGCACCTCCGCGCCCAGGAAATCGCCCTCGAAAACCGGCTGCCGTGCATCTACCTGGTTGACTCCGGCGGGGCCTTCCTTCCGAAGCAGGACGAGGTGTTCCCGGATAAGGAGCATTTCGGCCGGATCTTCTTCAACCAGGCGAAGATGTCTGCCGCGAAGATCCCTCAGATCGCTTCGGTGATGGGTTCCTGCACGGCCGGCGGCGCGTACGTGCCCGCTATGAGCGATGAGACGGTGATCGTCCGGAACCAGGGCACCATCTTCCTGGGCGGTCCGCCGCTGGTGAAGGCGGCCATTGGTGAAATCGTCACAGCGGAGGAGCTGGGCGGCGGTGACGTGCACTCGAGGATTTCCGGGGTCACGGACCATCTGGCTGAGAACGACGAACACGCGCTGCAGATCGTCCGCGACATCGTGGCCACCTTGCCGAAGCCGGCCGCCCCCGCGTGGGATGTGGACACCGCCGTCGAGCCTGTTGCGGACCCCGCCGAGCTGTATGGGGCAGTGCCTACGGACGTCAACGCGCAGTACGACGTGCACGAGGTCATTGCCAGGCTGGTGGACGGCAGCAGGTTTCACGAGTTCAAGAAGGAGTACGGCACCACACTGGTCACGGGGTTCGCCAGGCTGCACGGGCACCCGGTGGGGATCGTGGCCAACAACGGCGTGCTCTTCAGCGAGTCCTCGCTCAAGGGCGCACACTTCATCGAGCTCTCCGACCAGCGCGGAATTCCGCTGGTCTTCCTGCAGAACATTTCCGGGTTCATGGTGGGCAGGGATTCCGAGCAGGGCGGCATTGCCAAGAACGGCGCCAAGATGGTCACCGCCGTCGCCACCGCCCGGGTGCCCAAGCTGACAGTGGTGATCGGCGGGTCCTTCGGGGCGGGCAACTACTCCATGTGCGGGCGGGCCTACTCGCCGCGCTTCCTCTGGATGTGGCCGGCGTCCCGCATCTCCGTTATGGGCGGGAACCAGGCGTCCGGCGTGCTTGCCACCGTCAAGCGTGACCAGTACGAAGCGGCCGGCGAGGAATGGTCCGCCGAGGACGAGGAAGCCTTCAAGGCCCCGATCAAACAGCAGTACGAGGACCAGGGCAGCCCGTACTACTCCACCGCCCGCCTCTGGGACGACGGCGTGATCGACCCCGCGGACACCCGCACCGTCCTGGGACTGGCGCTCGACGTCGTCTCCCGCACCCCGCTGCCGGAGACCTCCTTCGGCCTTTTCCGGATGTGAGCCAGCCATGACCCTTTCCTCGCCCGCCGTTCCTTCCGCAACCCGGCAGCAGCCGCTGTTCAACACCGTGCTTGTCGCCAACCGTGGGGAGATCGCCTGCCGCGTCATCCGCACCCTGCGTGCCTTGGGCATCCGTTCCGTAGCCGTCTACAGCGACGCCGACGCCGGGGCCCGGCACGTACGCGAGGCTGACACTGCCGTGCGGATCGGCCCTGCCGCTGCTGCAGAGAGCTACCTGAAGATCGAGGCGATCATCCAGGCCTGCCGCGAGACCGGCGCGGAGGCCGTGCACCCCGGCTACGGCTTCCTCAGCGAGAACGTCGATTTTGCCCGCGCCCTCGAAGCGGCCGGGATCACGTTCATCGGCCCCGGCGTGGAGTCCCTGAACGTCATGGGTGACAAGATCCGCTCCAAGAACCACGTGGCCGGCTTCGGAGTGCCGGTGGTGCCGGGCATCGCCGAACCGGGCATGACTGACGTGCAGCTGATCGAGGCCGCGGACGCCGTCGGATTCCCACTGCTCATCAAACCCTCCGCCGGCGGAGGCGGTAAGGGTATGCACATCGTGGAACGCCACGAGGACCTCGAAGCCACGCTGGCAACCGGCCGCCGCGTCGCCGCCAGCGCTTTCGGCGACGACACGCTGTTCCTGGAGCGGCTGGTCCGCATGCCCCGACACATCGAAGTCCAGATCCTGGCCGACAACCACGGCAACGTGATCCATCTGGGGGAGCGGGAGTGCTCGCTGCAGCGCCGCCACCAGAAGGTGATTGAGGAAGCGCCGTCGCCGTTGCTTGAGTCATTGCACGACGGCGGCGCCACCCGGGCGCGGATCGGCGAGGCCGCCTGCCAGGCGGCCCGGAGCGTCCACTACAGCGGCGCGGGCACTGTCGAGTTCCTGGTCTCCGACGAGGCCCCTGACGAGTTCTTCTTTATGGAGATGAATACCCGTCTCCAGGTGGAGCACCCGGTCACCGAAATGGTCACCGGCGTCGACCTGGTCGAGTGGCAGGTGCGGATCGCCGCCGGTGAGGAACTGACCGTCCGCCAGGCCGACGTCGAGCTTAACGGGCACGCCGTCGAAGCCCGCGTCTACGCGGAAATCCCGGAGCGGAACTTCATGCCTTCCACCGGGACCGTGCTCCTGCTGGACGAAATGCCCGATCACGGAGCCGGCATGATCCGGGTGGACTCAGCCCTGCTGGAGGGGCTGGAGATCTCGTCCAGCTACGATCCCATGATTTCCAAGGTCATCGCGTGGGGCCCGGACCGCACCGTTGCCCTGGACACCCTGGACGCGGCGCTCGCCGGCTACACAGCCCTTGGCATCGACACGAATGTTGAGTACCTGCGGCTGCTGATCAAAGACGACGACGTCCGCGCCGGGCATCTCGACACCGGCCTGATCGAGCGCAGGATGCCGGACTTCGCGTTCCGGCGGATTGGCGACGCCGAACTGGTCGCGGCAGCCTTGTACGCCATCGTGAGCGGGGAACAGGACGGCGCGGGGACGCCCCCCGGTCCGTGGCAGGCCAGCGACGGCTGGCGGATCGGCTCGCCGGCGCCCCGGCGGATCAGCCTGGGAACGCACGACGGCGGTATAGCAACAGTGAGTGTCACAGGCCAAGCGGCCGGCGGCCCGGTCCAGGTCCGCGTCGGCGAGGGCCCGTGGCGTACGGCTTCGTTGCGTTTTTCCAGGCGCCACCATGCGGAGGTGACCCTCGACGGCGAAGCCACGGAGTACTCGCTGGCCCCGGTGTCGTGGGGTCCCGGCATCCCGGGCCCGAGTAACCCGGCCTCGAGCGGCCCCACGGAACTGTTCCTCGGCAACGCAGGCTGGTCCTGCCGGCTGGAGGTGCTGACACGGGAGTCACGGCTCGTCCGGGTGCTCGCCGCCATCGAGCGCGAGGAAGGCACCGCGGACCCCGAGGTCCGCTCGCCCATGCCCGGCACGGTGGTGTCCGTAGCCGTCAGCAACGGCGACACCGTGGAAGCGGGCCAGGTCCTCCTCTCCGTGGAAGCCATGAAGATGGAACACCAGCTCGTGGCAGAGGTCGCCGGCACGGTCCACATCAGCGTCAGGACCGGTCAGCCGGTCAAAGCGGACCAGGTGCTGGCCACCATCCACCCTTCACCCACGGATTCAGACGCGGATTCACTTCAGGATTCCAACAAGGAGTCGAACAACACAGGCAAGGGAGTCTAGCCATGGCAGATTTTGAACTCAGCGAGGAATACCAGGACCTCAGCGACACCGTCCGGGATTTCGCGGACAACGTGGTGGCGCCGGTCTCCGCGAAGCACGACGAGGAGCACAGCTTCCCGTACGAGGTGGTATCCCAGATGGCCGACATGGGCCTGTTCGGACTGCCCTTCCCGGAGGAGCGCGGCGGGATGGGCGGGGACTACTTCGCCCTGGCACTCGCCCTCGAGCAGCTGGGCCGGGTGGACCAGTCCGTGGCCATCACGCTGGAGGCAGGGGTCTCCCTCGGCGCGATGCCGGTGTACCGCTTCGGCACCGAGGCCCAGAAGGAGGAGTGGCTCCCGCTGCTGGCCTCGGGCAAGGCGCTCGCCGGCTTTGGACTGACGGAGCCGGAAGCCGGCTCGGACGCCGGCGGCACCAAGACCCACGCCCACCGCGAGAATGGTGACTGGGTGATTAACGGCAACAAGGAATTCATCACCAACTCGGGCACGGACATCACCCGTCTGGTCACGGTCACCGCCGTGACGGGTCAGAAGGAACGCAAGGACGGCAGCCTCAAGAAAGAGATTTCCACCATCCTAGTGCCCACCAACACGCCAGGATTCAAGGCGGAGAAGGCCTACAACAAGGTGGGCTGGAACGCCTCGGACACGCATCCGCTCACGCTGAAGGACGTCCGGGTCCCCGAAGCGAACCTGCTCGGTGCGGAGGGCCGCGGCTACGCGAACTTCCTCTCCATCCTGGACGAAGGCCGGATCGCCATCGCCGCACTGGCCACGGGGGCGGCGCAGGGCTGTGTTGACCTGTCGGTGAAATATGCCAAGGAACGCAGCGCGTTCGGCCACCACATCGGCAAGTACCAGGCCATCTCGTTCAAGATCGCCCGCATGCAGGCCCGGGCGCACACGGCCCGCCTGGCCTACTACGACGCCGCGTCCAGGATGCTGGCCGGGAAGCCGTTCAAGACGCAGGCCGCCATCGCTAAGATGGTCGCAGGCGAGGCGGCCATGGACAACGCGCGGGATGCCACCCAGGTATTCGGCGGCTATGGCTTCATCAACGAATTCACCGTGGCACGCCACTACCGCGACTCCAAGATCCTTGAAGTGGGGGAGGGCACCACGGAGGTCCAGCTGATGCTGATCGCCCGCGAACTCGGACTGTAACAAGCCCGCTGGTCGGGATTGCCACCCGGTGGTCGGGATTGCCACGCGGTGGTCGAGCCTGTCGAGACCCTTGAAAGGACCAACGATGATCAACAAGGTTGTTGCCAGCGCCGAGGAAGCCATCGCGGACATTCCCGACGGCGCGTCCCTCGCGGTGGGAGGGTTCGGCCTCTGCGGAATCCCAGTAGCCCTGATCGATGCCCTGCACCGGCACGGCACCAAGGACCTCGAAACCGTCAGCAACAACTGCGGGGTGGACGGCTGGGGGCTGGGCGTCCTGCTCCGTGACGGCAGGATCCGGCGGACCGTTAGCTCCTACGTCGGTGAGAACAAGGAGTTCGCGCGCCAGTACCTCTCCGGTGAGCTTGAGGTGGTGCTGACCCCGCAGGGAACGCTCGCGGAGAAGCTCCGGGCCGGCGGCGCCGGGATCCCCGCTTTCTACACCAAGGCGGGGGTTGGCACGCAGGTGTCCGACGGCGGCCTGCCGCAGAAGTACGACGCCGACGGCGGCATCGCCATCGCCTCTTCCCCGAAGGAAGTGCGGACGTTCAATGATGTGGACTATGTCCTCGAGGAATCCCTGACACCCGACTTCGGACTGGTCCACGCCTGGAAGGGCGACCGCCACGGCAACCTGGTGTTCCACGCCACCGCCATGAACTTCAACCCGCTCTGCGCCATGGCGGGAAAAATCACCATCGCCGAGGTGGAGGAGCTGGTGGAGCCAGGGGAGCTCGACCCGGAGCACGTCCACACGCCCGGCATTTTTGTCCAGCGGGTGGTAGTTGTACCGGCCGGTGAGAAGCGGATCGAAAAGCGGACCGTCGCCCTTGCGCAGGCCGCGGCGACCGAACAGGCAGGAGCGTAGCCATGGAGTCCAAAAGCACGCAGGGAGCGCCTCCCCGCCCCGAAGCCGTCCGGCCCGAGTACCGGCGTGCCGCCGTCGGCCATCCGGAAGGCACCAATCCGGACGCCAAGGGGTGGACCCGCAACGAACTGGCCGCCCGGGTGGCCCAGGAGCTCAGCAACGGGCAGTACGTCAACCTGGGCATCGGCATGCCCACGCTCATTCCCAACTACATCCCGGCAGGCGTGGAAGTGGTGCTGCACTCGGAGAACGGGATCCTGGGCGTGGGACCGTACCCCAGCGAGGATGCAGTGGATCCGGACCTCATCAACGCCGGCAAGGAAACCGTCACGGTCAACAAGGGGGCAGCGTTCTTCGACTCCGCCTCGTCGTTCGGCATGATCCGCGGCGGGCACGTGGATGTGGCCGTGCTCGGCGCCATGGAAGTGGCGCAGAACGGGGACCTGGCCAACTGGATGATCCCGGGGAAGATGGTCAAAGGCATGGGCGGGGCCATGGACCTGGTCTTCGGCGCCAAGAAGGTGATCGTAATGATGGAACACGTGGACCGCAACGGCAACCCCAAGATCGTGGAGAACTGCTCGCTGCCGCTGACCGGCAAGGCGTGCGTGGACCGGATTATCACCGACCTCGCCGTGATCGACGTCGTCACCGAAGGCGGGCGGTCCCGGCTGGTGCTCCGCGAGCTGGCCCCCAACGTGTCCGTGGAGGATGTGGCGGCGGCCACCGGCGCCGAACTGTTCGAAGAGGACCAGGAGCTCACCGTATGACGGCGGACAATCCACGGGTCATCGAGCAGCGCGGCCTGTACTTTGACGAGCTCGAAGAAGGCGTTGTCTACGCGCACCGGCCCGGCCGCACAGTGACCGAGGCGGACAACGTCCTGTTCACCACGCTTACCATGAACACCCAGGCCCTGCACCTGGACGCGGCCTGGAGCGCGGGGCAGCCGTACGGCCAGCGGCTGGTCAATTCCATGTTCACGCTGTCCACCCTGGTGGGACAGTCCGTATCGCAGCTCACGCAGGGCACAATTATCGCGCAGCTGGGCCTGACGGACGTCTCCTTCCCGCACCCGCTGTATCACGGCGACACGCTCTACACCGAGACGGTGATTACGCAGAAGCGCCTCTCGGGATCGCGTCCCGGCCAGGGGATCGTGACCATGCAGCACACCGGCAGGAACCAGGACGGCACCGTGGTGGCACTGGCCACCCGGAGCTGCCTGATGTGGACCCGGGACGCCCACCGGGGGAAGCCTGCCGGACAACAGGTGCAGCCGGCAGGAGCTGAAAAGGGGAGCCGTAAGGGCGCTGAAAAGGGGACAATGTCCGTATGACATTTGTGATGGGCCCCGCCCTCCTCTTCTGCCCGGCCGACCGGCCCGAGCGTTTCCCCAAGGCCGCCCAACGCGCGGACGCTGTCATCGTGGACCTCGAGGATGCCGTGGCCCCTGCCGACAAGCAGCGGGCGCGCGGCGCGATCCTGGCCCAGTTGGGGGCGGCGGGGGAGGGGCCGGAGCTCGATCCCAGCCGCACCATCATCAGGATCAACCCCGCCGGCACCGACGAGTTCGAGAAGGACCTGCACTGCCTGGCCCACACGCCGTACCGCACGGTGATGCTGGCCAAGGCAGAAAGCGCGGCACAGCTCGAAGCCCTGGCGGACTTCCGCGTCATCGCTCTGTGTGAGACCGCCGTCGGAATCCTCAACGCGCCCGCCATCGCGGCAGCGCCCAATGTGGTGGCACTGATGTGGGGCGCCGAGGACCTCCTGGCTTCCCTCAGCGGCACGTCCAGCAGGACGGACGACGGCGGCTACCGCGCCGTGGCGCTGCACGCCAGGTCCGCGGTGCTGCTCGCCGCACGGGCCTTCGGGAAAGAAGCCGTGGACGCCGTGTACGTCAACATCCCTGACCTGGAAGGGCTGGCGCTGGAGGCTGCCGATGCCGCAGCGTCAGGATTTGGTTCCAAAGCATGTATCCACCCCACGCAGGCGGCCGTTGTCAGGGGCGCCTACGCCCCGTCCGAGGCAGACGTCGCCGCCGCCACGGAGCTGTTGCGGGCAGCGGCTGCCACCGGGTCCGGCGTGTTCCAGTACGGGGGCAAAATGATCGACGGCCCCATCCTCAAGCACGCGGAAGCCACCATCCGCCGGGCCGGCATCCACTCCTAGTACTACAGTCGCGTTTATTTTCGATGTTGTCGGCGGTTTAATCGGACATTGGTCGTGAATCCTGTTAATCATGACGGGTGAGTGATGATATTTGGGTGGCAGAG
>NZ_JBWZCI010000021.1:0-78687 GCF_059383495.1 Pseudarthrobacter sp. RHLT3-21
CAGACGTTAACATCATGCAACCGTCCCCGCCGTCAGGCTACAGCCGGTAAGCCGGCCGCCCCCTATTTTCGACCCCCACGGCGCGGCAGCGCCCCTGGACCGCTGAAAACGGCTTCCCGGGCCCGCGAACGCGCAGCCCACGCCCGTGCCGTTGCTGGTGCTAAGGGAAAAGGATCGGCCGGCCAGCGTGGTCGATCCAGCGAAACTAGCCCTACGCCGCACACCTTCGCGACCAGGAGGATGTGTCCATCTCCGAGATCGTCAAAGCTACGGGTATCACCCGCTCCAGCCTCTACCGTCACCTGCCGCCCCGGCCCCCAGAAACGCTGACCGCCGAGCACCAGCAGAACGCCTAAGAGAACGGCCCCAGCGTCCGGATCGGTTGGTGCACGCGACTTCGAACAAAACGACGGCCGGTGCAGACGACTTCGAGTGCTTCCGTGTCCGGAGTCGCCTGCACCAGTCCCGTACTTCCGCAGGAGCCAGTGCAGACGACTTCTGAAACTGACAAGTCGGCTGGTTTGTAGCGAATACGGTCCTTTCTGGACCAGGTAATCCCGGTGGGTTGTTGAGAGCCCCGGGCACCGGGGGCATACTGGAAGGCACGAGCGGCGAAAGCGGGTCTGCGATGGTTGACCGTGATGCGGTGCGGCAGGTCGCCGTGGCGGCGGCGTTGGGCGGGGGATTTCTTGCCGGGATCTCCGGCGACTACGGGAGTGCCGCCCGGAGTCCGAGTCTGGTGCTGCCCGCTGATTACTCTTTCGCTATTTGGGCGCCGATCTATGCTGGCGTGCTGAGTCATGCCATTTATCAGATTCTGCCGTCCCGGCGGCAGGACCCGGTGCTGCGCCGCACAGGATGGGCGACAGCGTCAGCGGTAGGACTGTCCGGGACGTGGGTGTGGGTACAGGACATCCCGGTGTTGCAGTTCCCTCTGAATGCGGCCACTGCCGCGGCTGCCGGCCGGGCATATCTGCAGGCGGCACCGGTGGACGAGATGGAACGAGCCTCGGTGGGCGGGCGGTGGCTGGTGCGGGCGCCGTTGGGATTGTTCGCTGGGTGGATCACGTTGGCTTCGGTTGCGGCCACCACGGAAATCCTGATCACCATTGGGGTGAAAGCCCCGTGGCCTGGCCCGGAGGCTTGGAGTGCGGTGGCGCTGACAGGTGTGGTCGGGGCCGTGGCCGCGGTGGCCTGGTGGCGGCCGGTGTCCTTGGGCTATCCCTTGGCTGTGGCCTGGGGGCTCGCGGGAGTCGCGGCCCGAATCCTGCCTTCACACCGGCTCCCGGGGGTGACGGCTGTACTTGGGGCGGCCGCCGTAGCCTTCGCCGGCCGGGGCGGGGCCCCACGGGCGCAGTCCCGCCGCGGACATATATTTGGATGATGTCCTCCCGAGTAAGAGTCCTGCGCTCCGTCCTGCAGAAGTACCTGATGATCCCCAGGCTCATCAGCCTGTCCCGCGCCGCGCCCAAGAATCGGAACGTGGCCTGGGATAGGTACTGGGCCGGAATCGACCACACAGGCGCCCAAGGTGAGGTCCTGTGGGACGCCGGGAACGACCAGGAACTCATGGGCTACCAGGAGATCCTGCAGCGCCACCTGGACCCTGAGCTTCCGGTGGTGGATATTGGGTGCGGCCACGGCAGCTTCACCCGGGCACTGGCCGCATTCTTTCCCCAGGTCCTGGGAGTTGATGTCTCCGCCCATGCCGTGGCGCGGGCAACGGCCGAATCCGCCGGAATGGAAAACATCAGCTACTTGGCCCGCGACATGACGGCACCGGGGGCCGGCTCCGGCCTGACCGGCTCAACCGACGCCAACGTCTTCATCCGCGGGGTACTCCACGTTCTGGACAGCGTAGGCCAGGCGGCCCTGGTTGCGAATCTGCGGGAAATCGTCGGAACCCGCGGCACCGTGTTCCTGGTCGAAACCAATTTCCGGAAGAATCCTGTGGAGTACGTGGCACATCTGGGTGCCACAACGCGGGCCATCCCTGCACCGCTTGAACGAGCCATCCGTGAGCTGCCCATGCCCGGCCACTTCGGCCCTTCAGAACGCGCGACGGTGATGCCGCAGGAAGCCTGGGAACTGGCGGATGACGGGCCCACGACCATCCAGACAAACCCTATGACCTCAGCGGCGGGCGCCAGCCTGATCCCCGGATATTACGCCGTGCTGAGAGCCCGGCCAGGGGCACGGCACTAGCGCAGCCACCCCGGAATCGTCCGGCACTCATTGTCGCCGTACTGGTGACAATGTCGAAGGCTACCAGGCAGCACATCCGGTACGGGCCGATGTGTAGCGGCTGATCAGTTGCGTACGCCCGCCGCTGTAAGGCGGTGCAAGAGCAGGGAGAATGCTCATGCGCCGGCCGGTTTCAGTCTCCTTCGCGGATATTCACTGCCCGGTGGCAGAAGCCTCCACTGGCAGAGCGTGCTGGCACAGTTCCTGATCTCGGCCACCGGCCGGATGTTAGCTGTCGGCCGCGAAGGGTGCCTGCTGCGTGTATTGGTGTGTGGTTGCAAAGTCCAACAGGAGTGTCGCCAGTGCTGCCCGGTGCAACGCCGTTCCGTGGGGCGGGGTGTGTGGGTCGATGACGGGTGGTGTGCTGGTTTCGCCGTCGACGAGGCGGGGGACCGGATCAGCGTCCACTGCAGTCCGCTGGAATGCCAGGCCTGGTACTCGCGTTTCCTGTCAGCCGATGCTGCTCCTGCGAGGGTCCGTGCCAGGGCTTCTATGAACCGGTCCCGTGGGCCTTTTTGGTCGCCGGGGACATCGAGGCCGCCCACACTGACGCCGACGAACCGGCTGACGCCCGTGGTTTTAATCGCCGTGATGGTGTTCCTGGCGAGAATGGTATGCAGCTCCTGGTTGCGGCCCCGGGCGCCCACTGCCGAGATCACGGCGTCGGCGCCTTTGATGACGCGGGCGAGGGTTTCCGGGTCGTGGACGTCGCCCTCGACCAGGGTGACGTCTTCGCTGCGGAGGCTCACGAGGCTTTCGGGGTTGCGGGCGAGAGCGGTCACCTGGTGGCCGCGCGCCACGGCTGCGGTGAGGACAGGGCCGCCGGTTCGTCCGGTGGCTCCGAGCAGTGCAATTCTCATGGGGTTTCCTTGCCGGTGAGGGTGGGGTTCCAGGTTTCGCGTTCCCGGTGGGCGAATTCGGCGAAGCTGATCGGGTCCCGGCCCAGTACGTGGTGCACGGTGTCGGTCAGGCTGCCAGCCAGCCCGAGCCGGGCTGTGGTGTAGATGGCGGCCGTGACGATGACCATGCCCCAGGGCATTCCCAGGGTCCGGCGGGCGTGCCGGAGGTAGCGGAAGATGCCGGGCCGGGCATACCGGATGGGGCGGCCGAGCTCGTCAGTCAGGATCTGAGCGATCTGTTCGTACGTTAGCGCTTCGTTCCCGGTCACAGTCCACGCGGTGTCCCGGTGCGCGGCGGGATCCAGCAGCGCTGCGGCGACGACGGCGCCGACGTCTTCGCCGTCAACGAACGCGGTCGCGCCGCGGCCGGCTGGAACCACGATCTCGTCGCGGTCGCGGATGTCGGTCAGGTGGGTGGTTGAGAGGTTTTGGTGGAAGAAGGAGGCCCGCACGAACGTCCAGGAGGCACCGGAGGCGCGGAGCCATGCTTCGATGGCGGCGTGCGGGACGGCCTTGTTCTTCCCAGCACCCTGGAGGGAAAGGAACACCATCTGTTCGACCCCGCAGGCGCGCGCGTACTCGAGGGCAGGAATGATCTGAGTCTTCGGCTTGCCCAGATGCGGCGGGCGCAGCAGAAACATCTGGCGGACCCCGTCTAACACGCCCGGCCAGGTCATCTCATCGGTGAAATCGAGGGAGACGGCCTCAACCCGCTGCCCGAACATCCGCCTTACCGACTCCGTGCTGCGGCCGGCCGCACGGACTCTTCGCCCAGAAGCCAGCAGTTGTTCCACCACGACCCGGCCGATATTGCCTGTGGCCCCGGTAACCAGGATCACCTCACCCGCCATCAAGCGCCTTCCTTTCTGCTGATCCTGAGGCTAACAAACCCACCGTGGTGTCGGCTTGGCCAGCTGGCCGACGTACCACTACCTCATCGTTGGCGGCGTCGTACCTTCGAGGGCTGTTGTCTGTGCTGCGCCAGACATTCGTACTGGGTCCAGGTATGGCCTGAAGCTGACGCCTCGTGAAGAAGAAAAGACGCGCACGGGACGCTAGGGCCGCTTGTGAGCTCGTCGAGGCAGAGGCCGAAAAGGTCCCGGCCAAAACAATCGCCCGCTACGGACGGGTGGATCTGCTCTACATCGGCGAACTCGGATGCATGGAACCGGACAAACGCGGAGCGGAACTTCTCTTCCAGGTCCTCACCGAACGCGAAGAAAAAGCCTCGGTGGCGATCGCCACCAACGAATCCTTCTTCGGATGGACGAAGACCTTCACCGACACGCGCCTGTGCGCCGCGATCTTGGACAGGCTCACGTTCAAAGGAACCAATATCGAAACCGGCGCGGATTCCTACGCCTCGCCCACACCCTGCAACAGCATCCCGGCCGCTAACTGGCTTCCCTGTGGACCTGACCTCTACCTGCTTGAGTGTGCTGTACGGGACACCCGCTCCCTGTAAAGCCCCCTTTTGGATTGGCACCGATCGGCGCAGCTCACGGCACAGGAACAGCGCGGACCGATCGGCTCCCCGCCACCAGACCATCGTAAGGCCGGAACGATCACCCGCCCGGGCCATTGTGGCGCTCCCCGGCCGCGGCTTACACTCAGGAACGCTACCTAGCCCTCTCAACGCGTTCTGATGGAGTCACAGTGAACAGCATCCACTGCAGTCCCCATATCCGAGACACCGCACGATGACAACGCTGCAGCTGTCCCACCTCATCAACGATCCCCGCGGACCGGAAAAGGTCCTCCCCACCCTGACGGCCCAAGAGCTCAGCAAACTCATCGATGCCCTGTACCGGAACCTTGACACACCCTCACCCGCACTCGAGGCAGAGACCTGGTACGAACTCGCGGTCGAGGAAGACCTCCGCAGGTCCACCCCAACCGAAAACGCTACCCGCGGCCTGGCCTAGGCTCGCCAGCCCGGCTTTTCCGACCGACCGGCCGCGCCACTCTTGGCGTGGGAGGCCTCTGCTCTGCGGAGGGTCCTCTTACATACGGCCCGCGACAAGGTCCGGGTCACCCTCGAAATCCGCACTGCCAGCCTCCTGCACAGGTGCCGAGGACGCGGGCCCTTCATCGGGCGTCCTCAAGTACCGCCACACGCCTAACCCGACGATAGCCAGCAAACCGGCGATCCACCACACCTCCGGTGAAGACCTCGTAGTCCCATCCGGCGGCCTCGCAGGCTTCGCGGGTCAGGCCGAACTGGCGCTCCGCGGACCGGACACGGCCTGCCGGCTTAACGTCGACGACCCGGCCCGTGCCGTCCCGCAGCCGGACGAAGAAGTCGGGCGCGTGCCCCCGTGCGCCCTCGGTCCCGCGCGGCCACAGGAACGCGAACGGCTGGGACGCGACCCCAACGACGTCCCGGTCATGGTCCGCCGAGAGCGGGAAGTCGCGCTCCAGCAGGCTCTCGAACCCCACATGGGACCGCACCGTGCTGGACCACCACATGCCCTCGTAGTTCCGCTTGCCCGGCCACGAGAAGAACGCCCGCACCGGAAGCGCCGACTCAAGCGCGAGCGATGCCAGAGCCGCAGAAAGCGGCGCATTCGCCATCCGCCCGTCCAGGCGCGCCAGCACACGGGTCTCGTCCGTCATGTTCGAAGGCATCGACCTCAGCGCGCGTGCAGCATCCATGGTGGCCACATTAACTGAGACAAACCCCAGAAACCCGTAGGTGGCCAGGTAAGTTGCGAAACTCGCCAACTAAATTGAGACAGGACAAGCGGAAGCCCTATCGGAGACCCCTCTTGGCCGCAGGCTTACATAATGTAGATTATCGGCGTTATTTGAGCGGTTGGAGCGGCCAACGTTAAGCCGACGTTAAGCGGTGGCATTCCGGGCCTCCGTCCGATATTGCCGCAGATCAGGTCCGGCGTGCCGCTCGTACGGCTAAATCCCCGGTTCAAGCCGCCTGGAGGCGACACGCCAGGGATTGGCCTGTTCCGCGCCGCGCAAGGTAACGTTTAGGTCACCGGTCGGCGCACACGCCGAAAAGATCGCCCCAAATGCTCTTGCGTGTGGTAAGTCCCCAGACGGCAACGCCATTGCGTTTCCGCAGACCGTGTCTCCTCCGGGCAGGGCATCTCCCATGGGAATGCCCGTTCCGCACTCCCATGAAGAGGCAATTTTCCATGCGCAGAAATAATCTGCTGGCCGCCGGCATGCTCACGGTTCTACTCGCCACATCGGCCTGTGGCGCCGTCACCGGCGCCCCAAACTCACCGGCTCAGTCTTCGGGCTCGGCCGGCGACGGCGTTGAAGCCAGCTCCAGCACCCAGCCCGACAAATCGTCCGCAGAGGTTGGCGCCTCGCAGCGGGCCGCCGCCGAGAAAGCCGAGGCAGCAGCCGCAGCAAAGGCCGAAGCTGATGCCGCGGCCGCCCAAAAAACAGATGTAGAGTCGCTGGCAGCGAGCCCAGTCCCGGTTGCTGTTCCCGCGCCCGCCGTCGTACCTGCCGTAGTGGCAGCGGCCCCGAAGCCGGCACCGGCACCCGTCCAGCCGGCGTCGTCCTCCGAGCACATTGTCAACACCACGTACACAACGGCGTACACCTGGCATGACAACACGCCGGCGGGCTCGGTTGCCATCAGCCACCCGGTACTGCACCAGACTGCCGGGGGCGCCGGCACCTACGCCGACCCAATCACGATCGCCGTGGGGCATACCCTCGCCACCGGCGAGGACGTGCTCGACTTCCCGGCCGGCACGAAGATCTACCTTCCGGACGTCCGCCGCTACTTTATCGTCGAAGACACCTGCGGCGACGGCAACGATCACCAGGGCGGCCCGTGTCACCAGGGTGTTAATGCCAACGGCACCAACTCGACCATCTGGATCGACATGTGGATCGGCGGCCAGAGCATGAGTGCTGACGGTGCTGGTAACTGTGCCAGCTAGGTGACAGACGTCCAGACCGCCGTCTTCAACCCGGCAAGCAACTACGCAGTAGCACCGGGGGCAGGTGTCATCCATGACGGCAAGTGCGATGCCGGCTATGGCAACTCGCTCCTGAAGCAGTAAGTAGCAGGGAACTGGCCGCCGGATACAACCGGAGGCCAGGAGGGGGCCGGCGATAATTCGCCGGCCCCCTCTTTTTTGCGTCCGGAACACCTGCCGGCGGCATAGGAACCGGCGGCCCGCCAGCCGGGCCATTGTCTAATCCCGCGTGCTCGCCAAGAATGAACCAATGACGGTCTACCTGCGTTCACTTGAAACTGCTGTTCCGCCGACTGTACTTGTCCAGGCCGAAGCCCGTGATGTTTTTGCGGCCCAGCCGGGCCTGACAAGGTTGGGCTCACGGCTGGTGAGCACCTGCTTCGAGTCAGCCGCCATCGATACCCGCCATACCGCTGTCGAAGAAATGACCATGGCGTTCCGCTCGGACGATCCGCAGTTCTTTGATCCCGCCACGGGCCTGCTCCTGAACCCCACCACCAAGGTGCGCAACGAGATCTTCGCCCGGGAAGTCACCAAGCTTTTCATCGAGTCCGCGCAGGCTGCCGTGGACGCCTGCCCGGATCTCTCCGTGCTTGACATAACCCACGTCATTACCGTCTCCTGCACCGGGTTCTTCAACCCCGGCCCTGACTATAAGATCGTCCGCGCGTTGGGGTTGGACCCGGCCGTCCAGCGTTATCACCTCGGATTCATGGGCTGCTATGCCGCCTTTCCGGCACTGCGGGCCGCCAAATCCTTCTGCGAAGCAGATCCGCAAGCGGTGGTCCTGGTGGTCTGTGCCGAGCTGTGCTCCCTGCACGTACGGACATCCAATGATCCGGACACCATCATGGGTTCGGCACTTTTCGCCGACGGCGCGGCGGCAGCCATCATTACGGCCCGGAACGATCCGGACGCACCTGCCCTGATGCGGCTGGACCACTTCGAAACCGTCCTTACGCCTGTGGGCGAGGAATCCATGGCCTGGAACATCGGCGACCACGGCTTTGAGATGGTGCTGGGCAACTACGTCCCCCACATCATCGACGATCACATCATCGGCGCCCTCACGCCGCTGCTGGCCCGGGATCCCTCGTTGCGTGGACTCCCCTACCGGGACATCCGCCATTGGGCCATCCATCCCGGCGGCCGGAGCATCCTGGACAAGGTCCAGACGCGCCTTGAACTCACGGACCAACAACTCGTTCCGGCACGGGATACCCTGCGGGACTACGGCAACATGAGCAGCGCCACCGTGCTGTTTGTCCTCCGGCACATCCTGGAGCAGCCACCGGTGGAGGGTGAGGAACGCATCTGCTCCATGGCGTTCGGCCCCGGACTCACGGTGGAAACCGGGCTCTTTACCAAACTCCGCCAGGCCGCCACCGAGAAACGGGCGGTGCAGCCCGAGGCGGCCTCGTCACTGGCCTGAACTGTGTCCCTGATGCGGCAACGGGCTGTGGACGCCGTGGAAATGATGGACTTGCCGGACTGCGACCCCACCAAACTGGAGCTCACGTACCAGCAGTTCGGACTGGTGAACCGGCTCTTCTCCGGCTGGCGGCGGCTGTACTGTCGCGAGCTTCGCCCTCTGCTCTCCCACGAAACTGTAACCACGCTCCTCGACATTGGATGCGGCGGAGGTGACCTGGCACGGCAGCTCACCCGCTGGTCCGCCCGGGACAAACTGCTGCTCGACGTCACCGGCATTGACCCGGACGCCAGGGCATACAGCTACTCGTCACGCCGCCCCCACCACGTCTCCATCCGGTTCCGCCAGTCGGACAGTGCCGACCTGGCCCGCGAAGGCCACCGGTTCGACGTCGTGATCTCGAACCACGTCATCCACCACCTCCAACCAGCGGACCTGGTGCAGCTCCTGACAGATTCGCAGGCCCTGGCGCGCCGGCTTTCCCTGCACAATGACCTGCGCCGGAACATCGCGGCCTATGCACTTTTCTCCCTGGCGGCCCTCCCCTTCCGCGGCTCGTTCATTCGTGCAGACGGCCTGACCTCGATCAGGCGCAGCTACACCCCGGCAGAACTCACCGCCGCCGCTCCCCCGGGCTGGCAGGTGGCGCGCCACTCCCCTTTTCACCAAGTCCTCATGCGCCGCCTGGACCATCCCGATGGTTGACGTGGTGATCGTGGGCGGCGGACCCGTGGGCCTCTATCTCGCCGCCCTGCTGCTGCAGGACGGCGTCACGGTGCGGGTCCTTGAACAGCGGCTCCACCGGGAACCTCACTCGCGGGCCATCGGCATCCATCCCCCCGCCCTCGCGGCACTGGACAGAGTGGGTGTGGCCAGCGCCATGGTCGGTGCCGGCGTGCAGATCCGCGGCGGGATTGCAGTCAGCGGCGGGAAGACCGTGGGGTCAATGTCCTTCGCTTCGGTCTCGGAGCGTTTTCCGTTTGTCCTGTCCCTCCCCCAGTTCACAACGGAATCCCTGCTGGAGCAGCGGGTACACGAACTCGATGGCGCAGCGCTCGTCAGGGGCGCCAGGGTGACGGAAATAGCGGACGACGGCGGACTGGTCACCGTCCACGCTGAGGCCACCAAGGCGGGCGGTGCCGGCAGCCGGATTACCTCACGTCTTTTGGTCGCCGCCGACGGCTCGCGGTCCCTGATGCGCAGCCTGCTGGGCATCCAGGTCACGTCCCGAAGTTATCCCGACCACTACGTGATGGGTGATTTCGCAGGTTCCGGCGAAAATCTGCACGAAGCCGTCCTGTACCTCGAAGCCGAAGGGATAGTGGAATCCTTTCCGCTGCCGGGCGGTCTCCGTCGCTGGGTGGTGAGGATTCGCCGGCCCGAACCGGTCCCGGACGCCGTCGAGCTGGCGCGGATGGTCCACCAGCGCACGGGGATCCGGCCGGACCCGGCCACCAACACCATGCTCAGTAGCTTCAGCCCCCGGTCCACGGTGGCGTGCCGATCGGTCGAGGGGCCGGCGGTCCTGATCGGTGATGCCGCCCATGAAATAAGCCCCATCGGCGGCCAAGGCATGAACCTTGGCTGGCTGGACGCCGCGGAACTCGCACCGATCATCTGTGCTGCCTTGGCCGGGAAACCGGTAGGCCGGCGCCTGCGCGCCTATTCCACGCGGCGTCGGAAAGCCGCCTCGGTGGCACGATGGCAGTCCGAAGTGAATATGACGCTGGGACGCCCGCTGGCGCCGTCGTTCCTGGCGTTGAGGAACCGCGCAGTCAGCGCGGCGTCCGGCATTCCGGCCGCCAACAGGCTGGTGGCCCGCCGGTTCACCATGCAGTGACCCCGGGCCGGAGGGCACCGCCGGGTCAGGAGTTCACGAAGTAGCAGTCGTAACTGTCCTGGCTGATGATCAGGCCGTCCCGGACTTCAAAGACCGACGACGTTCGGGCCCGAATGGTCTCCCCGGCATCCCAGTACCGCAGGTCCATCAGCGTCCTCGCCGACCAGTCAGCCTCCACCACAACGCGGCCGCCTTCGCAGGTAGTGCGGCGGATCTCAAACTTCTGGTCCGCCACTACTTCGCCGCTTTGATCGAGGCCGGCCATTGCCTGGCCCCGCGTCCGGGTGGAGCCTTCAGCCGCGAGCAGGTGCGGCGCCTCGACCAGCACGAAGTCCGCAGCGAGGAACGGCCCGATGGCCCCGCCGTCACCGCCGGCTTCCAGGGTCCGGATAAAGTCCAGGACAAGTTCCAGCGCGTTGGGTTCGGACTCCATCAGTTCAGCCATGGCATCGACATTAGCCGACGCGGCCGCCGCCGTGCGGCGTCCGCCGCTAGGCTTTCCGCATGACCGCCGTATCACCGCCCACTTCATTCACTTCTGCACAGCTGAGGGAACGGGTGCAGGAAATCCTGTCCGCAGGATCTCTGCCGCCCATCGTCCAGGCCGGGAATCCCGTACTCCGCCAGCGGGCCGCGGCCTTCGACGGCCAGATCAGCGCCGGCGAGCTGGACCAGTTGATTGCCCTCATGCGCGAAGTGATGCATGAGGCCCCTGGTGTGGGGCTGGCCGCCCCGCAACTCGGAATCCCGCTGCAGCTGGCTGTCCTTAAGGACCAGTACGACGTCGACCCAGAGGCCGCTGCACTGCGGCATCGTACTCCGCTGGAATTCCTCACCATCATCAACCCGCACTGCACCGCCGTCGGAACGGAAACCGCGGCGTTCTTTGAGGGGTGCCTCTCGCTGAGCGGCCTGCAGGCAGTGGTGGTACGCCCTGAACGGGTGCTGCTCCGGTTCGACGCCCCCGGAGGCCTGGCGTCGGAACGGGAGTTCGAGGGGTGGCAGGCGAGGATTGTGCAGCACGAGACCGATCACCTCCATGGCTCCCTGTATGTTGACCGTGCCGAGTTGAGGTCCTTGAGCTCCAACGCCGAGTACGCCGCTAACTGGGCCGAGCCGGGGATTGGAAAGGCCCGCGCCGCCTTGGGATTCCTGCCCGGGAAGCCCTAAAACGCCCACGCGTCATGCGGTACAGCTGCCGGATTCGCGTCGGTCGGGAGGAGCCTGGCCCACCATCGCAGGATGTGCTCGAACCTCTGCCGCCGGTGCTGTGGCCTGCCTGACCGGGAAAGTTCATGGTCCTCACCCGGGAATACCAGCAGCTGGGCTTCCACGCCCATCCGCTTCAGGGCCGTGAAATACCGCTGGCCCTGCTCCAGCGGACACCTGAGATCGTTTTCGCTGTGGATGACCAGCGTCGGAGTCTGCACGTTGCCCACGTGCTCGAACGGGCTTTGGGCGGCGACCTCCACCGCCGAGCCACCGAGGTATTCGCCGCTGAAGTACCAGCCAATGTCGGCCGAGCCCTCGAAACTGACAGGGTCCAGGAATCCACGCTCCACGATGGCTCCCTTGAACCTGTGGTGGTGCGCTATGGTCCAGGCGGTCAGGTATCCGCCGTACGAGCCGCCCATGATGCCCAGCCGGCCCGCGTCCAGCGCCGGAAATTTGGCCAGGGCGCCGTCCAGGAACGCGAGGACATCCGCCATATCATCGGTGCCAAAGCGGCCCTTGATGGCCAGCCCGTGGTCCCTGCCGTAGCCTGCAGAGCCTCGTGGATTGCACATCAGCACGGCGTACCCGGCTGCCGCGTAGACCTGGGCTTCGTCGAACAGGGCAACGGTGAACTGGGCGAAGGGCCCGCCATGGATGTTCAACAGGACCGGGTGCGGACCCTTGCCGGCAGGCCTGACCAGCCAGCCATGGACGGGATACCCATCGGACGCCGCAAACGTCAGTTCCTGCGGAACCACAATGTCCGACTGGGTCCGCAGAACGGCCGAAAAGTCTGTCAGCAGCCGCAACTGCCCGTCGTCGAGCACTGCAACGTCCCCGTGGGTGGACGGATCGCTGAACACCACGAGCAGCGAACCACCCGCCCAGGCAGCCCCCGTCACCACCTTGTCACCGTGCACCAGCAGGGCATGCCCGCCCGTCGCCCCCAGCTCGAGGAGCTCAACAGTGCCCTGCGCATTGTTCAGGACCAGGGCCCGGTCCGGCCCGCGGAGCTCAATCCGTGCACCCGGGGCTGCCACGTCCATCAGATCAGGGTCGGTCAGCTCAACCGGCACGCCGCCGTCGGCCGCGACACAGTACAAAACGGCGTTACGTGCCACGAAGTCCCGGCCCGAGCCGCCCAGGTCCCGGGCAATGTAGAACAGCCAATTGCCGTCCCGGGACTGCCGGACCTCCGTGACGCTTTGAGATGCGGCTGCTCCCGGATCGATCGGGACAGGGTCGCCGCCCGTGACCGGTACCCTGTAGATCAAGGCGGCCAGGTCGTCGTCGTTCTCCGGCGGTCCTGAAACAAAGTAGACGGACGATCCGTCGGCACTGAAAACCCCGGAGCTGGCGTCCGTGGCGAGCGATGTCAGCTGCCGGGCTGCCGGCAGCGACGGAGCCGCCGGCGGTGTCTGCGGCTCGCCACCAAGTTCCGGGACGTCCACGATGAACAGTTGCTGTGGTTTGTCGCGCGTGTAGCCAACGCCGTTCAGCCTGTACTGGTAGGAGGAGATCAACCGTGGCTCCTCCGCCTCCGCAGTGACGGCTTCGCTGCTGCCGTACCGTCCGGGGTCGGGCTCGCGGGAGCTGAAGACTATCCGGTGCGAATCGGGAGACCAGGCGAAGGACTCCACTCCGAGCAGCCTGTCGGTTATGACTTGGGGTTCGCCGCCGCCGGCCTCCACCACAACCAGCTGCGCTTTCGACGACGGTCCGCCCGTCCGGAGGAAGGCGAGGACCAGCCCGTCAGGAGAGAAGGCAGGGGCGGTGTCCCGAAAGCCCCTGGTAATTCGCCGCGGCAGCTGTTCGTGGTTCAGCGGGATGTTCCACAGCTGGCCCACGTAGGAATCAGTGTTGAAATCCGGCCTGGTTACCGACACAACAGCACGGCTGCCGTCCGGGTGAACGGCCGGCGCGGAGACGGAATTGAGCAGTGGGAGGTGTTCTGGCTTCACCCACGTGAGCCTAACGTGCGGCTTTCCCCCAGGCGAACACCCGGCCTGAACACTGGCGCGGCCGCAGCCGGGGCCCGCTCCCCGCCCTAAGATAGTCCGTATGCCATCAAGCCCTCGCCCTCCGCTGCGCTGCCCGTTGTGCGGCGCCGCACTGAATGCCCAGGGCGGCGCAGCTGACGCTGCCCGCAAGGCCCTGGTCTGCGGGTCCGGGCACAGTTTCGATGCGGCGAAGCAGGGCTACTTCAACCTGCTGGTGGGTAAGGGGACTGTCTTTGAAGCCGACACCGCCAAGATGGTGGCGGCCCGCTTCGCTTTCCTCGACGGCGGGCACTACCGTCCCCTGGCAGACGCTGTTGCGGCCGCCGTTGTGCCCGGGATAACCCCTGGTGAACCATTCACTGTCCTCGATTCGGGCACGGGTACTGGCCACTATCTCAGGGTGGTGCTGGATGAGGTGCAGCGGACTACCGGCAGTTGCACCGCCGTCGCGCTCGACATCTCCAAGTTCGCGCTTCGGCGCGCCGCGCGCCTCAACCCCGAGGCCATCAGCCTCGCCTGCGATGTGTGGCAGCCGCTTCCGGTGGCCGATGCCGCCGTCGACGCCATTACGGTGATCTTCGCTCCCCGCAATGCCGCCGAATTCGCCAGGGTCCTCCGCCCCGGCGGAAGGCTTGTGGTGGTGACGCCGCGCGCCGGACACTTGGCCGCCGTCGCCGCCGAGGCAGGGATGCTGTCCATCGAGGACGACAAGGACGCGCGGCTCGCAGAATCCCTCTCGGCGCACTTCGTCGCAGAGTCCACGCGGGACCTGGATATCCGGATGATACTTACGCCCAGCGAGGTGGCTGACCTGGTCTTTATGGGTCCGGCCGGGCACCACTTGGACCGCGCGGCCATCGCGGCCAAAATCGGTAACGGCGGGGTGTCCACCGAGGTGGAGGCACGATTCAGGATCACGGTCTTCCGCCTGGCGCTGTCCGCACCGTAACGACTTGGCCACGTTCAACGGACGCCCTTCACGCATCCTGCCGTCCTGCTTTCCGGCGGACTAGGATAATTAGACAGCTACCGGAAGGTCAAGGGGGACGGAATGTTTGAATGGCTCGGCGAAAACTGGTGGGCCCTCTGGCTCACAGCCTTCCTCGCGTTCGCAGTGATCGAAATGATCACCCTTGACCTGTTCTTCATCATGCTCGGCGGCGGAACACTTGCCGCGCTGGTCGCAGATTTTGCCGGCGCTGACCTGTGGCTGCAGATTGTGGTCTTCTGCGTCGTCTCACTGCTGATGATCGCCTTTGTCCGGCCGGTGGCACTAAGCCACCTGAAAAAGGGACCCGCCGACCAGCGCACCAACATCGACCGGCTCATTGGCGAGCAGGCCCTTGTGATGGAAGCAGTCAGCTCCACCGGCGGCCTCGTCAAGATCGGGGGCGATGTCTGGAGCGCCAGGTCCGCCGGCGGCGTCCTTCCTGCCGGCCAGAAGGCAGTGGTCTCCGCCATCGACGGCGCCACGGCAGTTGTCTCCCCACCGCCGGAGCAGTCCACACAGTCCTAAGTACAGCCTAACAATTGGGGAATAGGAGACGTATGGATAACGCAGGAGGAGCCGCCTTGGCCATTGTGCTGGTGGTCCTGATCGTGTTCGTGATTATTGTTTTGGTCCGCTCAGTGCGGATCATCCCGCAGGCGAGGGCCGGCGTCGTTGAACGGCTCGGCAAATACCAGCGGACCCTCAACCCGGGACTCACCATCCTGATCCCGTTCGTGGATCGGCTCCTGCCGCTCCTGGACCTCAGGGAGCAGGTGGTGTCCTTTCCACCGCAGCCGGTCATCACCGAAGACAACCTGGTGGTGTCCATCGACACCGTGGTGTATTTCCAGGTCACTGATCCGCGCGCCGCCACGTATGAAATTGCCAACTACATCCAGGCCGTGGAGCAGCTCACCACTACCACCCTGCGTAACGTCGTGGGCGGCCTGAACCTGGAAGAGGCACTCACCTCCCGCGACCAGATCAACGGCCAGCTGCGCGGCGTATTGGACGAGGCAACCGGCCGCTGGGGCATCCGCGTCTCGCGCGTGGAACTCAAGGCCATTGACCCGCCCCACTCCATCCAGGACTCGATGGAGAAGCAGATGCGGGCCGAGCGCGACCGCCGCGCTGCGATCCTCACCGCCGAAGGCACCAAGCAGTCTGCCATCCTCACGGCCGAGGGCCAGCGGCAAGCATCGATCCTTGCGGCCGAGGGCGACGCCAAGGCAGCCATCCTCCGTGCAGACGGTGAGGCACAGGCCATCCAGAAGGTCTTCGATGCCATCCACAAGGGCAACCCCGACCAGAAGCTGTTGGCCTACCAGTACCTGCAGACGCTTCCGAAGATCGCAGAGGGATCATCGAACAAGCTCTGGATCATTCCCAGCGAAATTGGTGAGGCACTCAAGGGCATCGGCCAGGCACTCGGCGGCAGCAATCCTGACCCGAGCGCGGGCGGCAGCGGGCTGTTCGACGAGGAACCCGCGAAACAGCCTGGGTCCTGACACGGATCTGCCTCATACAGGCCGGGAGGGGATTCGCGATTCGTCGCGGGTCCCCCTCCCGTTTTGCGGCTTGGCCCCACGCCGGTATAATTGGGTATTTGTCCGGTCGGACCAGATCCGCTGGAACAAGAATGCTTCGCAATGCGTTGAATCTTATGATGCAGCACAGTGCACACAGTAGTCCGGGGCGGTTATGCTGCACCGGCTTGCGTGGAGTCCTGCTCCGCGAACCGACCAGAGGGAGAAAACATGAGCGATCGCAGCCTGCGGGGTATGCGCCTTGGCGCGCAGAGCATGGAGACCGAGTCCGGCGTTGAGCCGGCTCCGCGCCAGCGTGTCGAATACCGGTGCGAGGACGGCGAGCAGGTCTTCGTGACGTTCTCTTCAGAGGCTGAAATTCCTCCTGTGTGGGTTTCAAAGACCGGCAAGGAAGCGCTCCTCGTTGATGGCGAACGTCCGGACACCAGCAACGAAAAGGCTGTCCGAACCCACTGGGACATGCTCCTGGAGCGCCGTTCCCTTCCGGAACTGGAGCAGATCCTCAAGGACCGGCTGACTATCCTGCGCGAACGCCGTGGCGAACGGCGCACTGCCTGATCCACTGGCGGCCAGAGTCTGGCTGACTGAGGTTTTCTGAACCAATTGATAAGGGCCGGTCAGGTAACGTGATCACGTTGCCTGACCGGCCCTTGTCATAAGCGTTTACTTCCGCTGCCCTTGCGGCGGATGTTAGCCCTGTGCCGGATCCTTCTTGCCCGTGAGCTTGTTCCAGCGTGCCTGCAGGCCCCACCTGGTGACGTTGACCATGGCCTCAACAACGATGTTGCCGCTCATCTTTGAAGCGCCGAGCTCGCGCTCCACGAACGTAATGGGGCGTTCCTCGATCCTGAGGCCCAGTTTGGCCACGCGCCACGCCAAGTCAACCTGGAAGCCGTAACCCACCGAGTCGACCTGATCGAGGTTCAGCTTTTCCAGGGTGGTCCGCCGGAAGGCGCGATAGCCGCCGGTGACATCCTTGATCTTCAGGCCCAGCATCAGCCGGGCGTACGTGCTGCCAATGCGTGAAATCGCCTGCCGGTACAGCGGCCAGTTGACCACGCTGCCACCGGGAACCCAGCGGGATCCCATGGCAAGGTCTGCCCCCTGTTCAACGGCTTCCAGCAACTGGGGAAGTTGTTCGGGCTGGTGGGAGCCGTCCGCATCCATTTCCACCAGGACGTCGTAGCCCGCTTCGAGTCCCCATTTGAACCCTGCGATGTAGGCGGCTCCCAGGCCTGCCTTGCCTTTGCGGTGCAGCACGTGGACCTGCGGATCCTCGGCGGCAAAGCCGTCCGCAAGCTGTCCGGTGCCGTCCGGGCTGTTGTCGTCCACCACCAGTACGTCCGAGGCAGGTACGGCTGCCCGGAGGCGTTGAAGAGTCTTGGGCAGCGATTCCAGCTCGTTGTAAGTAGGAATAATGGTGAGGACGCGCACAAAGGGCCTTCCTGGACGGGAGCGGTCGGAGCGGCTGATCTGAAGCGGAGTAGCTGGCGGTCAGGCGCAACTACCTATTATAGGGCGCTTTAGAGCGGCGCCGGCCGGTGTGTCCTGTCAGGACCGCAGTGCCGGACTGGAATACAGCTCGATGCCATCCTTCACGGTTTGCAGGCACACCGGGTCCACGCCGGTGTCCAGTGCCGGGAGAAGGGGCGTCCGGGCGCGCGGATCCGTGCTCCAGGACTGGACGCGTCCGTCAGCCACCTGGACCATCAGCTCCTCAACGTCCCAGACGGCGAAACTGGCTGGTGCGCCGGGAACCAATTGCCCGGCCATCGGGTTGTGGTACTTGGCTGCCCGCCACCCCGCGCGGGTGTGGCCAAGGAATGCTGCCCGGGCCGAGATGCGTTCAGCGTGGTTGTGGTGTTCCAGGCAGGCGCGGACGCTGGACCACGGGCGAAGCGGTGTTACGGGGCTGTCGCTGCCGAAGCAGATAGGGACCCCGGCAGCGTAGAACGAGGCAAACGGGTTCATGGACCGGCTCCGGCTCCCCAGGCGCTGCTCATACATTCCGCCTTCGTTCCCCCACGCAGCGTCGAAGCGCGGCTGGGCGCTGACGGTGACGGCGTAGCGGGCCAGCTGCTGCACAGCGTTGGCGTCTGCCAGTTCCACATGCTCGAAGCGGTGGCCGGCGGCACGGATCCGCTGCTCACCCACTTCGGCGGCCGCGAGTTCCAGGGCCTCAAGCGCGGCGTCCAGTCCCGCGTCGCCGATGACGTGGAAGCCGCCCTGGATGCCCAGCAGAGAGCAGGCCGCCAGGTGGGCGGCGGCCTGTTCTGCCGAAAGGTAGAGGCTGCCCCGGTCCCCCGCCGCGTCGGTGTAACCGGACCTCAAGGCTGCTGTCCGGGAGCCGATGGAACCGTCAATGTTCAGATCGCCTGCCAGACCGCGCACAGAGACGCCCAGTTCGTCCAGCAGCGCCCGGGCCTGATCCTCCGAGGTCGCCAGCTCGCCCCAATAGGCCAGGACCTCCGGGACAGCCGCTGGCATTGCCTCGTCGGCGGATGTGTTCCACGCGGCAGCAAGGCGAAGGTCGGAGACTCCGCCGATATGCGGCGCGGCCATCTCCGCCAGTGCCACGTAACCGTTTTCGGCCGCCTCGGTCAGAGCGCGCCGCTGATAGGCCAGGAGACTGGCCTCCGGGAGCCGCCGCGCTTCCTGACGCGCCGCCGTATGGGCAGCCCGCTTCACCTGTGACCCGGTGGTGTAGCCGTCGAGCCCGCCAAGCCCGGCGGCGGCAGCCAACGAGGACGAGACCAACGCCGAATGCGCATCCACCCTGGCCAGGAACACGGGCCTGCCCCCGGCCGCCTGCTCGAGTTCCTCGGCCGCCGGCAGGGCAGGGTCCTCCCACGTGGATTCATCCCAGCCGTGCCCCAGCAGCGGGCCGTCGCCTTTGGATGCAGCGACGGCATCGAGCAACTGCCGTGCGGAACGGATCCCGCCCAGCTGAAGGGAACCCAGCGCGATGCCGGTTTCCGTGAGGTGGACGTGGGAGTCAACAAACCCCGGCGCTACAAGGGCCCCGCGGAGGTCAATGATCTCCATGGAGCTGTCGGCAATGGATGATGCCGCCTGCTCGGAGCCGACCCAGGCAACGGTGTCTCCGTCAACTAGCATGGCGGTGGCAAAGGGGTCCGCTGCCGTGTAGACCGAGCCGTTGCGGTACAGGACCACCTTCCGCTCGTGCGGCGCGGGTGTGGTGGAACGTTCAATGGACATACGGGCGAAGCTCCTGGGGCTAGGGGGAAGAAGGCAGGCTGCCGGCACACCAGTGCCGGTACGTCAGAGTACGGAAGAGTAGGCCACGACGCCGCGGCGGATAAGCGATATGGCTTCTGAGCAAAGCCTGGACACGCGCGGATCCAGGCCGGGAATTTTGGCGAGCTGGTCCAGGAGGTCGATGACCTGTTTGACCCAGCGGACGAAGTCGCCCGCCGCCAGGTCCGTGCCGTTAAGCACCTCCTGGAGGTGCCGTCCCTTGGCCCATTTGTACATGGGCCAGACGAGACCCAGCTCGGGTTCGCCAGTCAGCGGAAGTTTGTTGGCCTCTTCCACGTCCTCCAGGGCCGACCATTCCCGGATCACCACATCCACTGACGATTCAAGCGAGACGCTGGGCATCCGCGGGCGGAGGCCCCTGTCCTCGCGTTTGGCCTGGTAGACCAGGACGCTGGCCAAGGCTGCTACTTCGACGGCGTCCAGGTCGTTAAGTGCGCCCAGCCGCAATGCTTGCGAAATCAGCAGGTCTTTCTCGCCATAGATCCGGCGGAGCCGCTGGCCGTCTGCGCTGATCGCCAGGCGCCCGTCAGCCCCCGCTTCCAGGTAGCCGTAGGCGGAAAGGACATCGCAGACACGATCGAAGGTCTTGGCAATGGTGTTGGTCCTGCCCTGGATCTGCCGGACCAGGGCATCCGTCTCCCGGCGCAGCTTCCACCACCGCTCAGACCAGCGCGCGTGGTCTTCACGCTCGCTGCAGCCGTGGCAGGGGTGGGCCCGGAGCGCCCTGCGAAGCTCTGTGATGCGTTTCTCCTGATGGGGCAAAACGGATCCCAGACCAAAATCGGTGCTGCGCCCGGGGGCCGGCGGGCGGTTCTCGCGCAGCGCATTCCGGGCCGACGATGCGAGGTCGCGCCGGGACTTGGGGACCTTTGCATTGAACGACTTCGGAATCCGGATCCGCGTCAGGGGCGCGATGGGGCCTTCAAGATCCTCCGTGCCGATGCGCCTGAGCTGGTTGTCGAGTGTCAGGATGGCGGGCCGCGGCTCCCTGCCGCCGTGGTCCGAACTCAGCACAATCGCCGGCCCGGGCGCCCGCCCTCCCGGGACGTCCACCACATCGCCCGGCATCAGCCGCGCCAGCGAGTCTTCATTCAGGGACTTGTGGGCCCGGGACTTGCTGCGCGAGGTGACATTTTCGGCGTCGGACAGTTCACGGCGCAACCGGGCATACTCGGTGAATTCTCCGAGGTGGCAGGTCATGGATTTCGCGTATCCCGCGAGGGACTCTTCGCGGCTGCGCACCTGCTTCGCAAGACCAACAACGGACCGGTCCGCCTGGAACTGCGCGAAGGACGATTCAAGGATTTCCCGGGCACGGGCGCGGCCAAACTGCGCCAATAGGTTGATGCTCATGTTGTACGTCGGCCGGAAGCTTGAGTTCAGCGGATACGTACGCCGCGAGGCGAGGCCGGCAACGGCGGCAGGGTCCGTGCCGGGTTGCCAGAGGACAACGGCGTGGCCTTCGACGTCGATGCCACGGCGGCCGGCGCGGCCGGTCAGCTGCGTGTACTCCCCCGCGGTGATGTCCACATGGGCTTCGCCATTAAACTTTTCGAGCTTTTCCAGGACCACGGAGCGGGCAGGCATGTTGACGCCCAAGGCCAAGGTTTCGGTGGCGAACACAGCTTTGACCAAGCCCTCGACAAAAAGTTTCTCCACCACTTCCTTGAAGGTGGGCAGCATGCCGGCATGATGGGCCGCGAAACCACGGAGGAGGCCGTCCCGCCACGTCCAGAAGCCCAGGACGTCCAGGTCCTCCGACGGGATGTCCTGCCCGGCCTCGTCCACGCGCTGGGCAATGATCTGCTGCTCCTTCTCCGTGGTCATCCAGAGTCCGGACGAAACACACTGGGCAACGGCGGCGTCGCAGCCTGCCCGCGAGAAGATAAACGTGATGGCAGGCAGGAGGTCCTGCCGGTCCAGGCTCGCGATGACCTGCGGCCGGCTGGCCTTACGCACTACGCCGGGCTGGGCGCCCTGCCTGGGGCGGTCCTCTGTCCGTTGCCGGTGCTGCCGGCGCTGGCTTCGTCCGCCGTGGCCGAAGCGTCCGGCGAAACTTTGCTGGCCTTCGCTGCGGGCCATCTTGAGCAGGTCCGGATTGACCTCGAACCCTTGGCGGTCGGCGTCAGTGGCGGCCGCGGTGAGCCGCTCCTGGACCGGTATCGGGGCTCCGGTCTTCGCATCCGCAGGTGGCGCGATTTCGTCAAAGGTGGTTTCTCCGGCGAACAGGTCCACGATGTCCCGGCCCACCATAACGTGCTGCCACAGGGGAACCGGACGGTGCTCGGAGACGATGATGTCGGTGTCGCCGCGCACGGTATCGAGCCAGGCGCCGAATTCTTCTGCGTTTGAAACTGTGGCGCTGAGCGACGCTACCTGGACTTCGCTGGGGAGGTGGATGATGACTTCCTCCCAGACGGCACCGCGGAAGCGGTCCGCGAGGTAGTGGACTTCGTCCATGACCACAAAGCCGAGGTCATCCAGGGTGTCCGAGTCTGCGTAGAGCATGTTCCGGAGGACTTCCGTGGTCATGACCACCACGGGGGCGTCGCCGTTGATGCTGGTGTCTCCGGTCAGGAGGCCGACGTTTTCCGCCCCGTACTTTTCGGAAAGCTCCGTGAATTTCTGGTTGCTCAGTGCCTTGATCGGGGTGGTGTAGAAGGCCTTGAGGTTTCGTTCCAATGCGAGGTAGATGGCAAATTCGCCCACGATGGTCTTGCCGGCACCGGTGGGGGCAGCCACCAGCACGCCCTTGCCCTCCTGGAGGGAACGGCAGGCGAGGCGCTGGAATTCGTCAAGTTCAAAATCCAGGGTGCGGACAAACCCGCCGAGGTAGGTGCCCGCTTCGGCCGTGCGTTCCGCGCTGGCCCGGTAGCTTTCAGAGGGCGAGAGTGGCCCGGAAATGGAGGACATGCCTCAAGCCTAGTGCGCCGCGCGCTACAGGTTCTTCAGTTCGCTGCCGGGCGTCGCGATGTCGGCTGTCGCGTCCGTCTCAGCAGCCTGTTTGGCCACGCGCTTGTCACGGCGCTTGTCGTTGAAGATACAGAGCCCGATCGCCGCGAAGAAGAGAATCAGCAGCGGTGCAGCAAGCAGGAACATGGACAACGCGTCTGTGCCGGGGGCGGCCAGGGCGGCCAGGACAAAGACCAGGAAGACGATTATCCGCCACGCTTTGAGGATGGTCCGGCCCCTGACCACACCAGCCATGTTGATGCCGACCAGGATCACGGGGACCAGGAAAGAGATCCCGAGGATGAGCAACATCTGGGTGGCGAAGGTCAGGTAGTCGGTGGCCGAGATGTTGTTGGCGCCGGTGGCGGGCGTAAACTGCAGCAGCGCCCTGACCACGGTGGGAAATACAAGCCAGGCTACAAACACGCCGGCCAGGAACAGGGGCACAGCGGCCGCCATAAAGCCGAGCGTGTAGCCGCGTTCCTTCTTGGTCAGCCCCGGTGTGATAAATGCCCACACCTGGTAGATCCAGACAGGGCTGGAGATAACCAGCCCTATCTGGATGGCAATCTGAATCTTGAAGGCAAACGGATCGGCGATGGTCGCAAAGTTCAGGACCGCGGTGCGCCCCGTATCCCGGGCAATGGAAATCAGCGGGTCCGACAGGCTGGTCACTACTGGATCGTAAAGGAACCAGCCGCCCACGCCGGCAAGCAGCACAGCAATTGCCGATTTGATCAGCCGGTTCTTGAGCTCCTTGAGGTGGTCCCAAAGAGCCATCCGCCCCTCAGGGTTGGACTTACGGCCCCGCGTCAGTGCCACTTCGGGTTAAGCGCGGGTCGACGGCGGAACGTCAGTGCCGTCGGTCGGCTCACCGGGCTTCGCCGGTGGGTGGTTAACGATCTTGCCTTCCACCGGGCCGGAAGCCGTGTCGGTGGAGTCGGTTTTGCCGTCGTTCTTCATTTCCTTGACCTCGGACTTGATGATCCGCATCGACTGGCCAAGGCTGCGCGCCATGCCAGGGAGTCTGGGCGCGGCGAAAAGCAGCAGCGCAACGACGATGATAATGACAATTGGCCAAGGGCCTTCAAAGAGTCTTCCCACGGGAAATCCTTTCCTCTAACAACATCCTACGTCTAACTGAGATTGAGATCGCGAAGTGACTGGGGCTGGCCCCGGTCGCGCCTCCGCTGGATCCGCCTCTGGCGGCGGTCCTCCCGGCGGGATAACTTGGATGCGTCGTAATCATGACGCATCTGCGCCGGTGAGGCAAAAACAGCCGCACCGGGCTGAATCGATCCTGGCGGCTGTAAGCCGTCATCGACGATGGCCGCTGCCGGTGCCAAGTGTGCCACTTTGGTTCCGGCGGCGCCCAGGTCCTTCATCACCGTCATGAACTGGCGGTACAGCCGGATGCCCAGGAGGACATAAAAGAGCAGGGAGAGCGCAATAAGCGCAATCCAGATCAGAATCCAGGACCACCAAGGCATGCTGACGAGTCTAGCCGCCGTACCGGGCCAGGGCCGCCTCGATCCAGTCCAACGCCGCCGTCCCAAGCTCGGACGGTTCAAGGATCCGGGCGGACCCGCCGTGCTGGGCCACGAACATGGGCAGCCAGGCTGTGCTGCCGAACCGGATCTCGGCGATGAGGCCGCCCTCGGGAAGGGGTGCCACACGTTCGGCGTAGTAGTCGTCCGCCAGGCCCGCGCCCTGCCTGGTGAGCTGCACGAGGACCGTGGTGTCGTCGTCATTTGGGGTGAACAGCTTCGCCGGGAAGCCTTCCCCGGCCCGGACCTGCGTGGATGCGGGACTTCCGTTCGGGTGGACCTCCTGCACCCTGTCCAGCCTGAAGTTCCGCAGCCCCTGGGCCGAATGGCAGTAGGCCTCGAAGTACCAGGTGTTGTCCAGGGAATACAGGCGGAGCGGGTCAACGTCGCGTTCTGAGACCTGATCGCGCTGGGCGGAGAAGTAAACGAGCCGCAGTTGGGACCGCTCCGGGATGGCCTCACGGACAACGTCAAGGACGGCTGAGTCCGCGGGTCCCACCTCCGGACCGGCAAGGGAACCGGCCCGCAGCCCTTCTTCGCCGGCTGCTGCCATCAGCTTGAGGGTCACTGACTCCAATGCGCCGCCCTCGGCAAGTTCGGGAAGCCCGTTGAGCGTCTCAAGCCCGGTCAGCAGCGCACAGGCCTCGTCCACAGTAAACCGCACCGGCCTCTTGAGATCCAGGTCCTGAGTGATGTAAACGTGGCCCTCTTCCCAATGGATGTCCAGGAGGTCGTCGGGGTATCCACCGGGAAGTCCGGAGCAGATGAGGATCCGCAGGTCGCTTTCCAGCTCCCCGGGCGTGACACCAAAGCGTGCCGCGACGTCCTGGATGTGCAGGCCCTGGTTATGGACCAGGAACGGAACCAGTTGCAGCATGCGCTTGAGCTGGTCCTCAGAGGTGCGTTTGCGGACGGTCCGGCCCCGCGTTGCGTCGGGAAACAGATAGGCAGGGCTGGGAGCGGCGCAGAAGGCGGCCGCGTTGCGCAGCCGGTGGCGCACGGCTGCCACGAGCTCTTCGGGGGCATGTGCCACAGCGTCGGGGCCATAGGAGGCAAGCTCCTCGGCCAACACCTCAACGTCCCTGAAGTTGACCTCCAGCCGTTCGTAGCCGGCGTCGGGCGTTCCCGCACTCCCGGCGGGAACCGGCGTGGCGCGCCGGCGCAGGCCAAGGAGGCGGCCCTCCCGGACGTCCACGACGGCGGTCCGGAGCGGGAGTTCCGGAAGCCGGTCCAGTTCTGCGCGGACATTGAAGTTCGGCGGCGCCGAGTACGTTTCCTTCTCCAACACCGTGACGGGGCCCGTGAACCGGGAAAGCCTGAAGTGGCGCGGCGCCTTGCGCGAGCGGTCGTAGCCGGTCAGATACCACTGGGCAAAGCGGCTGCCGAGGCCCCACGGCTCCACCGTCCGTTGCTCTTCCTTGCCGGTGGTGCCTGCCAGGTAAGGGAAGCTGACGGGGTGCTGGGCGTGCATGGCTGCCACAACATCGTCAAAGGCCTGGCCCGCCGGCCGGATCCGCGGCTGCACGCCAACGGGAAGTTCGACGTCGGACAGGGTACCGGAGGCCTGGAGCTTGCGGAGGGCGTTGGCGGCGGCTGTTCCCAAGGCGGCACGCTCCCACAGCTGGGACGCCAGCAGGAGGACGGTCCACTCCCCCGGGCTGAGCTGCACATCGGGCAGCCGGTTCGATTCCTTGCCGATGCGGTAGCGGGTGGTGGCCGGGTCATCTTCGCTCCAGCCGTGGTCCGTCACGGTTTCCACATCGAAGCCGAACTGACGGAGATCATTCTTGTCCCGCTCAAACATCCTGCCAAAGGCCACGTCGTTGCCGGACGTGTCGTGGTAGACCTTCGCCCGCAACTCTGCACGGCGCAGGCCGTATTTGGTGTTCAGGAGGGCGATCAGGAGGTTCAGCAGGCGTTCAGTACGGGAGACGGACACGCTGGCTACGTTACTAAACTCCCCGCGGAAAGCAGAAAGCGCGGCAACAACAGGAAAACAGAACCCTGATTGTTACCGCGCCTTCCGGCCCTACAACGCTTCGGTCAGCGGACGCCCACGAGGTCCACCACGAAGATCAGCGCTTCGTTGGGGCCGATGGCTCCGCCGGCGCCGCGGGAGCCGTATGCCAGTTCGGAAGGAATCTCCAGGCGACGGCGGCCGCCCACCTTCATGCCCAGCAGGCCCTGGTCCCAGCCCTGGATGACCTGGCCCACGCCCACGCGGAAGTCCAGCGGGGCGCCGCGGCCCCAGGAAGCGTCGAACTCTTCGCCGGTGGACCAGGCCACGCCGACGTAGTGGGTGGAGACGGTGTCGCCCTTTTTGGCCTCGGCACCATCACCCTCAATGAGGTCGGTGATAACCAGCTCGGTGGGGACATCGCCTTGCGGGAAGTCAATTTCCGGCTTCTGGCGGTCGAAATCGCGCTGACCAAATGACATGGTTGCTCCTTTGTATATTTGGGGGGGTGATGTGTTGCTGTTTATTTGACGCCGAGGATGTCCACAACGAAGACAAGGTCACCCTTGGCTTCACCCTGGCCGGCATCACCGTACGCGAGGTCCTTGGGGACAACCAGGAGGACCCGGGAGCCCACAGTCTTGCCCGCCAGTCCCTGGGTCCAGCCCGGAATGACGCCGGTCAACGGGAAGCTGGCCGGCTCGCCGCGGTCAAAGCTTGAATCGAATTTGGTGCCGCCCACGAGGTTCACGCCCACATAATTGACGGTCAACGTGTCGGTTTCCTTAACCGCCGCGCCGGTGCCCTTGATCAGGTCCTGGGCTACCAGAGCGGTCGGGGCCGGGGCTCCGTCGATGGAGATCTCAGGGATGCCCTTGTCATTTTCCTTCACGGTCGGCAGGCCGGCCGGCGGGGTGACAGTCTCGCCTTCGGGCTTTTCGAGAGGAGCGACAGACGGCGGGACATCCTTGGTGGAGAGCACCTTGATCAGGAGAAGCTGCGTTGGCTGGGCGGCGGCGCCTTCGGCGGTTGCGGCCTGGCCGGGGATGGCCAGGGCAAGGCTCGAGCCGACCTTAGTGCCAACAAACGCGCTGTAGATGACCGGGCTTCCGGTCTTCAGTTCGTCGTTCAACTCCAGCGGTTCGGGCTCGCCGGGGAAGGTGTCCTCCAGCGTGGATCCGTCCGCACCGCTGAGCGCGAGGATGGAGATGTTTGCGACCTGGTTCTCTTTGACCCGGTCGCCGTCACCTTCGGTGACCACCTTGATGGTGGGTTCGGTGACCTCGAGGGGCTTGGAGAACTCGACACCGGGAGCTTTCTTGTCCCCGTTGTCCGTCAGTTTCAGGGAGTCGAACTTGGCAGTGTCACCGGCAGACTGGCTGGTGGGTTCCGGTGCTGCGGGCGAACCGCCACAAGCGGTAAGCAGCAGCAGGCCGGGGATCAGGATTGCTAGGAGTCGGCGCACGTAAGAGAACTTTCGTCGGGGCAGGGTGGACGCGGTGCCGGAATCAGGCGCTCGGCACCGCTTCAAGGCCAAGGAACGGCCCCATCAAGGATAGCCCGTGAACCTGAACGTCAGCCCATAGAGCCCAGAAGGGCATCCACCCGCTCATCCACGCTCCGGAAGGGATCCTTGCACAGGATGGTCTGGTGCGCGCGGTCGTTCAGTTTCAGGTGCACCCAGTCAACCGTGTAGTCCCTGCCCAGTTCCTGGGCCCGGCGGACGAAGTCGCCCCGCAGCTTGGCCCGGGTGGACTGAGGCGGCACGTCCACGGCGTCTTTGATCACGGTATCGTCCACAACCCGGCGAACCGCACCCCTGGACTGCAGGATGTAGTACAGCCCGCGGCTCCGAGAAATGTCATGGTACGTAAGATCCAACTGGGCAATCCTGGGTGCGTCCAGCCCCAGGCCGTGCCGCTGCCGGTAGTTGTCCATCAATTTTTTCTTGATGGCCCAGTCGATTTCCGTTTCGATGGTGCTGGTGTCACCGCTTTCGATCGCGTTCAGAGTCCGTTGCCACAGATCGAGGATGAACGGAACGTGGGGATTGTGGGCCCCATGTTCCTGGACAAAGGCCGTGACCTTGGTCAGGTACTCCTGCTGGATTTCCAGGGCCGTGAGCTGGCGGCCGTTGGCCAGGCGGACCAGGGCCCTTCCACTGAGGTCGTGGGAAATCTCACGGATGCTGCGGATGGGGTTTTCCATCCTCATGTCGCGCATGATCACCCCCGCCTCGATCATGCGCAGGATGAGGTCCACGGTTCCGACCTTGAGCAAGGCCGTGGTTTCGGACATGTTGGAGTCGCCCACAATGACATGGAGCCGGCGGAAGAACTCGGCGTCGGCGTGCGGTTCGTCGCGGGTGTTGATAATAGGCCGTGAGCGGGTGGTGGCAGAGGAAACGCCCTCCCAGATATGGTCTGCCCGCTGGGAAAACGCATACGTGGCCCCGTGCGGAGTCTTCAGGATCTTTCCTGCCCCGGCGATCAGCTGGCGGGTCACCAGGAAGGGGATCAGGATCTCCGCGAGCCGGGAGAATTCGCCGCGGCGCGGGATCAGGTAGTTTTCATGGCTGCCGTAGGAGTTGCCGGCCGAATCGGTGTTGTTCTTGAACAGGTAGACCGTGCCGTTGAAACCTTCCGCGGCCAGCCTTGCCTGGGCCTCGTCCACGAGGTCGTCCAGGATCAGCTCGCCAGCGCGGTCGTGCGCAATGAGCTGGGCCAGGTCATCGCATTCGGCCGTGGCGTACTCAGGGTGTGAGCCGACGTCGAGGTACAGCCGGGAACCGTTGGTCAGGAACACGTTGGATGACCGCCCCCAGCTGACCACCTTGCGGAACAGGTAGCGGGCCACCTCTTCCGGGGCCAATGGCCTCGAATCGGGGCTCGAATACGAGATTCCGAACTCGGTCTCGATACCGAAGATCCTCTTGTCCATCTCAGTTCTCCTCAGCAAGCAGCGCCGTTATATCAGCATCGTTGAGCCGCCGGAAGGCCCTGCGGAAACCCCTGGAGGTCTCCGACTGCCTGTCCAGGACGGCAACCTCCACTGCCTTTGCAGGAAGGGTTCCTCCCGCTTCGCCCTGGTCAGCGGCCTGGTCAGCGCCGCTGGACAGGCCGCTGGTAGCCAGCCGAACAGCGCCGGCGAACTGCAGTGACGGTCGCCAGCCCTCGGCGATGACCGCAGAGACACGATCCGCCTGGCCGCCCATCACAATGAAACCGTGCTCGTCAGCGATGGACCCGTCGAAGGTGAGCCGGTAGAGGTGGTCCATCTCCGGCGTGGGGCCAACTTCGGCGACCGCCAGTTCCACTTCAAAGGGTTTCTGTTCGGCGGTGAAAACGGCACCCAGGCTTTGCGCATAGACGCTGGCGAGCCCGCGCGCTGTGACGTCCTCGCGGTCGTAGGAGTAACCACGGACATCCGCGTACCGCACCCCGGCCTGGCGCAGGCTTTCGAATTCGTTGTACTTGCCGACGGCGGCAAAGGCGATCTTGTCGTAAATCTCGCCGATTTTGTGCAGTGAGGGGGAAGGGTTTTCAGCTACCAGGGCGATGCCGTCCTGGCAGCTGATGACCACCACGGACCTGCCGCGGGCGATGCCTTTCCGTGCGAAGTCCGCACGGTCCTTCATCAGTTGTTCAGGCGAGACATAGAACTGCTGCGTCATCTCAGGCCTCCCGCCGCTCGGCGGACCTGGCTTCGATAATCCTGCCCGCCACAGCGGCGAGCTCGGATTCGGGGATGCGCCGGGCGCCATCCCTGTTCACGGTGTACACCACCGGCCACAATTGGCGGACGGGATCCGGACCACCCGTGGCGGAGTCGTCGTCGGCCGCGTCGTAAAGGGACTCGACCGCCACGGAGACTGCCTCGGCTTCAGCGAGGTTGGGCCGCCAAAGCTTCTTCAGCGCGCCGCGGGCAAACACGGAACCGGAGCCGACGGTGTGGTGTTCGCGTTCCTCGTACCTGCCGCCGGTGACGTCGTAAGAGAAGAGTCGGCCCACGCCGGCGGTCGTATCGAAGCCCGCGAACAGCGGCACAACGGCGAGTCCCTGCAGGGCCATCGGCAGGTTCCCGCGGATCATGGCGCCCAGCCGGTTGGCTTTGCCGTCGAGGCTCAGCAGGGTGCCCTCGATCTTTTCATAGTGCTCCAGCTCCACCTGGAAGAGCCGCGTGAGGTCAATCGCGATGCCGGCGGTGCCGGCGATCCCCAGCACCGAATACCTGTCGGCCGGGAACACTTTTTCGATGTGCCGGCTGGCAATGACGTTGCCCATGGTGGCCCTCCGGTCACCGGCCATCAGGACTCCGCCGCCATAACTCATCGCCACGATCGTGGTGGCATGGGGCACCTGCAGCGGAGTAGCCGCCGCCGCTGCAGCAGGCATGGCACGGTTGTACGGAAGCAGGTCCGGCCGGTCGCGCTGCAGATGCTCGGTGAATGAGGATGTCGCGTTGCCGGCTACCTGGTTGGCGGTTGTTTCCTGCACTGATGCACTCCTTGTACGTGGTCCTTCAACGTCGGTACAGATTCCGGCCGGACGCGGCTTCCGCCACCCATCCGGATCCGGGTTACTGGCCGCCCTTTTGGACGAAGGCGCGGACGAACTCCTCGGCGTTGGACTCCAGGACGCCGTCGATTTCATCAAGGAGGTCATCGACGCCTTGAGTGGCAGCCGATGCCTGGGCCTCGGGGGCCGCCGGAGGTGCCTCCGGGATCTCGTCCTCGACCTGGCTGTCGTGTGATTGTGGCTTCTGTTGCTCCTGGCCTGCCATGGTGATCTCTCCTCTAAAAATCCTCGGATCCGGGTGGATCTGCTGATACGCCCATATTGCCACGCTGTCCGCCCGACGGCGCGGTTTACGCCGCAGGCGGAGCGGTGTTATGCCCCAAAAGTTCGGCGAGGAACGGGCCTGCCGTCCGGTGGCGGGCAAAGAGCCCTCCCGTGAGGGCCTTGGTACCGCGCAGGGGTTCCCGGGTTGGCACGCGCTGAAGCCGGCCGTAGCCCGGCACATCAAAGATGACCGAGTCCCAGCTGGCCCCCACCACGTCCTTGCCGAAGCTGCTGATGCACCGTCCGCGGAAGAAAGCCCGCGTGTCCGACGGCGGTTCGGTCATCGCTGCGGCGATTGCACCGTCGTCTACGATCCGCTGCATGCGGCTCCGTGCCAGGAAACGGTAGTACAGTCCCTTCTCCGGCCTGATGTCTGCCCACTGGAGGTCCACAAGGCCGAGCCTTGCGTCACCCCAGGCAAGGTTGTCGCGGTTCCGGTAACCCTCGAGGAGGGAGAGTTTGGCCAGCCATTCCACGGAGGTGGCCGCCGCGTTCCTGTCGGAATCGAGCTGGGTCAACGTGGCAGCCCAGCGCTCCAGCACATCGTGCGTATGGCCGTCCCCGTCCACGGCATCGGAAACGCCGGTGTCCTGTGCCAGTTTTGCTGCCGCCTCGTGGTAAATCCATTGCAGGTCCAGGGCCGTCACGCGGCGCCCGTCCAGCAGCCTGAGTTTGGCTGTCAGCGACGTATCGTGGCTGACTGTCTGGAGGGCTGCGACGGGTTCGTGGACCTCCACCTTGGGCGCCAGCCCGGCTTCGATCAGGCTCAGGACCATGGCCGTGGTGCCGAACTTGAGGTAGTTCGAGGATTGGCTCAGGTTGGCGTCACCGATGATCACATGCAGGCGCCGGTATTTGTCGGCGGTGGCGTGCGGCTCATCCCGGGTGTTGATGATGGGACGCCGGATGGTGGTTTCCAGGCCCACCTCGGCCTCGAAGAAATCTGCCCGCTGGCTGATCTGGTACCCGGGCGTGGAGCTGTCCTGCCCCAAGCCCACCCGCCCGGCGCCGCACATGATCTGGCGCGTGACGAAGAACGGTGTCAGCCCCCGCACGATGTCCCCGAAGGGCACCGAGCGCGGCATGAGGTAGTTCTCATGGGAGCCGTAGGAGACGGACTTGTTGTCCGTGTTGTTTTTGTACAGGTTGACCGGGGGCAGCTCAGGATCCGCGGCCAGGCGACGAACGGCCGCCAGCGCTACGAGGTCCCCGGCCGCATCCCAGATCACCGCATCGCGCGGGTTGGTCACCTCGGCACTGGAATACTCCGGATGGGCATGATCCACGTACAGACGGGCTCCGTTGCCCAACACCATATTCATCAGGAGGCTGCCGGACTCGTCCTCGCCGTCCAGTTCCAATTCCTCGCGGCCGTAGGCAAGCGCCACCGCTTCCGCGTCCAGTACCGGCGGCTGGTCTGTCAGCTGGCTGGGGTGGGCCGAGGCCCGTTCCAGGGTCCAGCCGCGGGCATCGTGAAGGGGCTCCTCGTCCGTGTAATCCCAGCGGGTCTCCGCCCCTCCGGCTGCCCTTTGCCGCGTGACCTGCGCATAAGCCTGGACAACGCGGGCGGACATCATGGTGGCGTTCGCTCCGGGCGCGGACGGGGCGTGGATGCCGTATTCCGTTTCCGCCCCCATGACGCGCATGGCCCCGCCGGCCGGGAGCCCTCCCCCGCCGGCGCGTTCCGGGGCTGCCGTCACAGGTATTGTCCCGTGTTCGGCATCGTCTCGATGGACTTGCCGGGCTCCTGGCCCGCCTTACCCTGCACGATGGTGCGGATGTAGGTGATCCGCTCCCCCTTCTTGCCTGAGATCCTGGCCCAGTCGTCCGGGTTGGTGGTGTTCGGCATGTCCTCGTGCTCGCGGAATTCATCCACCACGGCACGCAGCAGGTGCTCGATCCGAAGACCCTTCTGGTGCAGTGTCAGGAGATCCTTAATGGCGTACTTCTTGGCCCGGTCCACAACGTTCTGGACAACGGCGCCTGAATTGAAGTCCTTGAAGTAGAGCATCTCCGTATCGCCGTTGGCGTAGGTGACCTCCAGGTATTCGTTGGATTTCTCCGTGGAGTACATGGCTTCGACCGTGCGCTGGACCATGGCGTCCACCGTCGCCTGGACGTCGCCGCTGTGTTCGGCGAGGTCGGACTCGTGGAACGGCAGGTCCGTGGTGATGTATTTGTTGAAGATGTCCGCAGCGGCCTCGGCATCGGGGCGCTGGATCTTCACTTTCACGTCCAGGCGGCCGGGACGGAGGATGGCGGGGTCGATCATGTCCTCGCGGTTGGACGCGCCGATCACAATGACGTTGTCCAGCCGCTCCACGCCGTCGATCTCACTCAGCAGTTGCGGGACGATGGTGGTCTCGACGTCGGAGGAGATCCCGGTTCCGCGCGTACGGAACAGTGAGTCCATTTCATCAAAGAAAACCACCACGGGGCTGCCGTCGGAGGCCTTCTCACGGGCCCGGGCGAAGATCAGGCGGATGTGGCGCTCCGTCTCGCCTACGTACTTGTCCAGCAGCTCCGGACCCTTGATGTTGAGGAAATAGCTCTTCAGGTCCACATTGCCGGACCGTTCCGCTGCGCGGGCGGCGAGGGAGTTGGCAACAGCCTTCGCGATCAGGGTCTTTCCACACCCTGGCGGGCCATAGAGGAGAATGCCCTTCGGGGCTTTCAGTCCATGCTCGCGGTAGAGGTCCGGGTGCAGGAACGGCAGTTCCACAGCGTCCCGGATCTGCTCGATCTGCGGACCGAGGCCGCCGATGTCCTCGTAGGTGATGTCGGGGACTTCTTCGAGGACCAGGTTCTCCACTTCGGAGCGGGGCACCTTTTCGAGGGCGTAACCGGTACGCGAGTCGATGGACAGGGCATCCCCCACCCTGAGCTTCTCGGCGAGCAGGGCTCCGGAGAGCCTGATGACACGCTCCTCGTCGGCCCGCCCCACCACCAATGCGCGGTCCGTTCCGAGCATTTCCTTAAGGGTTGCGAGTTCACCAGCGCGTTCATAGCCGAGGCCGGCAACAATAAGCAGAGCCTCGTTGAGGAGGACCTCCTGGCCCACCGCCAGCTGGTTGATGTTGACCAGGGGGCTGATGCCCACCCGCATCTTCCGGCCGGCGTTGAAAATATCCGCTGATTCCTCCGTGGCAGCCTGGCCGCTGCTGCCCGGTGACGGCAGCCGCCTGGGATTGAGCTGCAGGACGGTGCCGAAGCTGTACGGGGGCTGCCCCTCCTGGTCCAGGGCATTCTTCAGCCGCAGGATCTCGGCCTTGGCCGCTTCCAGCATGCTGACCAGCTTCGCGTTGTTCTGCGTTGCGGCTGCCAGCTGGCGGTCAATGTGCCTGAGTTTGTCGCGGAGGACATTGGCCTGCCGGTCCGCAGCCGACAGTTCGTTGGCGGCGGACTGCTCCGCCGGTATACGTCCGGAGTCCTGGTTCGGCATCTCCATGGTGCATCAGCCCCTTCCTGCTCTTCTTCTTAAGACCTTAGCCCCAAGTTGGCAGGTACTGCTGGAGACTCCCGAAATGTGGACTAGTTCGTAATCTCCGGTTCGTCCTTGACGTTGGTGCCGGCAATGGCATCGCGCGCGGCGCGGCGGAGCTTCTTGTCGGAAACCAGGCGTTCGCCGACGGCACCGGGCGTCCAGGCGTTGACGTCTTCTTCGTTGAAGCCGGTCTTCGAGGGACGGCGCTTGACGGAGATGCCGGTGACGCCGTCGGCAAGGCGGCGGGTGACCAGCAGGAAGCCGGTGTGGGCAACCATACGGTGGTCCGGGCGGACGGCGAGGCCCTCAAGGTGCCAGCCGCGGACCATGGACTCCCAGGCGTCGGGTTCGGTGAAGCGCCCGTCAGCCCTGATGGCCTCCGCGGTCCGGGACAGCTGGGTAACCGTGGCCACGTAGTTGATCCAGACGCCGCCGGGTGCGAGGACGGTGGCAACGGCGTCGAGGCATTCCCAGGGTGCCAGCATGTCCAGCACTACACGGTCCACGGACCCCGGCGCCTCGGTGCGGACTACTTCCTCCTGGAAGTCACCGAGGGAAATCTTCCACGCCGGGTGCGGGCCGCCAAAGATGGTTTCCACGTTCCCCCGGGCAATGTCCGCAAATTCCTCACGGCGTTCGAAGGAGTGCAGGTAGCCGTTGTCGCCAACGGCCCGGAGCAGCGAGATGGACAGCGCTCCCGAGCCAACGCCAGCTTCAACAACCCTTGCGCCGGGGAAAATATCGGCCATGGTGACGATCTGGCCGGCGTCCTTCGGGTAGACCACTGCGGCGCCACGCGGCATGGAGAGGACAAAATCCGAGAGGAGCGGGCGCAGCGTCTGGTACTGCTGGCCGACGTTGTTCACAACCACTGAGCCATCAGCTTTTCCGATGATCTCGTCGTGGTTCAGGAAGCCGCGGTGCGTGTGGAAGGCTCCGCCGCTTTCAAGGGAGATGGTGTTCATGCGGCCGCGCTCGTCGGTTAGCTGGACCCGTTCCCCTTCACGGAACGGTCCGCGGCGCCGGGCAGCTCCCACCGGCTGGGTGCCATTGGCGGCAACACCGGTGGTGGATGGTGCTGCGGCTTCGGCGACAGATTCACTGCTCATGGATTTTCCTCGCTCCTGTAAAACTGTGGGGCCACGCATCGAAATAGGTCCGCCCGGTGCGGCGCAGGCCTCCGGGCGGCCACGCGGCGGCAATGCACGGCCGGCACGTAACTCTACCGGCTTTGACCCTGCGGATGCCTATTTGACCGGTCAGCCTTGCCGGTGATGGCGGCCACTACCGTGTTCTGCGCCAAAAGGCCGGTGACCGCTCCATGATGGTCCACCACTGCATATTCGTGACCCTCAAGCTGGGAAAGGTACTGGATCAGCTCCTGCCCCTGGGACGACTCCGGCACGTATGCCCCCGCGGCGAGGGCATAGGACACTGCCGTGGCAGGCGTGGAGCCGGCCGCGTCGTCAGGAACCGCGGCGAGGGCACCGGAGTCCACAACACCCTGCGGGCGTCCGTCCGGCCCGCAGACCACCACGGCCCGTGAGCCGTCCGGTGACAGCCTGCGGATGTCTGCCACCATGGCGGTGGCTGGAATTCCGACGGCGGGAGCCGCCAGGGCAGCGGCGCTGACGAGGTGCATCCTTCCGCGCAGTGTGCCCTGCTGGATTGACGCGCTGGCACCCATCCAGAGGAAACCGCCGACGAGGATGGTGATCATCAGGAGGCTGAAATCAGGTGTCTCACCGGCCAGCAGCGGCCGGGCAATGAACCAGAAGCCCAGCGCCACCACGATGACACGGCCGGCCCAGCCGGCAGCGACGGTGCCTTTGGCCTGGCTCCCGGTTGCTTTCCACACGGCCGATTCCACGATCCTGCCGCCGTCCAGCGGAAGTCCGGGCAGGACATTGAAGATGCCGATGACGAAGTTGGCCCACATAAAGATGTTCGTGAGGATCCCGGCCACGGTGCCCATGCTGGTGGTGGAGATTACCACCCAGGCACCGCCGGCGAGGACCAGGTTGGCCGCCGGGCCTGCCAGGGCCACGATGACCGAACGTGCCGGCGTCGCCGTGAAATTCTCGAACTGGGTGTGGCCGCCCCAGAGGTTCAACACGATCTTCTGCGTGGGCCAGCCGTAGATCTTGGCCGTGAGGGCGTGCGCCAGTTCGTGGACCAGGACGGAGATCAGGAGCAGTAAGGCGTACGCAAATGCCATGTAGTACGCGGAGACGCCCAGTGCCGGATTCTGCTCCAGCAGCAGGGGCCCGTAGACAATGACGGTAAAGGCGGCAATCACAAACCACGAGTACGCCAGAATGACCGGGATTCCGGCGATCCGGCCGAGCGGGATTCCTTCCCGGCGGGCGGGGGCCGGCGCAGAACTCATGACGGACTCCCGGGTACGAGTGCGGCCGGTCCTGCCGCCGTGGCGGCCAGGCTGCCCGCCGCAATGGCCTCCAGCTCAGCAACGGTGCGGCCGGCCAGGGATTCCCAGATGGTGTGCCTGGGATCTTCAGGGATCGGGACAATGTGTGGAATGGCCACAGTGGCGACGCCGGATGCAACAGCGGCAGCCACTCCGGGTGCTGAATCCTCCAGTGCGACGCAGTGGTCCACGGTCAGCTCCGGGTCCGCCTCCTGAAGCAGCTCCACTGCCGTCAGGTACGCTTCCGGATGCGGCTTTCCTTGGGTGACGGTGTCCCCGGTGACCAGGAATTCGAAGTATGGCTTGGGCAGGCTTTCCACAATTTCGCGGGCCAACGGCTCCTCTGACATGGTCACCAGCGCACACCGCACACCGGCGCGGTGCAGGTCATCCAGGAGTTCCCTCGCCCCGGGACGCCAGGGAACAGCGCGCCGGACGCTCCTGATGACCTCAGCTGTCAGGGTGTCGATGATCTCCCGGCGCTCCAGCCGGACGCCGGACGCTTGCAGGATTCCGGCCGAATATGTCAGTGACTGTCCCACGAGCTGCATGGCCTGCCCGTGGGACCAGGTGCCGCCGTGGGCTTCCACCAGGGCGTGCTCCGCGGCAATCCAATAGCGTTCCGTGTCCACAATGGTGCCGTCCATATCCCAAAGAACGGCTCTGAGCGGGGAAACGGGGGGTGAGGATTGCATGGTTTCAGTCTACGGGGCGCACCTGAACGCAGGCCGTGGGATACGCCCTCGGCGAATATCAGCATTGCCTTCGGGCGCCCGCGTGCCCCGGCGCACTTTTTGGCCCTTCATGCAATGCGTCCCGTCGGTTCTTGGACGTAGGGTGATGGGATGAATAGCTTCGACGGAGACACCACGGAACCGGGTGCCGCACCTGAACCGGAGCAGTTCCTGCTGCCAGTGGCGGACGGGGAGCGCATCACTGTGATGCTGGCCGCATTCGAAGGCTGGAACGATGCCGGCGAAGCCGCAAGTGACTCGTTGCGCTATCTGAACAGGGTCTGGGGCGGTAAGAAGGTCGCGTCCATTGACGCCGACGAATACTACGATTTCCAGTTCACCCGTCCCACGGTCCGCAGGAACGCCTCGGGGGAACGCAAGATCAAGTGGCCATCCACGCGGATCTACAAGGCCAGTGCGCCGGATTCGAATGTGGACGTCATCTTCGTCCAGGGCATTGAGCCGTCCTACAAGTGGCGGGCCTATACGGCGGAGCTGCTGGTCCACGCAGAAGCGCTGAAGGTGGACTATGTGGTCCTGGTGGGGGCACTTCTTGCAGACGTTCCGCACAGCAGGCCGATTCCGGTCAGCACATCCTCGGACGACGCCGTGTTGCGGGAGCGCCTCAACCTTGAAGCCTCCCAGTATGAAGGTCCCGTCGGCATTGTGGGTGTCCTGTCCGAAGTGTCCCTCCTGGCAGGCCTTCCCACGGTGTCCCTCTGGGCCGCAGTCCCGCATTACGTGGCCCAGGCCCCGTCACCCAAGGCGCAGCTGGCTCTGTTGCACCGCGTGGAGGAGCTGATCCAGGTCCCGCTGGACACCCACGAACTGGCCGAAGAGGCCGCCGCGTGGGAGCGCGGCGTCGATGAGCTGGCTACCGAGGACCCGGAGATCGCCGCGTACGTCCGGCAGCTGGAAGAGGCAAAGGACACTGCCGACCTCCCGGAGGCGAGCGGGGAGTCCATCGCACGGGAGTTTGAGCGCTACCTCAAGCGTCGCGGCCGGGACAAACCCTAAAGCACGACGCCGAGCAAGGCGTCCACCGCGTCACTGACCAGCGCCTGATCATGCTGGCTGCCCGCTGCCGCGGCGGCGTCTGCCGAGGCGGCCCAGCGGTCAACAGCGTCCACGGCGGCCGGCGCGTTCAGGTCAGCTGCCAGGGCGGCCCGCATTTCCGCGATCAGGCCGGACGCCGATCCTTCCGGCGCGGTGGCGAGTGCGCGGCGCCACGCAGCCAGCCGGTCCTTTGCCGCAGCAAACCCTTCCGCGGTCCAGGACCAGTCTGAACGGTAATGGTGGGCCAGGATGGCCAGGCGGATGGCGGCCGGATCCTCTCCCGCGGCCCGAAGTTTCGACACCAGGACCAGGTTGCCCTTGGACTTGCTCATCTTTTCGCCGTCCAGCCCCACCATGCCGGCGTGGGCATAGTGATGCGCCAGCGGCACCTCGGTGAGGGAATAAGCGTGACCGGCGCCCATCTCGTGGTGGGGGAAGATGAGGTCCGAGCCGCCGCCCTGGACAGTGAAGGGAGCCGGCAGGTACCGCTGGGCGATGACCGTGCACTCGATGTGCCAGCCCGGCCTGCCCTGGCCCAGTTCGCCGCCCGGCCAGCTGGGCTCACCGTCGCGGGCAACCCGCCAGAGCAGGGGGTCCAGCGCCTGCCGCTTGCCGGCCCGGCCGGGGTCGCCGCCGCGTTCGGCGAACAGTTCAAGCATTTCGGCTTCACCGAGGCGGGAGATGGAGCCCAGCGTCCAGGCGTCAGGGGCAACCGTCCGCTTACCGGCAGCTTCGACGTCGTAGTAGACGTCGCCGTCGGGCTCCCCTGCAGTACCAGGCACGCGGTAGGCCAGCCCCAGGCGGACCAGCCGTTCGATGGCAGGAACAATGATGTCAACTGACTCGACGGCACCCACATAGTGGTCCGGCGCCAGGACGTTCAGCGCCTCCATGTCGGTCTGGAAGAGTTCAATCTGGCTCGCAGCGAGGTCCCGCCAGTCCACGCCGGTGGCAGTCGCGCGCTCCAGCAGGGGGTCGTCGACGTCGGTGACGTTCTGGACGTAGGAAACCTCCTGGCCGGCGTCACGCCAGGCCCTGTTCAGGAGGTCAAACGCCACGTAGCTGGCCGCATGGCCCATGTGGGTCGCGTCATAGGGGGTAATCCCGCAGACGTACATGGACTGCTCGCCCCCGGCCCGGAGCATGACTTCACTGCCCTTTGCGGTGTCGAACAGGCGGATGTCAGGCATGGCGCCAGGCAGCACAGGGACAGGGCGGGAGATCCAGGATTTCACAGCCTAAGCCTACGGCTAGGCATCGATGACATTGAAACCGAGCAAAAGGTACAGGGCCAGGCCCAGGAAGATCCGATACCAGACGAAGAGCCGGTAGCTTCGGGTGGAAATGAACTTGAGGAACCATCCGATGATCACGTAACCCACCACAAGGGCGATGACGGTGGCCAGCGCCGTCTCCGGAAGGCCGTAAGGGCCGGTGATGCCGTCCTTGGAGACCACTTTGTACAGCTGGTAAAGGCCGCTGCCGAACACCGCCGGGATAGCCAGGAGGAACGAATACCGGGCGGCGGCTTCGCGTGTGTAGCCCATCAGGAGACCCGCGGTGATGGTGCCGCCGGATCGCGACACTCCGGGAATAAGAGCCAGCGCCTGGGCGAAGCCGTACAAAATACCGTGCTTGTAGGTGAGCTGGGTGAGGTCCCGGTCCTGCTTTCCGACGGTGTCGGCCACGGCCAGAAAGAGCCCAAAGACGATCAGCATGGTGGCTACGAGCCACAGGCTCCTCAGCACCGACTCAATCTGGTCCTGGAACAGCAGGCCCAGCACGATGATGGGGAGGCTGCCCAGGATCACCAGCCAGCCCATGCGGGCATCCGGGTCCTGCCGGGAGACCTTCCCCGTAAGCGATCCCGCCCACGCCCTGACAATCCGCACTATGTCGCGCCAGAAGTAGATCACCACCGCCGTTTCGGTACCAAGCTGCGTGATGGCAGTAAACGCCGCCCCTGGATCGGATGCGTTGGGCAGGAACTGCCCCACAATCCGCAGGTGCGCGCTTGATGAAATCGGTAGAAATTCGGTCAGTCCCTGCACAAGGCCCAGCAGGGCCGCCTCAAACCAGTTCACGCTAAGACCCTACGTCATGGACCCTGGTGATTCCCCGTAAGCTTGCAGCTATGCAGCAGCGTTACGTCGGCAACAGTGGATTGCGAATCTCCGCCCTTTCCCTCGGCACCATGTCCTGGTCCGGAGATACCGACGAACAGGACGCCTCGGAGATATTGCGGACGTTTATCGATAGTGGCGGAAAACTCATAGATACCGCGGCGTCATACGCCGACGGCCGCGCAGAGGCGATGATCGGGTCCCTCTTGGGCGACGTTGTCTCCCGCACTGAAGTCTGCATTTCCACCAAAGCGGGGATGTCGACGTCGGATGGCCGGCGCACCGTGGACACGTCCCGCAATGCGATGCTCTCCGGCCTGGACGCCAGCCTGGCGAGGCTGGGCACTGACTACGTGGATATCTGGTTTGCCCAGGCATGGGACGGCAACGTCCCGCTGGAGGAGACACTGTCCGCGCTTGAATTTGCACTCCGGAGCGGCCGTGCCCGCTATGCGGGCATCTCCAACTTCAACGGCTGGCAGAGCGCCAAAGCAGCGGCAGTGGCCGGGTTTCCGCTCGTAGCCGCGCAGGCTGAATATTCACTGGTGCAGCGTAAGGCGGAAGTGGAACTGGTTCCTGCCGTCGAGGATGCCGGCCTGGGGCTGATGGCCTGGGCGCCGCTGGGACGCGGCGTCCTGACCGGCAAGTACCGCGGCGCCATTCCCGCCGATTCCCGGGCGGCGGGCACAGACTCAGCACCCTACGTGGAGCCGTACCTGGGGGCGCAGCCGTCCAGCGTTGTGGAAGCCGTGGCGATGGCTGCCAAGGGCCTGGGCCGGACACCGCTGGATGTGTCGCTGAGCTGGCTGTTGTCCCAGCATGGCGTGGCCACTGCCATCATCGGGCCAAGGACTCCGGTGCAGGCCAAAGAAATCATGGCCGCCCAACTGACCCGGTTGCCGCCCGAAATTGCCCGCGCGCTCGAGGATGTTTCCATGCCCGGCTGACACGCCGTTCAGGGCCGCCGGGTTATGGCGTTGCCCGGCGTTGGCGGCGTGCTGCTCTCAGTCCTTAAGGATCTCCAGGTCCTCGTCATCGTCGATGCCGGCTTCATCGTCCTCATCTTCTTCATCATCGAAGACCTGAAGGGGCGTAACTTCGCTGTAAGCCTCGTAGAGTGCGTCTTCATAAACCTCGAACGCGTCCGCGACCGCAAAAAAAGACGCTTCGACCGCGGGATCGCCATCGCCACGCCGGTTGGATGCTGCTATAAGGTGTTCTTCCAAAGCGGTTGTCAAGGACTGAAGCGCGACACGCGGATCGATGCTCATGACTTCACGTTAGCCGGAAAAGGACGAAAATGGAGAGCAATGAAGGAACATTTTCTCACCAGCTCGGTCCAACGGGAACGGGACATTCTGAGGCAGTACGAGTACCTCGTTCTGACGGTCAGCCCTGACGATTCACTGCCTGACGCCAGGCGCCGGCTTGTGGAGCACTCCGAGTATGGCAAGTGGGAGCTGGAACGCAGCAAGCTTTATTTAGGCGGCGGCAGGCGCTTCTGGCTCCGCCGCCGGGTGATGCAGGTCCAGCGGACCGTGTAGGGATTCACCGGCCACCGGCGGGCGCCCGCTCAGGTCTCCAACGGACCCAGCCAGGCGTTCGCCACGGTGTTGTGGGCCGACTCATCGTCCGACGGGTGGAACATCCCCGCCAGCACGTCCCGGTACAGGCGTTCAAGTTCGGACCCACGAAAGTAGCTGGAGCCGCCACTCACCCTGATGGCCAGGTCCACAACACGACGGGCCGTTTCTGTTGCGTTGACCTTCAGCCCCACAAGTTTGGGGAACCACTGCGGTCCGTGTTCAATGAGCGCATCAACATCGCGGGTTACGGCCAGCAGTTGGGGGTAGAGGTTATCCATGGCCATGGCGGCCTCCGCGATCTTCCAGCGTATGTCCGGATCCTGCGCATAACTTCGGCCGGCATTCTTGAACGACGTCCGGCGCTTGACAGCCTCAACACCCAGGTTCAGGGCACGCTCGCCGATGCCGGTGTACACGGCTGCCAGCAACGACTCGAAGCAGGCGAAGATCGCGAAAATGAGCGGATCGGCGTTTGGTTGCACCGGGAGTTTGCGGAAGATCCGGTCCGGGCGGACCTCGACGCCGTCCAGGACGGTGGTGTTTGACTGGCTGGCCCGCATGCCCAGGGTGTTCCAGTCATCCAGGACGGAGTAGCCGGCTGCGCCGCGCTCGATGAATCCGTGCACCAGCTCGCCTTCGCCTCCCCTGGCGAGGGCGTCCTTGCCGAAGATGCCCAGCCGGGTCCAGGCAGGCGAAAGGCTGGTGAAGATCTTAGTACCGGTGAAGCTGTACCCGCCGCCCGGCAAGGGGGCGGCTGCCGTTTTTGAATCAAAGAGGACCGAATCGTTGCCTGCTTCGGAATTGCCGAAGGCAAAGATCTCGCCGCTGGCAGTCTCCTGCAGGACGAAGTCAAGGGAATGCTCACCCCTTGCGGCCAGGACGTGGGCGACGCCGGTCCAGACCAGATGCATGTTGATGGCCAAGGCGGTGGCCGGGGCCGCCGTTGCCAGCCGCCGCTGGCACTGCGCTGCGGCCTCGAGCCCAAGCCCCAGGCCGCCGTCGGACGCCGGCACAAAGAGCTTGAGGTAGCCGGCGGCGGTCAGCTCCTCGAGGTCCTCAAAGAAGAAGGTGTTGTCCCGGTCATAGCCCGCAGCACGGCCGCGGATGGCCTCGAGCAAGGGCTCCGGCAGGACTTCCTCGGGAGTCATGTGCAGGCCGCTCAGTAGTTCGTGAGGAGCGTGTTGAGCACCCGGGCGCCGAACTTCAGCGAGTCCACCGGGACCCGCTCGTCCACGCCGTGGAACATCCCGGTGAAATCGAGGTCGTCGGGGAGCTGGAGGGGAGCGAAGCCGTAGCCGGTGATACCAAGCCGGCTCAACGATTTGTTGTCCGTGCCGCCGGAGAGCGTATAGGGAAGTACTTTCGCCCCCGGGTCCTCGGTGTGCAAGGCGTCAATCATGGAATCCACCAGGTTTCCGGCGAAGGGGACCTCGAGCGAGACGTCGTTGTGCACGTAGCTGACCTCGACGCCTGAACCGGCAAGCTCCCGCACCACCTCCAGCACGTGGTCCTGCTGGCCCGGGAGCGTCCGGCAGTCCACCAGGGCCTCAGCCGATTCCGGGATGACGTTGTGCTTGTAGCCGCCCTTCAGCAGCGTGGGGTTGGTGGTGTTCTGCAGGGTTGCCCCCACAAAGCGCGCCACCGTGCCGAGCTGGTCCAGCAGGCGGTCCGGATTGTCCGGATCGAATTCCACCCCTGTGAGTTCGGTCACGCCGTCCAGGAACTGCCGCGTGGTGGGCGTCAGCTCAATCGGCCACTTGTACTCGCCAATCCGGGTGACCGCGGCAGCCAGCCGGGTGACGGCGTTGTCCGTGTTGATCTGGGAACCGTGGCCTGCCCGGCCGTGCGCGACCAGGCGGAGCCAGGAGATGCCCTTCTCGGCCGTTTGGAGGAGGTACGTGCGCTGCCCTCCGATGGTTGCCGAGAAGCCGCCTACTTCCGAGATGGCTTCCGTTGCGCCTTCGAAGAGCTCGGGACGCTTGTCGACGGCGTAGCGGGCACCGTACTCACCGCCGGCTTCCTCGTCGGCGAAGAAGGCAAAGATAATGTCGCGTTTGGGCTTCCGCCCGGATTTGGCCAGATCCCGCATCACGGCAAGGATCATGGCGTCCATGTCCTTCATGTCCACGGCTCCGCGGCCCCAGATGAGTCCGTCCTTGAGTTCGGCGCCAAAGGGATCCACCGACCACTGTTCGCGCAGGGCGGGAACAACATCAAGGTGCCCGTGCACCACCAAGGCGCTGGCGGACGGATCTTCACCGGTCATCCGGGTGACAACGCTTGCCCGGCCGGGCACCGACTCGAAGATCTCGGCAGAGAGGCCCACTTCCTCGATCAGCCCGGCCGTGTATTCGGCGGCCACCCGCTCCCCCGGCCCGGAACCGTCACCGTAGTTCGAGGTATCTATCCGGATGAGTTCCTGGCAGATCCGGACAACTTCATCCTCGGCACGGATGTTAGACATAGAAACTCCTTGGGCAGTGGGAAGGCTGCAAACAACCTGCGTTCTCGTGTGCCTTCAGCCTACTCATCCGCCCCGATTCCATGTTTCCGGAAAGTTCGTGTTAGAGTTTTTCTCGCTGCTTCGGAGAAAAGCGAAACGCTGAAAGGCGTAGACGTTGTCCGAATTACCACCTGCGCGGGTGGCGGAATGGCAGACGCGCTAGCTTGAGGTGCTAGTCCTCGAAAGGGGGTGGGGGTTCAAGTCCCCCTCCGCGCACAAGGGAAAACCCCTGGAATCCAAGGATTCCAGGGGTTTTTTTCTGTCTCCACCCACGCGAACTTCGTTTTCGCCCACGCGGACGCGGAAAAGCGACACCCGCCGGCCGGACCGCCGCATAGTGTTTTTATGGCTCACATCGAAGATAGAAAACGCAAAGACGGCTCCATCACCTACTACGTGCGGTGGATCGACCCGGAGACAAGACAGCGCGAGACACAAAAGATGGAATCGGAAGAGAGCGCTGAGTTGCTCCTCACAGTCTTGAAGGCGTGCGGGAACAATATCGACACGGCGTTGGAGAGAACCAAGGCTCACTACCGGGGTGTCTACACCGTCTCCCGCATGATCGAGAACCACATCTCGCTGCTGATGGTCGGCGGGTATACAATCCGACGCTACCGAGGGATGCTTAACGGCCACATTGCTGGCGGCCTCGGTACGCTGGACGCCACCAAAGTCGAGTACAGAGACATTGTCTCCTGGGTCAAAGGCATGCAATCCAAAGGACTGGCATCCAAGACGATCGCAAACGTCCACGGCTTGATTTCGGCCTCATTCAAGACGATGGTCAGAGAAAAGCAACGCACAGACAACCCCTGCCAGGGGATTTCATTGCCGAAGAGCGCGGACACGGAGGAAAGGGCCACCTTCCTTACGCCGGACGAGTGGCGTCTGGTCCGGGCAGAACTCACTGAGCCGTATGTGTCGTTCTTCACTTTCCTGATCCAGACAGGTTTGAGGTACTCGGAAGCCACCGCGCTGAAGGCAAGGGACTTTGAGACGACGCCCTCCGGTACGCACGTTGTCAAAGTGGTCCGAGCATGGACGAAGGACGAAGACAACGTTTCGCACATCGGGCCCCCGAAGACGCCGCAGTCCAAGCGGACGGTCGGGCTGAGAAGTAGCCTATTGTCCGATTTGGGGCCGCTGCTTAGCATCGCCGCCGAGAGCAATTCGTTTGTGTTTGTCAACACTGCTGGAACTCATATGCCGCACAATCGAACCTGGGACGCGTGGAATCTGGCAGTTAAGAAAGCGCAGGCCAACGGGCTCACGAAGCGGCCGAGGATACACGATCTGCGACATTCAAACGCCTCCTGGCTGTTGCAGCATGAACTTAACATTTTCCAGCTGCAGAAGCATCTGGGGCACAAATCCATCACCACCACACTGGACCGCTATTCTCACCTCCTGCCAGAAGGATTGCGTGACACGGTCGCTGCAATGGACCGGGCCTTCGGTACAGGCGGCTAGCCCTCCCCATGGAAATTCGACGGATAATGGTGGGTACCTCTGACCAGGAGTCGAGGCGACGCTGTTTGACCATCTCGGATCCTTGACCAAACCGAGCATGCCAGCGTTCGAATATCAGCCCAAGCGCGGTCGTTAAGGCTAAATCAGGAATGATCGCAGCCCTGAGACTTATCAAGTAGCCTGTCGGACTACCCACGCTATTGTCACTGTTCTCCCCCAACCCGCTGCCCCGTGCCTGCTCAGCAGGACGGGTGGCCCTGTTGGCGAAAATGCGCTTTCGCGTTCTTCGGTCCGCCGTTAAGGTCATCCCCGAGCTGAACCCCCGCGGCCCACCCGCGGATAGATTCCCCATAAGCATCTGCCGACATATTTTTGGGGAACAGCCATGAGCGAAGCACTCGTCCATATCGAGAATTTCAGGATGGATTTCGGGGACAAGACGGTCATCCGAGACCTGTCTTTCGACGTGGCACGGGGTGAGACGTTCGGGTTCCTGGGCAGCAACGGGTCCGGGAAGACGACAACGATCCGGGCCCTGCTGGGCATCTACCAGCCCACCGGCGGGACCCTTCACATCAACAGCAGATGGACGAACGGAGTCCGGTGAAGTGTCCCCAAAGCTGGTTGAAGCGCTGCAGCAACGGTAATAGTGGAACGATCCGTGCGCCGAACGAACGACGCGGTCAATCGGATGCTGCCTCATTCATCGGAAGATTCCGAGCCCTGAAGGGTGTCCCGCACCGGGCCTCTTCACTGGTCCGGCCTTCCAGGACGATAGTCTTCGGAACGACTCGCGTTATCCCGCTGGATGTCCTCTGACGACGAGGCGTAGCTGACGGCAGCACGTTTTCGATCCGCCTGGCGTCATTCATGGCGATCTGACCGGAAACGTCTTGTTCGATTCCGCTCTTCCACCCGCCGTTATCGATCTGACCGTCTATTGGCGTCCCGTCGACTACTCAGTTGCTGTGATCGCTATTGACGTAATCTGCTTCGAGGGCGCGCCGCTTTTGCTATTCGAAGCGATCAGCCAGGCGCGGTTCTTTCCGCAGTACCTCGTCCGCGCTTTGCTGTTTCGGCTCGTGGCCGACTGCCTTAATGGCCGTCCTGAGTCTGAATATGGCGTCTACGAGAGCGCCGTTGGTCGCGTGCTTGAACTCGCGGAGGGACAGGAGCTCGGATGATCGATGACCCTAGCCTGTGGGGATAGTTCGAGAATGGCGCCCCGGTTGATGGCTAAGACCTGGCCGGTCCTGCGGTAGGCAATGGAGCCTAGTTCAATGGACGAGTTGGCTCCGGACCTGGAGATGAGTTCCAGGGAGGCTGCGGCATACCTTAGTGGACCCGTGGGGTACACCCTGAGCGCGGATTTTCTGCGAAGTCTGAGGTACGTCGGGCGGGGTCCGCTCGTTGAGAAACGAGGGGCCAGGCTTGTCTACCGTAAGGCGACCCTGGATGCGTTCCTGCTGGAGCGTGGTACTGATCCTGCCGCTTGGTATGCGGGGATCTGGCGGGACTTGGCGGAGGAGATCCGCGTTGTTTCCGCGGCTACCGGCGTGGGCGGTTTCGAGCCGTTGATTGAGACGTTGGAGAAGCGTGACCCGGAGGACTGGGACCCAGACCAGGCGAAGTAACAGTGTCGGTCCTTGGTGCCACCGCCTACCACTTCGGAAGTTTTTTCTTCCAAGGGTGCTCATCCGGTAGGCCGACTCTCGGGTCGGCGGCGAGTCCGCGGTAATGTTCCGGCAGCATCACAGGCACTTTGTCTGTCTGCGTCCCGAGCAGGTCCCAGCGGTCCTCGTAGCCCAGAAATGTCTCAATCGCTACGCGGGACTCGTCCATGCTCGAGTTGCGCGTCCCGGGAGGCACGCTTTGGTCGGTGAGGTAGTGCTTGTGTCCTATCCACGCCGCGGCCGCCACATGGTCCCTCGGGACAATGAAGCTCCGGGGAGCTTTCGTATGCATTTGAGGATCGAGCATGACCAGCGCGAACCACTCATGCCGGGATTCTGCCGGCAGCTGCGACGTTAGACCGAGCTTCCATCTCCCTCTGTCACCCATCCATCTGGTTGACTTCACCTGCACCTCGATGGTCTGTCGCTGCCCAGGCACGTGTGTCTGAACGGCGAGGATGTCGGTCCGTTCCAGCCCGTCGCGCGTCAGCGCCGCCGCCCAGTCGTACCGAGCCAGCACCGAGCACACCCAGTGCTCCCCCGCGCTCTTCGTCATCTTCGTGTCGACCATATTCTGGAGCGTAACAGCGTCCCTGGGACCTGTTCGCTGTTCCGGTGAACCTCGACGTCCTGGACACGAACCACACGCCCTACTGTGTGGGCAGCCCCAATGAGGAACTAAACAATGTGCTCACTAAAGAGTGGCCCCACGAGATTCTCGCGGAACTTCCCTCTGGCCGGAATGGTCATCGCTGACAAGGCTTCTCTCCCGTACGATGAACGCGTCTTATCATTCTGGTTTTTGGGGGAATCTTGAGCTATCCGGAATACCCGCAGCAGCAACAGCCACGCGTCTTCGATACTTCATTCGACTACAAGACGGACACCCCTTCGAGGACCAATCCCGACGCCGACAAGGACAGTCAGATGCTCCGGTGGGACCACGAGCTGCTGTGGACCAAGGAACTGCGTCCCGGCGTCCTTTTCGCCCCGAAGGTGACAACCAGACGGAGCGAGTACCTCATCTTCACGGACGCCAATAAAAAGAGGCATTGCTACGGCAGTGACGCCATCACCAGCTCCTACACCAGATGGGTAAAGTCGAAGAAGCCGAGGTCGAGGGCCCTTGTCGACGCCATAGCGGGCCTGACCGAGGAGCAGAAGCTCCGCTACTTGAACACTCCGTACACCATTGGCAGCGCGATGATCTGGCCAGTCCGAACGAAGGACTACTGGACCATGAACAGGGCTCGAGGGATGAGTCTGCTCATCGCCGACCGCATGGATCTCACCCTTGAATGCATCCGGCGGCACTACGCCAGAGAACCGGGGAGCCCTCTCGCCAAGTCCACCACCGCCTACCCGGACTTTTCGAACTCTTCGTCACCTTCAAGGGGTTCGTGGACTTCTTCCACTTTCAAGACCTCATAACGCCCGGCTCCGACTACCAGAAAATCGAGTACTTCCTGAGGCCGAACAACTTCAAGCGTTCCGGAACACTGGCCACAACCTTGGAGTACATCGAATACAGGGAGAACGTGCTGGCGTTCATCGAAAACGGAACAGTCGGATGGCCAAGTGGGTCACGAAGTACCACCCCGAGATTGAGGTTCGCCATACAGACTGACTACCCGGCGACGTCGCAGGGTCAGCCAGGGTCATAGCCCGCGCATTGAAGCCATAGGGGGACTTCATGGAACTACCAGTCATCCTGAAAGACGAGAACGTCGAAGCCGCAGCCGAGCTGCTCAGACGCTACTACCTCGAACCGTCCACGACGACGGGACTGCTCAGTACTGGCAGTTACTTTGATGAATGGGCGAACCGCGGCGACGGCCCTGATGTTAGGGACAGGATCACCGACAGCGACGCCGTCGCCGTGTCCATGCTCAGCGTCAAAGTGCCGGCCCAGGCCATCATCGGGCTGCAGGAACAACCCTTGGCAGCCCATATACAGCGACTCCTGGCCTTGATTCCCACCGACGTGAAGATGAGCGACCTCACGGCCGGGGAAGCTCAAGCGAGGCTCGGGGAGGGCAGCCCGGCATGGCTGCTCTGGAAGGAGCTACGGCGCACACCCAAAACGCGCTGGGATGTAGGGGCCACCATCGCCAGCAAGATCCTTGCAAGGAAGCGACCGCAACTCATCCCAATCTGGGACAAAGTAATCGGGACAGTCGTGGGCAAACGCACCGCCAAGGACCAATGGCTGAACTGGCACAACCTCTTTATGGAAGACCCAGACCTTGCTGGCCGGTTGGCGCGCATTCACCAGATCTCCACGGTCCAGACACCCATTTCCGAACTGCGCATCATGGACGCCATCCTGTGGCGCTACGGCAAGGACCAGGGCATCACGGGCGGGCGATCGAGCACACCCGGAATCACTAGCTGAAGCGGTCAGCGAAGCCACGACAACCATGGTCGAATTTATGCCGTTGCCCGTTCGACGCCGTAGCCGGCGGACTTCGCGAGGCTCGTCGCGCAAGGATCGCCTCTCCAGATCCAGAAGGCCAGCTACTCTGCTGGTTTACGAAGATTTCCAGACAAGTGATTAGATGAATCCACCCGGTGCGTCACCGTTGCATCGTGCGGGGTTTCACATGGGGTGAAGCAACGGAGCTAGGAGCACACACGTGTCAACATCTGCTGTCGCGGCACCGCCGTTGCCGGAGCCCGGTCAGGTCGTCGAGGTCCGAGGGTCAACATGGGCTGTGGCCAACGTCCAGGCGCAGGGACTGCCCCGAAGCCCGGCCGACGAATCAGTGGCGCAGCTTTCGCATGTGGTGGATCTGCAGTCCCTTGACGAGGACCGTCTCGGGCAGCAGCTTTCGGTGGTCTGGGAGCTGGAAGTTGGTCACACAGTCACCCCTGCTCAGGGACTGCCGGAGACGATCTACGCCGAGCAGTTTGATGACCCGACGACGCTGGCGGGCTTTGTGGACGCGATGCGATGGGGTGCGGTTACGAGTGCCGACCCGAACCGCTATCAGGCTCCGTTCTGGTCGGGCGCGAACGTCGAGGCATACCAGCTTGAGCCGCTGCGCCGCGCCCTCGGCGCACCTCGCACCAACCTGCTGCTCGCCGATGACGTGGGCTTGGGAAAGACCATCGAGGCGGGTCTGGTGATCCAGGAACTGCTTCTGCGGCACCGTGCCCGGACCGCGGTGATCGTGTGCCCTCCAAGCTTGTCCCTGAAGTGGCAGGACGAGATGCGGGACAAGTTCGGGCTCGACTTCACGATCGTCAACTCTGAACTGATGGCGCAGGTGCGCCGCACCCACGGGCTGCACGCCAACCCGTTCCTGATGTTCCCGCGTGTCATTGTGAGCATGGCGTGGCTGCCGCACGTCCGCTCCCAGCGGCTGCTGCGCGACGTGTATTCCCAAGTGAAAAGCCCAAAGACGGCGAAACGCTTCGCATTCGACATCCTCGTCGTCGACGAGGCCCACCACGTTGCCCCTTCCAGTCCCCCGGCAATCGCGGGTGGACGCGGATACGCGGTGGATACGCAGCGCACCATCGCGGTGAGGGAGCTCGCGGAAAGGTGCGAACACCGGCTCTTCCTCTCGGCGACCCCACACAACGGGCACCCGGAATCATTCACTGCTCTGATGGAGATGATCGATTCCAGGCGCTTCTCCCGCGGGGCGCTCCTGGATTCGAAGGCGCTCAAGGATGTGACGGTCCGTCGCCTCAAGAGTGACCTGACAAGCAAGGACTTTAAGAAGCGCAAGGTCAGCGCGCTGTCCTTCACCCCGCGAGATGACGAGCAGGAGATGTTCGAGCTCCTGGACCAGATCGTCGTCAAGAGTGCCAAGGCCAACGGCACCAAACCCAGCGGTGACATTGTCACCATGCTGCTGAAGAAGCGGTTCCTGTCCAGCCCGTTCGCGTTCGGACAGACGCTCTCGCGCTACATCAGCTCCAAAGCTGGCCGCGGCCTGGCAGACGACTACGATGACGTCTTCGGCGAGGGGCAGTCGGATGAGGAAGAGGGCCTGTGGGAGCAGGACGAGGCCGAGCGGTTGCGCGAGTCGAAGGGCTCCGACCCGCTGGTCGCCGCCGAACCCCACCAGCTGAATGCCCTTATGGAATGGGGCCTGAGTTACGAGTCCCGTGCAGACTCCCGGCTCGATGAATTACTGAAGTTCCTCGAATCGGTGTGCCGTCCTGACGGCACTGATTTTTCGACCGACCGCGTCGTCGTATTCACCGAGTACGCCCACACGGTCGACTGGCTCACCCGTGTGCTGACCCAGCGCGGATACGGGGACAGGCTCGCCGTAATCCAGGGCTCCACCCCGCCCGAGGACCGCGAGTACATCCGCTCACAGTTCACCGAGGACCCGGAGAAAGAACCGGTGCGGGTTCTGCTCGCCACGGATGCTGCTGGCGAGGGTATCGATCTCCAGACGTACTGCCACCGGCTGGTGAATTTCGACATCCCGTTCAACCCGTCGCGTCTGGAGCAGCGCATCGGCCGAATCGACCGGTACGGCCAGAAACAGGAACCGCTGGTCTTCCACTTCGCCCCCGCCACTGAATCCTCCATCTACGCGGCGGATGCCTCCTTCATGGCCCGCGTCGCGAAGAAGGTCGCAAACGTCGAGCAGGACCTCGGCTCGGTTAACCAAGTGATTGGTGATGAGATCCAGCGCCACTTCGGCAAGCGGGCACCTGCGCGCTCCAAGGCCAAGGGGATAGACACGAACGACGTCATCAACACAGCCCTCGCCGGCGGCATGGAGCTCAACGCGCGGCTGACACAGCTTGAACAGGGCTACGAGGCCTCACGCACGGAGCCCCAGCGACCTGTGGGCTGCAACTCCGATCGACCGCTGTGAGGCACTGCTGCGCGAAAACAGGGTCGAAATCGGCATCGTGACCGACGGCCGCTGGTGGGGCCTCGTCTGCGCTCGGCCGGGCACCATGGTTGCCTCCGGCATCGTAGATTCGCTCACCTGGATTGAAGAGCCCCGCGCCCGCGACGCGTTCCTCACTCTGGTCGGGAGGCAGCACATCATCGGTGGTGACCCGGCCGAGCGTCTCCCCGTCCTTTTCGAGGAATCCATCGCCGCAGCTGAGGAGATCACCGAGGCTCTCGGCGCGCAGGTGCGCCGAGCCGTCGAACTGCTCATACAGTCGTTCTCAGAGTCTGCTGCCGAGACAGAACGTCGTGGCTTGCCCTACCCGCTTCCCGACCCTTCCCACGACATCTACGAGGCCGCCGTCACGGTAATGATGCGGGCGGTGTTCCTGCTGTTCGCCGAAGAGCGCGGCCTGCTTCCTGGGGGGGAGCTTTTCGAGCAGGGCTACGGTATCGCCGGCGAACTTGACCGGCTCACTGCCCGGAAGAACGACGAGAGCGAGGAAGCCCTCGATGCCACCTCGCTGACCTGGCACCGACTTCTCGCAACCAGCCAGGCTCTCTACAAAGGGGCATCATTTGAGAACCTGCGCATGCCCGCCTACGGCGGATCGCTGTTTGACCCGGCACGGTTCCACTTCCTCACAGGTACAAATGAACAGGGCGCTCTGGCCGTCACGGTCTCCGACCGGGTAATGCTCCACGTCCTGCGCTCCATTCAGGTGGCCTACGTAAAAGGGGAAAGCCGGCAGATTTCGTTCCGTGACATCGACGTCGAGCAGATCGGCTACATCTACGAAGGCCTGCTCGGCTATACATCGACACGCGTCAGTGAGCCCACTCTCGGCATCATCGGAACCACCGGAGCCGAGCCCGAGATTCCGCTGGCCATACTTGAAGACCTGGCGACTACCCACGTCGACCCGAAGAAGCTCGCCGCGGCGGTACGCGAATGGGTTGAGAAAGACCAGCCCTCCGCTAGCCCGTCGTCATCTGCGGCGATCGCCAAAGCCATCACCGCACCGGCCGACCCGAGTGCAGTCAGTGCCCTCACTCAGACCGTTGGCGGCGACAACACGCTGCGCGACCGCATCAAGCCATGGCTTGGGCTCATCCGACCGGACTTGCGCGGCCATCCGTTTGTTGTCGTGACCGGTGGGCTGGTCGTGAAAGAGACCCCTTCACGAAAGAACGCCGGCGCCCACTACACTCCGAAATCCCTGGCCGAAGAGGTCGTTCTCCATGCTCTCCAGCCGCTGTGCTACTCCCCCGGCCCGCATCAGACCGCTGCCAGCCAGCAATGGGAGCTGAAGTCCTCCAACGAGCTGCTCGGCCTCAAGGTAGCTGACATCGCATGTGGCTCCGGTGCGTTCCTCGTTGCAGCCGCGCGCTACCTCGCTGACCGTGTGGTCGAGGCGTGGAGCAACGAAGACCCTGCTAACTGCCACCGCAAGGACCTGTATGGGCGTGCCATCCGGCAGGTCGTTGCGAACTGCCTCTACGGGGCAGACATCAACGACATGGCCGTTGAGATGTGCAAGCTCTCCCTCTGGCTCGTCTCCCTCGACCGATAGGCCTTGATTGCGAAACTGCAAAACCAGTTTCGCCTTGATCTTCCGTACCATTGCCGGTAATCCTTCCGCCACGTGGCCCTCACGTGGTGGAAGGAGCTTTACAGATGGCGCTCACCCACACCGACACTGGCGCTCACCCACGCCAATCGGGATTCCGACCACGGCGCTCACCCGCACCACCTCTGGACCCCCTGAAGGCCAATATTCAGACGGGAAATGGGTCCCCAGGTCCGCCGCGGTCGGCAGGGTGAATTCCTCGCGGATGCTGTCCCAGATATGCTCCGGCACAGCCGGCCAGAACCGCTCAGCCTTCACATTCGACGCAGTAGGCATGGCCGTCCTTCTCGCGCGCCTTCTGCGAACGGTGGCGGACCAGGAAGCAGGACCAGCAGGTGAACTCATCGTCAGCCTGCGGGATGATCTGAACGACGAGCTCTTCGGCGATGAACTCGCCACCAGGGGTCAGGCCGTCCAGGGCGTCAGCCTCGTCGAGCTCCTGAACCACGGATTGCGCGTCCGGAGCCTTGGCGGACTTTAGTGAAGACTCTTCCCCGTTTCAGGCCACCGGTTTGATGTTCTGGTTGATATGGAACAGGTTGCCGGGATCGTACTTCGCCTTGATCTGGGCCAACCGGGCGTAGTTGCCTGCGTAGTTGTCCTCGATGCGAGGCTGGTCGTCAGCATCAAGGAAATTGACATAGCCCGCTCCGGCCCCATAAGGATGCAGGGCCTGGTAGTAGTCTCTGACCCACTTCGTGTTGGCGTCGTTGTCCGCCGGTGACTCCCACATTCCGGCGATGGCTACCGAGAAGTTGGCGTCCCGATAAGGAAAGGCTGTCTCATCCTGTCCTACGCGTTGGGCCGCGCCATTAATGGGATAGAAATGATTGGCCGTTTGGGGACTGGGCACGCCGGCTCCGAATTTCTGGGCAACGCCGATCACATCGTCGCTTAGCTCTGGAAGGAACTCCGCCTTCCAATATGCTTGGAGGCCTTTAGGGAGAAGGGGGTCGAACAGAGTGTTGAGCATCGGGTAAGGGAGGGGCCCGACAAATGACCCAGCAACTGGGGCGACATCCAGGAATTGCTGCCACTGCCGCTCGCCTTCATCGTGGGGACCGGTCCAGCCACCCACCACAACCACCACGGGTTTGCCGTGGTGCTCCTCCGGCAGGAAGGGGACCGGCGGGCCCTGGTGGAATCCGAGGAAGATTCCCATGTCTTCCGGAGCCGTGGCAATGTAGTCCCGGTACAGCTGGGCAACAGCCTCAGCGTGCTCGAGCAGATAGATGACCACACCGCCGTACACCACGTCGACGGGATGCAGGTCGAATTCCAGGGAAGTGACGACGCCGAAGTTTCCTGTGCCGCCACGTAACGCCCAGAAGAGATCGTCATTCTCGGTTGCGCTGGCTGTGAGGAACTTCCCCTCTGCGGTAACCACATCCGCGGATTTGAGGTTGTCGCAGGACAGGCCATACTTACGGGCGAGGTAGCCGATGCCGCCGCCGAGCGTCAGGCCAGCAACACCCGTGGATCCGATAATGCCGCCGGTTGTTGCGAGCCCGAAGGCGTTTGTTGCGTGGTTGAAGTCGGCCCAGGTGGTGCCTGCTTCAGCCCGGGCCGTTGCGGCAGTAGGATCTACCCGGACGCCCCTGCGGTCGGCGAAGTCGAGCACGAGGCCCCCGTCGCAGGTCCCGAATCCGGGCGCACTGTGCCCACCACCTCTAAGCGCCAGGTCCAGGCCCTCGTCGCGGGCAAAGTTGACTCCCGCGATGACGTCCGCAACTTGCGAAACACGCAATATGGCTGCGGGATGTTTGTCAATCATGCCGTTATAGACGGTCCGTGAGGCGTCGTAGAGGGGGTGGTCGGAAGTGATGACCTGGCCGCGTACTTTGTCCTGCAGGGCCTGAAATCCGTTGTTGTCCATGGTGACTCCCATTCCCCCTGAGCATGCCTTCACGATCAGGGACTCGGCACAGCCACCCTCCCGGCCGTGCGGGACATTCATGATGCAGCCACTGCGGGCCGGAGGAGAGCCCGGGAGCAGACCGACAGGCCTGCTCCAGCGGCGGAGACCGGATGCACCTATGCTGCGTGAGTCTTGGCACGCAGCTATCGGCGTGATTCGCGAACATGCGCCTGCCGCGAGCCCGGTAGGCGAAGCTGGCGAGCACACCCCTCGGATCGACGACTAACCGTAACGTACGCCTGCCCGTTTCCGACGTCAAGAAGCGGCAAGAAAGGCGTTGCCCTCTAGGCCGTCGTCACCTGGCTACGGCATAAGGAGACACGCGGTAGCCGAGCTGCGCCTGCCGACCTGAGGCGGTCGCCGATTTCAACAGATGGACCTTGAAATACTGCCTCGTAGAGGCCGGCTGTTTCGAATGCCAGCGCTATTGTCTTTGCCGTCGGCAAAAGAGCTTAATGGAGCTCGAGCGACGCTCCGTCGCTCCGTCGCTCCGGACAGTAAGGAGAAAACCATGACCCTGACAAGGAAATCACTCGCAGTTTCCGTTATCGTTTTTGCCGGAACTTTAGGGTTTGCGCCGGCTGCGTCTGCAACAATCCACCCGATCGTGGAATCCTTCGATTGCGCCAACGCCAACGCCTTTGCGAATCATCCACTGGGAGATGTCGCAGAACCGCCCGGTGTCACACCAGGCTACGGCAGCCACTCGACCAAGAGTGACCTTGCATCGCTGGCGGCCACGACGAAGGACTTCACGGTCTCGAGCCCGGCATGGTCTGACTTCAAGCTCAACGGTGTTTGCGGGCAGGTTGGCCGCTAGGCAAACAGGATGCGCAGGATGCGCGGCCCCTGTCTGGGAGGGGCGCGCGTATCACTTCATCGACAGACACTGCCGCGCTCAGGACGAGCGCGCTTTTCGTGGAAAGAGTTGCTGAGCGTCCAACTATGCGACGGTCGCCGGCAAAGTAGCAGCCATCGTCTCCCACTCGTCAAGCAGGTCACAAAGAGCATTTCCGCTTCGCCGCTCGGCCCAAAGCCGCTACCGTTGCCACAGACGTAGGGGATGGACCATGGAATCGATAATGGTGGAAGGCGGCAAAGGCACCGTCGAACTCCAAGCTGATGGAGTCATTCACGTCACCTGGAAGCCCAATGTCAGTATCGGGGCTCAAGACGCACGCGCCGCAATGGCCGCAGTCAACGAAATAGCCGACGGTTCGGCATATCCGATGCTGATGGAAATGGCGACAGTAGAGGCCGTGAGCCGCCAGGCCCGCGCCTTCTTCTCCATCCCGTCTGCGGCCTCCCGGATCGCCTTTCTTGGATCCGGCCCTGTGGATCGCGTTCTCGCAAACTTCTTCTTCGACATGGGCGTCCCCCCTTGCCCCACCCGCTATTTCAGTTCCCAGACCGAATCCATAAGCTGGTTGCTCAGAGAATAGGCTGCCCGCCGCTGAACATCGCTTTGGGAGCATCCGGGAAATGTCCGGGGAGTGCTAAATCCAGGAAAAGCCCTCTGCACCAAACTGTGCTCGAAGTCCAGTTCCTCGGCATTCAGCTGCTGCGGCCCGGACCGCGGGGACACCGTCACACGTCCATGACCAAAAGAACCGACGGACGGCGCCGACCCACATGATCTGATCCCCTTGAGCCGAAGGACTGGAAACGGACGGCGTGAATCCCGTGCGCTAGTTATGCAGGACAGCGTCAGGGGACGCGGTGCGATGACCGGGTCTGCATGGCGATGCACCAGTGCCCACGTGTCGCCTTCGGGGCGATAAACGCTCGTTACGCGCAGATCAAACGGCGATATTTCGTCTCCTCCTCCAAGCTTGGCCTGCCAATGTTCTATGTCGAGGAAAACGGCGAGTTCGGAAGTGACGTGCCGGGTGAGGCCATCAACAGCAGTGATGCTTCCGTCTTTGAACCGGGCAGCGGCTGAATTGAGGGCCTTTGATACTCGCTCCCATCCCACAACCGGTGGACCCCAGGGATTGGCAAGGGACACATCCTCGCCGTGGGAGAAAATGGCCTTGGCGGGTTCCGGGTCTCCTTTAGCAAAATCATTCATCGTTTGATGAAACTGGCCGACGACTTCGTCAAGCTGCATTGTTTCCACCTTCTGACCGCTTGTGGCGTTTGGAGTATGCGCATACTACGGCACGGCACCCAGCCCGTCACCAGCTTCCTAAATTCATCTCCAAACAGCGGCACTCATTTTAGCTGTCTGCCTTGAGGTACTGGTAAAAGGGTTTCGCGGCTGATGCCGAATTCGCGGGCGAGGCCGGTCTTCTGTTCACCGGCGCCGGCCCGTTTCCTCAGCTCGCCTGCCTTCTCGGGAGAGAGTGCTTTCCGGCGTCCGCGGTAGGCTCCGCGCGCCTTGGCCAGCGTGATGCCTTCGCGCTGCCGTTCACCGATCAGTGCCCGTTCAAATTCGGCGAAGGCGCCCATGACGGAGAGCATCAGGTTCGCCAAGGGTGATACCCGTGGCTTTGACGATCACAGTCAATCAGGCGCCTTCCCAGCCTGTCAGGAGGTCACCTTCGCCGCGTGCCAAATGAGTGGCGTCTTCAAAGCAGCATAGGTAGTCAATCGCCAGCACTTGATGCGTGTCATTGTTCTGTCCCTTTTAACCAGTGGAACATGATTAGCCATTCAACGCTCCCGCTTAAACTCCGGTGCGCGCGCGACGTTTTGAATCTCTGTGTGACGCACCCCTTTTCACTGGGGGATCCATAATGTGAGCCCGGGCAGCTGGCAGCGGCCGAACAGGCGGTCCCATCAGCTCGTGGCGCCCGCTGCGTACTTGGCTGGATCGGCCTTAAAACTGGTCGCGCAGGTCTGCGAGCAGAAATAGTAAGTCCGGCCCTCGTACTCGGCGCTGGCCGCGGCGGTAGCGGGGTCCACGGTCATTCCGCAGACGGGATCGGTCACCTTCTCTGATGTGCGGGACATGTATTCCTCCTTCTCTTATCGGTTCCAATCCTTCCAGCACCAGATCGGCGGCTGGCATGACACTTGCGGGGGAAGTACATGCGGCTCTGTGGTCGGAGGAGTAGTGGACAGGTCCACGCCGGTCACCTTCTTGGCGTCCGTGAAGGCTGCGTATCGGATCACCGGGGCCGAGCCGCCCCAGGGCCCGGGTGCTGCTGCCGTCTGTCGAGCGTTTAGGGCCGGGTTCATGCGTCGTCTCCCTGCTCCTGCAAATACCGCTCCCCCTTGCCTGTTCAGACCGAGCACGCCGCTGCGGCGAACGATCAAAATGGTCGACGCGGGTTGACTGCCGCCCAACCCCTTGTTGGGGAAGCACTGCAGCGTAGCCCTTGAGGCGTACGACGGTGGCGGTTCTACCAGCTTCGTAACGGGCTTTCGCTGCCTTCCCCAGTTTGCAAGCGGCTCACCTGCACAATACTATGCTACTTAGTAGATAACTACTCATAGACGAAAAATGGAGGCGCTCATGCGCTCACGTACTTGGATGGTCACACTCGCAACGGCTGGACTTCTTGCCGCCGGCGCCGCAGCGCCCGCCTATGCCGCCGAAGGCACGGCCCCGGCCGCAAGCTCGGCTCCGGCGGCGGAACGGGCCGCGGCAAGTGGTCAGGACGGCGCGCCTGACATGGGTCGGATGCACGAGCAGATGATGAAGGGCATGCCGGACATGGCCAGCATGGAAGAGATGATGCAGCGCATACCGGGCCTGGCTAAAATGTGCGAAAAGATGATGACCGATAGCGCGTCCGAGGGGACATCGCAGATCTAGCACCTTCTGGTGATTCCATATTAAAAAAGGTGGGGCATTCGATGAATCCGTCGATCATCTTCGGGTTTGCCGCCGCCTGGTCGGCCTCTGCTTTCGCGCCCCGCACTGGATTCCCGCCTCGCTCCGGACGGTCAACCCGATAGAGGCGGGAATCCAGTACGGAATTTTCGACCGCATGGAGGTCCTTGGGCTGCTGATATTCGACTCGCTCTTGCCGTCCATTGAGTTGAGATCAGGATCGCGGCCGGGGGCCCTGTTTCCCGATTTCTTCCGGTAGGTTGCCGCGGAGGCGGCTGATGAGCACGTCCACGACGATGCCAAGAATGACAGCGAAGACGATCGCGATAACCGCCGCGAGGAGATGGTTGTTCTCGAACCACTGCCCGAAGAACAACCCGATCGTGACCGAATAGCCGGCCCAGAGACTTCCGGAAATCGCCGTGAGTGCCATGAAACGGCCGCGGGGGAAATGCGTGGCGCCGGCCGTGATGTTGACCGCGACCCGGCCCACCGGGATGAAGCGGGCCACGATGATCAGCGAGGCGGCACGTCGGTGGAGCTCCCTGCCGGCCCAGCCGAAGGCGGCCTGCATGCGCTGGGACCGCATCCAGCGCCAGCGGCGCACGCCCACCTTCCTGCCGATGAGGTAGGCGATGTTGTCACCGGTGAATGCGCCGACGGCGGCCAGGAGGACCAGAAGCCATGCATTGGGCACTCCGGCACTGGCGGAAACGGCGGCCAGCCCCACCACCACGGACTCGCTCGGTATCGGCGGAAAGAAGCCGTCAACGATGCTGCAGGCCAGCACGAGCAGGAGCACCCATGGCTGCCCGGCTGCCGCCAGAATAAAGTCGTTGATTGCCTGCACAGTTTCCTGACACCTATCCTGTAGTTTTCCCCCGGGCTGTCCCGGACGGGCAACCCGGCAGCCGGTCGACGATGAGTCCGGGCGGGATCCTTCCGGCGCAAGGACGACGGCGTTTTCAGCGCTTCCGTGGCCCGGCCAAACCTTTCCGGGGTGTCCGTCAGGAGGGTCGTGAGCGGTTCCCCGGCACGGGCGGCCGCACCCGGCTTGGAGTACATGCGCACACCTGCAATGGTCTGAAACGTGTGTTCCTTGCGGGCACGGTAACCCCTAAAGTCCGGTTAGCCATTGTGGCGTGAGGGCTAAATGCCGGACGTCCCTGTCGTTGTCCTGACGTTCGGCCGGTCCGCCCGGAGTCACCAAGACTCACCTGTTTTGCGCCGCTCTACTGCCCGGACGTGCCGATGAAGACGGGCAGGAAGCGGAAGAAGATGCTGGCGATGACCGCCACGTACAGAAGTGCGACCAGCATCCATCCAGTGTCCCCGATGAGGCGGGTGGCGCGCGCCGGCAGCCTGATGGCCCCTGAGGTGATGTTTCTGATGGTGACCCAGATGAACAGCGGAATCATCATGGCCCAGACCACCATGCAGTACGGGCAGAGGATCCCGATCGCGTACAGCGCCTGGGACCACAGCCAGCCGACGAAGACCATTCCCAGCGTCACGCCCGTCTGCAGCCCGATCCAGTACCAGCGTGCGAAGTTCGCCCCGGAGAGCAGAGCCATTCCGGTGGTGATGATCACGGCAAAGGCCACAATGCCAATGAACATATTGGGGAAACCGAAGAGTGAACTCTGCCAGGTCTTCATCACGTCGCCGCAGGAGACCCACGGGTTGATGTCGCAGCTGGTGATGTGGTTGGGATCCCTGAGCGCCTCGAGTTTCTCAAGGACGAGGATCCCGGACGCGATCCATCCGATGACACCGGTGATGACCATCAACAGGCCGAGAGGTTTGCTTCGCGTAGTCGCGGGAACATCGGAAACTGCCGAACCGAGAGCACCGGTGCCCTGGGACCCTCCCATGGTCGGTGGAAGTTGTTCCGTTGTTTTAACCATATCTATGCCGTCCTTTGGCTGGTTGGTGCCTGGAATGGTTCTGGCAGGGCTCTTAAGATGCCGCGGGCCGTTTCAAATCCAGGCAGAGATGGAGGGAAGTGCTGCCGGACATTCTTCGCCGCGGAATCGGCGTGGCCGGACAGGTGAGAACGGCCGCATCCGTAAAGGTGGGAGAAAATACGGTGTCCATGACGAAGTCCCTTCAGATTCTGCACTCATCATTACACCGGTTTGTGATTGGCGACGCGGCCGGCGCGGTGCCCCGGCAGAGAACACGACAGTATGCGACAACCGGCGCCGGCTGCTGTGGAGACCCGGACAAATCCGCCGCAACAGTCAAGTACTATATCCGATAGTAGCAATGCGGGCCGATGTCGGCCCCACGGATCTGCAGGAGCGCAATGACCGTCGGTGGATTCTTCGCGGAGACAGCCTTCTCCGGTGCGCTCCTGCTCGCGGTGCCGCTGGCGCTCATCGCGGGAATCGTTTCATTCATCTCCCCCTGCGTGCTGCCTCTGGTGCCGGGCTATCTTGGCTATGTTTCGGGCCTGGCCGGTACGGATCAGACCCGCGCAAAGCGCCGGATCGTCATGGGGGTCGGTCTCTTCGTTCTCGGGTTCGCGGCTGTGTTTGTCCTTTACGGCGCAGCCTTCGGGGCGGTCGGCGGGTGGCTGGCCCGGTGGCAGGACCTGCTGATCCGGGTTCTCGGCCTCATGGTCATCCTGATGGGCTTTGTGCTCATCGGCCGTTTCCCGTTCCTGCAGCGGACCATCAAGTTGCCGTGGAAGCCGTCATCGGGGATCGCCGGCGCGCCCTTCCTGGGCATTGTCTTCGGTCTGGGCTGGACACCGTGCATCGGCCCCACCCTTAGCGCCGTCCTGGCCCTGAGCACCGCCAGCGGATCGGCCTGGCGCGGCGCCCTGCTCGCTTTCGCCTACTGCATCGGGCTCGGCATCCCGTTCCTCCTCGTCGCGTTGGGCATCAACTGGGTCAGCGGTGCGGTCTCGTTCATCAGGCGCCACATCCGCAAATTCAACATCGCAGGAGGCGCCATCCTGGCGGTCCTGGGCCTGCTCATGGTCTCAGGTGTCTGGACCCAGTGGATCTACCAGCTGCAGAACCTGATCGGCACCTTCGCAGCGCCGGTCTGAGCAGACCAGCCGCTCCGGCACGGCGCCAGGCCCGCATGACGCGACCCCGCCCCGGGGCGACTCCGGCCAGGCACCGGTCGCTTCTAACCGCCAGGCAGACCCCTTCCGGACATTCTCAACTACTATGGTGAATAGTAGAATCTGGATTTGAGCCACATGCACCACAAGCGAAAGTGTGATCGGGATGATGGGTTACGGGGACGGAATGATGGGCGACTGGAACGGATACGGAATGATGGGCGGCGGGTCGCCCCTCTGGGGCCTCCTGATGCTGATATTTGTGGTGGCTGCCATCGCAGCGGTGACCCTGTTTGCGGTCTGGCTCATCAGGCGGGGCCCCTCCGCGCCGGGCGGGCCGGTACGCGGGGGGCAGGAAGCCGGTGAGATCCTGCGCCGGCGCTTCGCATCGGGCGATATTGATGACGAGGAGTTCAGGCGCCGCCTCGCGGCCCTGGAAGGGCAATAAGACCCATGCCGCGCAGATCCCGGACCCCGCCGCCGGACACGGCTCCCTCGACGTCACAGCCCAGATCATCTACTATGGTTCATAGTAGATACTTGGTGTGATTGCCCTCCTGCCTGTGCAGGTTCCGGCCGGGCACACTGAGTATCTTGACCGATTCAACAGACATGAGGAGTGCAACGATGGAACAGATCTTCTACGGCCTGGCGGTTCTGGCCTGCCCTGTGGGCATGGGCGTGATGATGTGGCTGATGATGCGGTCGAACAAAAAACCGACCAGCGATGCCCCTCCGGCGGAGGCCTCCGCAGCCGAGCTGGCGCAGCTGCGCGCCGACCTTGACAGGTTGCGCGCCGGCCGGGGCCTCGCCCATGAAGGCGGCGCCGCCGAAAAGGAAAGCCGATGAACGGGACGCTATTCGCCCTTATTGTGTTGCTGCTTGCGCTCGGGTCAACGTACTTCTTCTGTGTCCGCCCCATGCGCAAAGGCAACTGTGCGATGGGGCAGGATGCCTCCTGTGCCGGCACCGCGTCCAAGGACCTGGAGTCCGGGGCAGAAGCCGCACGCCTGAAATCCGAGATCGCGGCCCTGCGCACGCAGTCAGCCCGCCCGGGCTCCGAGTAGCCACGAACCGTTCCCGGCTCCCCCTGACCTTGACCCGCCACGGCCGTTACAGCCGAAAAGGACTCCGCATGCCCGTCTGTGAGCCGCGGGGCCGCCATGGCCTAGCGCCTGGGGCCCAACCCTCCTGTGCCGTCCCGCGGGCGGACGGTTTCGACACAACTCGGTGCGGTCCGTTTCCGGACGCAGCGGGACGGCCGTGATGCCCGCCCGCCCGTCAGACCAGCCCAGGATCCGGCGGGCCGGACAGGGGGTCCTCCCTGCGGCCTCTGCCCTGCTGATCCTGATCGTCCTGGCAGTCTCTGCCCTGTGCGCTCCCAATGGTCTGCCATCCCGCCCGGTGCTGTCCGCGGCGGACGGCCTTCCGGCATCCTCCAATGTGCAGACCGCAGCGTCAGTGCCGGCTCCCTCGGAGGAGCCCTGCACCACCTCGGGCCACGACCGGGCGGCCGCTGCCCCCGCATCGTGCACCGGCGACACCGCCGTCCAGGCAGGCACCCGGGACCAGAACCAACCCGGCCAGCCCTCTGACGCACCACCCATCTCTTTGCAACGGCCCGTTCTGAACGTACTGCCGGGAATACCGGAATTCATCCGGACACGCCCCGCAGTCACCCCGTCCCTGGCCCAGCTGTCCATCAGCCGGACATAAAAGACCCTTAGTTCGGCGTCGACCGCCCGGACTCCGCTGCCAGCCGACTATCCGTCCACTGGTTCAGCCACACCCGTTCCGGCCCGCGAGAACCGGCCATCAGTCTCGGCTACCCCATTTACGACGCTGCCCGATCGGCAACCCCCACCACCATTCCCGGGAGCCTTCACGGCAATATCACCGGACCATCCCTGAAGGGCATGTTCACCATGACCAAGAAACGGCGCAAGCCGGCAGCAAAAAGACCCTCCACCGCCAGCCACACCCCCGGCCGGGACACCAGCCACGACACCGGTTTTCCCGGCTGGAACGGGATCCTTGGCGCCCTGGAATCCCGGCAGGCTACGGTACACAATGGCCGCCCCCGGGCGGATGCACAACCGGGCAACCGGGCACCAGTGCTCTCCGTGAAAACCGTCCCGGCCCCGGCCCGGTCCGCACCTGTCCGTGCCGCGGCGCCTCCGCCTGTCATGGCGCAGACGGTTCCACCCGCCCCGGGGCCCCCGGAAGATGCGGGTCACCGACACGGATTCTTCGACGATCTGGAGCCGCAGGGGCTGGCGGCCACGTACTGGATCGACACCGACAGGTGGCAGGGGCCCGGCGAACTGTCTGTGAGGTTTACCGGAACCAAAGCAGACCGGAAAACCGGTCAGGCGGCCGAACGGTTCGAGCACTATGAAGACGTTGACTCGATCACGCCCGGCATCGGACGGATCGCCGTCACATCGCGGGTGTCCGGCATTACCGGCGGTGCCTGGGATGTCACGGCGACGCCCGTTGCGCGGGCGGCCCGGGACCGCCAGCGCACCGCCGCAGCCCTTCCAGGACAGAGACCGGAGCGCACCACCGTGCACACCCGATTCGACGCCCTCGCCCAAGGACCCGGTGTCCACCTCTCCTCTTGGCCATTGCTGGTGGCCCTGGGCGCTGTCCTGGCCATCGTCCTGCAGACCATGTTCCTGACAGCGCAGGGCATCGACCCGGCGGGCCCGGTGTGGCTGACTGTGCTGGCCAACATGGTGGGAGTGGTCGGCGCCCGTCTCTGGTCGCTTGCCCTGAACCGCCAGCCACTGAGCAGCTTCCTCAAGACCGGCGCGTGCATCCAGGGCTTCCTGGCCGGCGCACTGGCCACGATCATCATCGGGGCCCTGGCCTTTGGCTGGCCGGCGGGCAGGATCCTGGACGCAACGGCGGCCGGACTCTTCTTCGGCATGGCTCTGGGGCGGCCCGGCTGCTTCTTTACCGGGTGCTGTTACGGGCGCCCCACGGACTCACGGTGGGGCCTGTGGTCCTCCGACCGGCGCACAGCCCGGCGCAGGCACCCGGTCCAGCTCTACGAGGCCTTCCTGTCCCTGCTGATCGGTCTGGGGACGCTGCCGTTCATACTGGCGGCCCCGCCGCGTATTCCGGGCCTGGTCTTCGTCGGATCCATCATGGCCTACACCCTCGGCCGGCAGTTGCTCTTCCCGCTGCGGGTGGACCCCCGCACCCGGAAGGGACGGAGCCTGACCATCGTGGTGTGCACACTCATCCTGGGCGCAGACATTGTGCTGGCTGTCATGTCCTGATCATCGGGTACCGGAACCCGGTCACCCCTGCGCGGGAGCCCGGGTTCGGCGTCCGGGCGGAGTCTGATGAACCAGGATCGGCACGTTATGCGGTCGTCGAGATGCCATCCACGGGGCATGGTGGCATGGTCCCTGCCGCGGCTGCGGGAACGATCGCGAAGAACATCGGCAGGGCCAGCAGGGCACCGGTTGCCAGCGTTGCCACAACGGTACGGCCTGTGCCCAGGGGCCGGGCCGGGGCGACGAGGCGCCGGACCCGGATCAGCGCCGACTCGCCGCCGGCTCCGAGGGCCGCTGCAGGGGTCACGCCGTGCTCGGCCAGGCGCACCAGGGCTGTGGCGACCGTCAGTCGGTCACTGCACCGGGCGGCGTCGTCGTCGGCGAGCATTTCCACGAGCCGCCCGAGGGCAGTGCGGGCTTCTCTGAAGGCCGGGATCCCGGGGAAGGCGTGCAGCAGAGCGTCGGCCGCTGCGAGTATGAGGTGGTGGCGTCCGTGCAGGTGTGCGCGTTCGTGGGCGAGGACGGCGTCGAGCTGGTTGCGGTCCAGGGCCGTCAGGGCGGCGCTGGTCAGAACGATCTGGCTGTGCCGGCCGGGGAGGCAGTAGGCGGCCGCGGCGGCGTGTTCGATGACCAGCGCGTCCAGGTCGTGGTGCGGGCTGGCGATCATGGCCAGGGCCTGCAGCTGCTGCGCTCTGTTGCGGGCTGCGTTTGTCAGGCCCTTGGCCATGCTGTATCCGACCCTGGCGAGCACGGCGAGAGCCGCGACGGCACCAGTGGTACTGACGACGGCGCCGCCCGGGGTGGAATACTGCTCGAGGAGGGCCATCGCGCAGGCCCGGACCAGTTGGGCCAGGTCCGTGGTCCAGGGAACCGCCGGAACAGCCAGGGCCAGGCCGGCGAGCACGACAGTGGACACCAGCGAGACGCTCAGGGCCTGCCACGCGGCAATGCCGATCCGCGGGGACCGCTCCAGCCAGGTACTGCGTCGCAGCAGCATCGGCGCCGGCACGGCAAGCACCAGGGCAAGAACGATCAGCACGACCGGGGCCGTCATTGGCCTGCCCCGGTCCCGTCCCGCAGGTGCCCGCCCAGTGCTTCGCGCAGTCGCGCCACTTCGTCAGGGGGAATCTGTTCAAGGAAGTGGAGCAGGGTCACTTCCCGGTCGGGGCTGCCGGCCAGGACCTCGCCCATGAAGGCCGCCGTGTGCTGTTCCCGGGTCTGCGCGGGACGGTAGACGAAGGCCCGCCCGGCCTTTTGCCGTGTCAGCACACCTTTGCGGTGCAGGTTGTCCATGACGGTCATGACGGTCGTGTACGCCAGGACCCGGTCGCGCTGCAGGTCTTCCAGGACCTCGCGCACGGCAACAGGGTGGTCCCAGGACCACATCCGGTCCATGACCAACTTTTCCAGTTCTCCGAGCTGACGTACCACGAGACGGGCCTTCCTGTGTTTGCGCCGTGCAGGGTGCAGGGATTCAACTATCACCCATAGTAGTCCACCGGGTCGTTATCCGGGTTTCCGCAGGCGTGCGGGCGGTCAGCCCTGGATGCCCCCGGAACACGGTGCGCCGGGTTCGGGCGTCTGCGGGCCCTGAAGGTGTGCCTTCAGGAATACCGGCAGGCGCGGGTCCTCCGCACTGTCCAGTTGCAGTTGCTTGCCCCATGCACTGGCCACGACCGGTGACGGAAGGTCCGGGAACGGGCTCAGCAGCTCGTACCGGTTGGCTGCCGCCTGCTTCGTCAGTGCGTCGATCTGCTCTTTAGGCAGGTCGGGGCGGTAGGTGACCCAGACTGCGCCGTGTTCCAGGGAGTGCACCGCCTGCCAGGGATTGACCGGGGACGTGTAGGTCCCGCAGTTAATGAACTGGGGTGCATGGTCTCCGCCGACGGGGGGAGTCCGCGGGTAGGGCGTCTGGCTGGCGGTGTGGTTGCGGCTGAGACCATCGACGCTCAGGAGACCATCGATCGGCCTGGAGGCCTCAGCCTTGCTCTGGGCTTTGTCCTGCTGGTCCACCACGATGACCGAGGTTACCGTGCCGGCCAGGGCAAGAAGGAAAACGGCTGCGGTGCCGTAGATCCAGAACGCCTTGCGCCGCTCCTGGCGTTGCTGTTTGGACCGCACCGCAGCCAGGATAGCCTTTCGTTCGGTGTCCTGTTGATTACGCGCACGTCCCATGCCGGCGCTCCTTCCTGGTGCTTGTTGATGAATCCGCAGACCCGATCACGAATTCAGAGGATCTGACCGGACTTTGCGGGCGGAAATCCCGGTCTGGCATCATCAGGCGTCGGCGCTGCCGCGGTGGTGGTTGCGGCCGAACTGGTTGCTGTTGGTCAGGTGGCGGCGCAGTTTCTTTTCCGAGAGCCTCCCGTAGCTGAACAGCCTGCCGTCGATCAGGATGCCGGGAGCGAAGACGACCCCGCTTCCGGCTGCGAGGCCGCGCCCCTCCTCGGTGTCCAGGCTGATTTCCCGGATCTGGAGCGGGTATTCCTGCTCCAGCCGGTAGAGCACGTCCTTGGCCTGCACGCAGGAGGCGCACGAGGCCTGGGTCAGGATGGTGACGTCTGTCATGTGCCCGTCGGTCATTTGTCTGTCCGTCCTGCCTGCAGGTCGGACAGGAGCCTGGTGACCGGCACGTACATGGTGTAGTCCGGGGCTCCGCCGTAGTCTGCACGCCACTGGATGGTTCCGTCCGGGCCGACGAGGATGAAGCTGTGGCCGTCGCGGGAGTCACCCATCATGCCGTATTTGTTGGCCTGGTAGGTGCGGGAAACATCGAGCTTGGTGTCGACCACGGCGATGGCGGAGAGCTTGTCGTCGGCCATCTTCTGGGAGATGAGGTTCACCGGTCCGCTGGTGATGGTCAACAGCTGGTCGATGCCGGCGGACTTCAGCTGGGGTCCGGCCGCGTCCAGATCCCTGATCTGGTCCCAGCACGGCTGGCAGCCGAGGCCTTCATGGAAGTACAGCAGGACGGTCTTGCCGCGGTAGTCACTGAGGTTGACGGTGCCGCCGGAGGCCGAGGGCAGGGAGAAGCCGGGGGCCTGCGCCCCCGGGGCGGGGCTGCCGACTGCGTAGCCTGCGGCAGAAGACTGTGCCGGCCCTGCCTGGGGTATGGGCTGGGTGCTGATGATGGCAAGAATCACTGCGACCAGCACCGCGACGACGGCCGCAGCAATGCCGGCCCAGAGCAGGCCCCGGCGCTTCGGACTGTTCTCCGGGCCCCTGGCGGGCTGCCTTTGGATTTTTGTCGATGCCATTAGAGGGTCTCCTTCAGGTGTCCGGGGACTGCGCCCGCCGGGGACGATGTCTGTGCTGATCTGGCGGTGCTTTCGGTGCTTTCGGTGCTTTCGGTCTGAGGAGGGCAGGCTGCGCAGGATTCCGCCGGAGCGGCGTCGCCTTCGGACCTGGCGGAGGCTGGCTTCCTGCGACGCACAGCCTTCCACAACAGGACCCCCAGGACCGCGAAGACCGCGGTCGCGGAAATCCAGCCGGGAACGAAGGCCAGGAAATCCTGGATGACGGTTGCGGCGTGGCCCAGGGCGGCGGTGACCTCCACCTGCCACCCGTCCGGGGCCATTCCCGGGCCCTGCACGGCGATGATGACGGTGATCAGGCCCATGCCGATCATCAGGGCGCCGGAGAGCAGTGTCACCAGAGGCACCCGCCGGGCCGCTCCGGGCCACAGAGGGACGGTCCGGGCGGAGAGGAGCCGGCTGGCGCCCCAGTCCTTCTTGTCCCACACCAGAGCCAGGGCACACAGAGGGGCCACCATCCCGAAAACGTAGGCGACACCGACTGCCAGTGCGGCCGGAAAAGAGGACGCCGCACCCGAGAGCGCCGCCACACCGGCAAGCACCGGTGCGCAGCAGGCGCTTGCGGCACCGGAGAACACACCGAGCCCGTACACGGATCCGATACCCGTGCCGCCGCCACGTCCGGAGGGCATCGGCAGCATCATCTTCCAGCCGCCCAGGGTGGCAGCGCCGACCGCAACCATCGCCAGACCGACAATACTGAAAATCCAGATGTGGTAGCCGAAAAGCACCCGGCTGATGGCCGCGGCCCCCAGGGCAATGGGCAGAATAATGGTTCCGACCCCGGCCGCGAAGACGAGCGTCATGGCCAGGATCCGGCTGCGGCGCCGGAAGCTGGAGGCGAAGAACGCCGGAAGCATGACCGAGACGCAGCACGGGGCCATCAAAGCCACGATGCCGCCGAGAAACGACGCCAGAATCGTTGTGGAGAGCAGAACCTGCTCCATAAACCAGCTCCTATGGGACAACCGAGACCTTGACCAAACTACTATCGGCAATAGTAGTACATCTACTAGGGACTATAGTAGTAGGTGGTGTTCGGGACCTGCCCCGGGAAGGATTGGACAGCACCGGTGCGATGGACGAGCGACGGAAAGAAAAGACGACTGCATGCGATACACGACACGGCGCGGGCAACCGCACCTCCTGGCCCTGCTCTGGTCCGCACTTCTGCTCGGGCTGGTACTGACGGTGATCCCGGCTGTTCCGGCATCGGCGCACGCATATCTGGAAGGCAGCGACCCTGCGCAGAATGCACAGCTGTCCGCCGCCCCGGACCGGGTGAGCCTGGTCTTCGATGAAGATATCCAGGTCCAGTTCACGAAAGTGACCCTGGCAATCGGATCAGCCGCACCGGCCACGGTCGCAACGGACATCGCGGACCACGCCGTCACGGTTCCGGTCCCTGCCTCCATCGCCGGCCGCCAGCCGCCCGGGAGTACCGAGCCATGGAAAATCACCTACCGCACCGTGGCCGGCGACGGACACCCGGTGGAAGGGGCCCTGTCCTTCACCGTCACTGCGTCCTCCCCTGGGGCGTCCCCCGCAACGGAGGCCCCGGCCCTCTCGATCCCGTCACCGGACCGCTCAACCCAGGCCCGGGCAGGCGATGCCCGACAGCAGGCCGCGGCGGACGCGGCCGAACCGTTCCCGTGGCCGACGGTTGGTCTGTTGTCCGCGGTGACGCTGGTCCTGGCCGCCGTGTTGTGGCTGCTGGCGCGCCCTGCGCGGAGGTCCGGACACCGGTGAAACCCCTTGCCCGAAGGGTCCTGCCCGTTGCCCTGCTCCTGCTCGTTCCGGTCACAGCCCTTGTCGCCCTGACCCTGGCTGGTGCCATGAGGGAGCCTCTGTCCGGCCTTCCCGACGCCGGGACCCTGACCCGCTGGGTCCTGCCGGCTGCCCGCGCCGTCCACGATGCGGCGGCGACCGTGACCATAGGATTTCTCGCCGTCGCCGCGACCGTGCTGCCGCAGGACCCCGGCACGCCCGGAAGCCTCGGCCGCGCCGGGGCCCGGGCCATGCTCTTTGCCGCGGTTGCCGGCAGCGTGTGGACGGTGGCCGGCACGGTCGTGCTGACCCTCTCCTACGCCGATGTTGCCGGCACGGACCCGCTTGGCCCCGGGGCCTCGGCTGATGCGGTCATGTCCTTCGTCCTCGATCTGGCGCTCGGCCGGTCCCTGGCCATCAATGTCCTGCTGGCCGCGGCCGCTGCCACGGGGGCCTGGCTGGCCACCCGCACCACGACGGCAGGGGTGTGTACCGTGCTAGCCCTGGCCGCACTGCTGCCCCTGACCGTGACCGCCCACGGTGCCTCCAACCACGAGGATGCCGTCAATCTGCTGGCACTTCATCTGATCGGCGCGACGGTCTGGGTCGGCGGCCTGGCGGCCATGTACTTCCTGCGCCGGCAGCTGGGCGGGGCCCTGGCGGTGGCGGTCCGCCGCTACTCCCGGCTGGCCGGATGGTGCTTCATCCTGGTGCTGGTCTCGGGCACCGCAAGCGCGCTGCTGCGACTGGACGGCCCGGCCGCTCTGGGCAGCGCGTACGGGGTACTCCTGCTGCTCAAGTCCGCGGCCCTGCTCCTGCTCGGGGCCGCCGGATGGCTGCACCGGGCCCGCGCTATCCCGGCCCTGGACCGCGATCCGAACAACACGGCTGTCTTCGCCCGCGTGGCCGGTGTCGAGCTCGTCCTGATGGCGGCCACCGTGGGTCTGGCGGTCGCCCTGGGCCGCACTTCACCCTTTGCGACGAGCCCGGTGCGGAGCACTGCCGAATCCCTGCTGGGCTCTGCGCTGCCGCCCGGACTGGGCCCGGCCCAGTGGTTTACCCAGTGGCACCCCGACGTGGTCTGGTTGCCGGCAGCGGTGCTGCTGGCCGGCGGATACCTCGCCGCCGTCATCCGGTGGAGCCGCAGTACCGGGCCGTGGCCGCACCTGCGCACGCTCTCCTGGCTGCTGGGCTGCGCGTTTCTGGCCTGGGCCACCAGCGGCGCGCCGGCCGCCTACGGCCGGCTGCTGCCGGGGATGCACGTGCTCGGAGAAATGATCATCGGCCTGACGGTCCCCGTCCTGCTCCTGCTCGGTGGGCCCGGAATCCTCGCCGGCGGCACGCTCCCGCGGCGCTCGGACGGAAGCCGGGGCCTGCGGGAATGGGCGGCCGTCTTCCTGCGGTCCGGTGCCGTGCGCTGGATCTGCCGGCCCGTCCCGGCCGTGGCCCTGTATGCGGCGTTTGTCACCGGGTACTATTTTACGCCCGTGCTGCAGCTGTCCCTGAGCAACAACCCGTTCAGGCTCGCGGCCATGGCCGTTGCCCTGTGCGTGGGCCTCAATCTGGCGGCCGCCCTGCTCCAGTCGGCGGCCCAGCGGAAGAGCGCTGCACGCCGGATCGTCCCACTGGCCCTGGCCGCTGCCGCGGCCGTGCATGCAGGCTCCGGTATTGCCGTGATGGCCGGCGCCATGCAGGCCGGCGACTGGTATGTCTACATCCAGTCACTGTGGAGCTTCTCTCCCATGGCACAGCAGCGCACCGCGGGCGAAGTACTGTGGGGCTCCGCACTGCTTCCGCTGCTGGCACTCGGCGTTGCCGTCCTGCGGCCCGATTCCGGTCCGCAGACCGCGCCCGCCCGGCCTGCGGCGCGGGCAAAAGCTGACCACCCGGCCTGAGAAGCCGGCGGCGCCGGGTATTCCGTGTCTGGCCGCCGCTTAAACCCGGTGTCGCGGACGATAACCCTGACCTGGCCATCCCGGGCCTAACTGGCTGTCAGGAGGGTTCCGCGACGGCATCGGCCAGCAGGGTTTTAAGGGTGCTCTTATCGGCAACGCCGAGGATCCTGGCGGCCACGCGCCCCTGTTTGTCGATCACCAGCGTTGTCGGAACGGCCTGGGGCGGCACGTACCGGCTCATCGCCAGCAGCACCGTGCCGGACTTGTCCAGCAGGCTTGGATAAGTGATGCCGAAGGACCGCTCGAACGCCTCCCCGGTCGGAGCCTCGTCGCGGATGTTGACCCCGTTGAAAAGCACACCCTTCGGGGCGAACTCCTGGTGCAGGGATTCCAGAGTGGGAGCCTCGAGCCGGCACGGTGCGCAGGCGGCATACCAGAAGTTGAGCACCGCCACATGGCCTCTGAGGTCCGCGGAGGTAAGCCGTGTTCCGTCCCTCATCGGGGCATCCAGCTCAATGGGTGCTCCCCGGAGCGCGGCGGCGTACTCGGTCACCGACCCGTCGCCGGCCACGTAGTTCTTGTTGTCCCCCGCCGCGGCCTGCTGGGCGAGCGGATCCTTGGCCCCGCAGGCACTGAGCACGACGACGACCAGGAGCGCTGCGGTGGCCGTGCGGATCGCCCGGGCCCGCACGGGCTCCCCGGAAGGGCCGTGAGGGCGCGGCCGTTTCGTCGGCGGCGTACTTCCGGGAAAGGAACTCATCATTGTCGTTTGCACCCTCGCGTTCACACTCATGGCCGGGGCAAGCGCACCCGGCACCATCATCAGCCCGCCCCCTCAGGCATGGTGGCCCAGGCGGCAGACACCGCCCGTCTACTAAGCCATATAGTAGTACATGTCCGGAAAACTCGCCCTTCAGCAATCAGGGGCAAATCGGGGCGGCGGCCCTGCCGGGGGCTTCACCAGCCCGAGCCTCCGAAAATACCCCATGGGGGTACTTGATTATATACCCCATGGGGGTATAAACTGGAGTTGTTCCACATCAAGGAGACATCATGAGCGAGCAGAATTCCGCACCTCCAGCCGCTGATCCACACCCACCGACATGGGGGTATGCGCCCCACAAGACTGCCTACCTGCTCAGGCTCAAACGGATCGAGGGTCAGGTCCGCGGCATCGCCCGGATGGTTGAGGATGACAAGTACTGCATCGACATCCTCACCCAGGTAGCCGCCGTCACCAAGGCTCTGCACGCCGTCAGCCTGGGACTCGTCGAGGAACACATCGGCCACTGCGTGGTCGGCGCCGCCTCGGAGCCGGACGACGCCCTGCGTGCCGAACAAATCGACTTCAAGGTAAAGGAAGCCACCGATGCCATCGGGCGCCTGCTGCGGTAGCGGCAACACCACTCACCACACCATCCAGCTGACCAACCCCAATCAGTCCATCAACAAGGAGCCAGCCATGAGCACCATCTCCACGACCGTCAACGTGTCCGGCATGACCTGCGGCCACTGCGTCTCGTCGGTCAGCGAGGAACTGGAGTCTCTGGCCGGCGTCGAAACCATCGACGTCGACCTCAACGCCGGTGGCGTCTCCTCCGTCACCATCACCTCAACGCAGGAGCTGTCTCCGTCGGAAATCGGCGAGGCCGTGGCCGAAGCCGGCTACCTGGTTGTATCCAACCAGGCCTGAGCGGGATCACCATGACTAACCAGGACGTCCTCCAGCAGCCCGTAACCCGGGTGATTGAACTCGACATCGAAGGCATGACCTGCGCCTCCTGCGTCGGACGCATCGAGCGTAAACTCGGCCGGCTCGACGGCGTTAACGCGAGCGTAAACCTCCCCCTCGAATCGGCCGCCGTCACCGTTCCCTCAGGCATCACCGACCAGCAGATCATCGACACCGTCAACGCGACCGGCTACACCGCCCGGCTGAAGACGCACGGCATCATTGCGGTGCCCATCCCCGATACCCCGCAGGAAGGGCGACCGGCCGACGACCACGGACAAATCCGCCGCGGCCGCAAGACAGACACGTTGTTGCTCCGCCTGATAGTGGCCATCGTCCTGACCATCCCGGTCGTGCTCATCGCCATGGTCCCGCCCTTGCATTTCCCGAACTGGGGGTGGGTTATCGGCGCGCTGACGCTGCCCGTGTGGGCATGGTCGGCCTGGCCGTTCCACCGCGCGGCGGCGATCAACGCCCGCCACCTGGCATCCACCATGGACACCCTCGTGTCGATCGGCATAACCGCAGCGTTCCTGTTCTCCACCTACACGCTGGTAAGCAATCCGGAACTGACTGCCGACCCGGAACATGCGGGCGAGGTGCCGCTGTACTACGAGGTGACCGCTATCGTCGCCACATTCCTGTTACTGGGCCGCTATCTGGAGCGTCGTGCCAAGGAGAAGGCCGGCGACGCCCTCAAGGCGCTCCTGGGCCTCGGCGCCAAGGACGCCACCGTGATCCGCGACGGGGCTGAAGTCAAGCTTCCGATTGAAGACCTCGTGCACGACGATATATTCATCGTGCGGCCGGGCGAAAAGATCGCCACGGATGGTGTCGTCACCGAGGGCCACGGCGCAGTCGACGCCTCTCTCATCACCGGCGAATCGCTTCCCATCGAGGTTGTGCCCGGCGACGCCGTCACCGGTGCCACCATCAATACCGACGGCCGACTACTGGTCCGCGCCACCAGGGTCGGCAGCGAAACCACCCTGGCCCAGATGGGACGGCTGGTCAGCCAGGCCCAGAGCGGCAAGGCGCGCATCGCCCGCCTCGCGGACCGGATCAGTTCCGTGTTCGTGCCGATCGTCCTGGAAATCGCCGTACTCTCCTTCATCCTCTGGGCTGCGGTAGCGGGCGATGTCCGCGGCGGATTCGTCGCTGCCGTCACTGTCCTCATCATCGCCTGCCCCTGCGCCCTGGGACTGGCCACACCCACAGCCATGCTCACAGGATCGGGCCGGGCAGCACAGCTGGGCATCCTGATCAAAGGCCCGCAGATCCTCGAGGACACCCGCACCGTGAACACCGTCCTACTCGACAAGACCGGCACGGTGACGACCGGCAAGCTCGCCGTGGGCAGGATCATAACCCTGGGCTCCCTGGGGGAAGAGGAGGGTCTGCACCTGGCTGGATCGGTCGAAGCGGCCAGCGAACATCCCATCGCCCGCGCCATCGCAGCCGCTGCCGCGGCACGTGCTCCACTCTCCCCCGTGAACGCCTTCCGGAGCGCGGCCGGCGGCGGCGTGCGTGGCAGCGTCAACGGCACCATCGTCGTAGCCGGCAAGGCCCGCTGGCTTGAGGAGAATGGCATCTTCCCCAGCGCCGCGCACAAGTCCCGGCTGCTCGAGGAGCAGGCCACCGGTGCCACGGCCATCTGGGTCGCCGTGGACGGCAACGTCGAATGCATCATCAACCTGCAGGACTCGGTCAAAGACGGGTCAGCGGCCGCCATCGCCAAACTCAAAGAGCTGGGGCTGCGGCCGATCCTGCTCACCGGCGACAACGCCGCCGTCGCAGCCACGGTCGCGGCCACAGTGGGAATCGCTCCCGGGGACGTCTTCGCGGATGTCCTACCGGAGGGCAAGGTAGACGCGGTCAAGAAACTGCAGGCCTCGGGCGCCATCGTCGCGATGGTCGGCGACGGCGTCAACGACGCCGCCGCCCTGGCCCAAGCCGACCTCGGAATCGCGATGGGCTCCGGGACGGACGTGGCCATCGAGGCCGCCGACCTGACCGTCATGGGCAGTGAGCTCGCCCAGGTCGCCACCGCCATCGAACTCTCCCGCAAGACCCTGTCGACCATCAAAGCCAACCTGTTCTGGGCGTTCTTCTACAACGCCATCGGCATACCCGTCGCGGCCCTTGGCCTGCTCAACCCGATCATCGCGGGAGCCGCCATGGCCTTCAGCTCCGTACTGGTCGTCGGTAACTCACTCCGCCTGAGGAGATTCCGCAAGTAGGACGCAGGGTCGGCGCCGCCGGATCAATGACCGCCACAGTGAGCCCCACGGACGCCCATCGCAAGACCGGCAAAGGCCAGACGCCTGCGCCTGCGCCGGCGGATCTTCGCCTCCGGCCCGCTGAATGATTCCGGCGGCGTGTTGACGTTGCCGATCGCCCCTACAGCTTGTGCCTCCTTCGGCGTCAGGACGGCCAGCAGGTCGGGCAACCAGGCAATTTCGGTCACGGCCGCCGCGCAATTACTGCACCCGGCCAGGTGCAGCTCATATTCACGTCGCTCGGAGGAAATCAAGGACCCAAGAACATAGACGGGGGCCCACTGGCGGTACTTATCTGTCACGTTCGGGTTCACAGAATCAACCTCACTACTACAACTACAACGACAACGACAACGACAACGACGCAGCACATGACGCCTTCCCGACGTCACGACCGCCTCCACAACAAATCCCCGGATTTCCCATGACGAACCGCCATGACGCCGGCGCATACGCCTCGCGAAGCGAAAGCAGCAGCCCAGCCTGCTAACTCCGCATGATCACGCCTGAACCTAAGACGACGCCGGACAGTCATTGGTTCACCTCGGCTCATAACAGCCCTCCCATCCCGTTCACGCCGTTGATGCGGTCGCACGCAACGGATGGACGAATCCACGTCCGCCTTCGGGATCGCCCTGGCGTCATGAAGTGGGCCGCCCGGAACCATTTGAAAAGTCATCCGCCGCTTGGCTACTATGTCATTTAGTAACTAGGCTACTATGTCAGGTAGTAAATCGAAGGGATGCATGATGTTCATACGTACTTCCGTAGTGGTGGCCGCAACGGCAGCTGCACTGGCTGCAGGGGCCGTCATAGCAGTACCGGCGGTTGCGGCCGCAACCCCGCGTCCAGCAGCAGTGGCTTCCGAAGAGGGCAACCCCGGCATGGCGCGCATGCACGAACTTATGACCGAGGGCAACCCCGGCATGGCGCGCATGCACGAACTTATGACCGAGGGCAACCCCGGCATGGCGCGCATGCACGAACTTATGATGGCCCCCACCGACACCACTGGACGAAACTGACGATGACTAAGGCGTTGTATGCACTACCGCTGCTGGCTGGCCCTGTGGCCATCGGGCTGCTGATGTCGTTCATGATGAGAGGCGAAAGGGGCGCTTCGTCGGACGACTCCGCCGCCCCGGACGAGGCCCAGCACCTTCGCTCAGAGACCGAACGCAGCCGCACCCCCCAACAGCAGGACGACGCCACCACTCGTGATGCCGTCGATCCAAGTGATGAATACGTCATTTGACGCCTAGACCCGCCTAGACCCAATGCCGTTTACTTAGGTTTCTTTGGTATTCGTTTGAGTGGCCAGTTGGACATCTTGCGTTTGACGGCGCGGGTGACAATGCGTTGTCGTCGGAGGGGCAG
>NZ_JBWZCI010000022.1:0-73957 GCF_059383495.1 Pseudarthrobacter sp. RHLT3-21
TCATCCGCTCAAAAAAGGGGGCCAACATCCAGGTTCCGAGCAACTGGTAAGACTCTCACTGCCCGAAATCAGACACCTCCTCACACGGATCGCATGGCCCCGAGACCATAACCCACACCACGTGATCCGCTGCTCATTCTGGCGACGAAAACACCAACACCGCGCCCAACAATGTCACTACAAAACCCGCGGCCACACTACAAACGCGACTGTAGTACTAGGCGGGCGGGCGAACCGAAGCCTTGAACCGCCGTCGGGAATTTGCGAGGTGGCTGCGCATGGCGGCCGAGGCGGCGGTCTCATCGCCGTCGGCGATGGCGGCGGCGATGGACCGGTGCTCGTGCACCACCTGGTCAAAGTGGTCCCGTGCGTAATGTTCGACGCCGGTGAGCAGCCGGGTGCGCGGCATCGCGATCATGGTCTGGCCCAGGGCGGCGAGGCAATCTGAGTAGAAAGGGTTGCCGGAGGCGGCCGCGATGGAACGGTGGAATTCGAAGTCGGACTTCATGGCGTGGCCAGGGTGGTCAGCGCTGGCGGCAAACTGTTCCAGGGCGGCGTTGACCGCCCTCAGCTGGCGGTCGGAGTGGTTGCGGGCGGCCAGAGCCGCGGCCTCGGCCTCCACGCCCATCCGGAACTCGAGCAGATGGAGGCGGTCCTCCACGCTGGCCACGGGGCGGCTGCCCGGGACTGGCTGGGGGCCGTCGTCCGGCGGGGTCAGCGCGAAGCTGCCCCGCCCGCGTTCGGTTTCCACCAGCCCTTCGGCCTGGAGGCGCGTCAGCGCCGAGCGCACCACGGTGCGGCTGACACCGAAGTCGCCCATCAGCGCGTTTTCACTGGGAAGCTTGTCGCCGGGCTGGATGACACCGTCCACGATGCGCGTGCGAAGGTCGGCGGCGAGGTCCGCGGTCAGATTCCGGCTCATGCGTTCAAGGTTACGCGCCGAACTCCACGGACTCGGTGGTCCAGGCGCGGGCCTGGTCGCTGAGGGTCACGCCCAGGCCGGGACGGTCCGGAACCAGCATGCGGCCGTTCTTCGTCTCGAGGCGCTCGTTGAAGAGCGGATCCAGCCAGTCGAAGTGCTCCACCCACGGCTCCCGCGGGTACGCTGCGGCGAGGTGCAGGTGGATCTCCATGGCGAAGTGCGGTGCCAGGCCGAGTCCGCGTTCGTCCGCGAGGGCGGCAAGGCGCAGGAACTGGGTGATGCCGCCGACGCGCGGTGCGTCCGGCTGGATGATGTCGCAGCCGTTGGCGTTGATGAGGCCCTTGTGCTCGGCCACGGACGCCAGCATCTCACCCGTGGCGATGGGCGTGTCCAGGACGTTGGCCAGGTGCGCGTGGCCCTCGAAGTCGTAGGCATCCAACGGCTCTTCGATCCAGATGAGGTTGAACTGCTCTAACTGGCGGCCCATGCGCAGGGCGGTGGCGCGGTCCCACTGCTGGTTGGCATCCACCATCAGGGGAACATCCCAGCCGATGTGTTCGCGGATGCCGGCCACGCGGCGCAGGTCCTCGGCGGAATCCGGCAGGCCCACCTTGATCTTGATGCCGCCGATGCCTTCCTCAAGGAGGACGGTGGCACGGTCCTTGACCTCATCAAGGGAGGCGTTGAGGAAGCCGCCGGAGGTGTTGTACGTCTGGACGGAGTCCCGGTAGGCGCCCAGGAACTTGGCCAACGAGAGGCCGGCGCGCTTGGCCTTGAGGTCGTAGAGTGCAATGTCGATGGCGGCCAGGGCCTGGGTGGCCACACCCGAGCGCCCCACGGAGGCGCCGGCCCAGAGCAGCTTGGTGTAGATCTTGCCGATGTCGTTGGGGTCCTCGCCGAGGAGCCCCTGCGCGACCTCCTTGGCGTGGGCGTACTGGGCGGGACCGCCGGCACGCTTGGAGTAGCTGAAGCCGATACCGCTGTGGCCCAGTTCCGTGGTGATCTCCGCGAACAGGAACACCACTTCGGTCATGGGTTTCTGGCGGCCGGTGAATACCTTGGCGTCACTGATGGGGACGGCCAGCGGCAGGCGCGCAGTGGATAGCTTTACGTGCCGGATGACATCGACGGTACTCATGGGTGCTCCTCGAAAGCAGGCTGTCCGGGCTGCATTGCCCTCCTGCTTAGGGTACAAGTATTCAACTTGTATTACAAGTAGGACTTGCTTATCCCACGAGCCAGGCCACGGCCAGGAGTGCCCCCACGCTCAGCACGGTGGTGCACAGGATGACGTCGCGGGCCACTGTCATACCGCGGCCGTAGGGGGAGGCAAAAAGGAAGACGTTCTGCGCCGTGGGGAGCGCCGCCATGATCACGCTGGCGAGGAGATGCTGGCCCTCGAGCCCGAAGACAAAGCGGCCAAGAACCCACACAATCAGCGGCATTCCGGCGATCTTTAGGAATGTTGCCACAAGTGTTTCGGTACGGCCGTCGTCCTTCTGCAGCGGGGCGCGGCCGGCGAGGGACAGTCCGAAGGCCAGCAGGACCATGGGCACGGCCCCGCCGGCCAGCATGTCGATCGGCTTCTGCAGCAGGTCCGGCGCGGTCCAGCCCGTCAGGGCGACGGCCACACCCAGTGCAGAGGCGATGATCATCGGATTGGCGAACGGCTGCAGCAGCGTCCTCTTCCAGGAGATTTTGGATCCGGAGACCAGCCCCAGGACAGTCAGGTAGAACGGCGCCATCACCAGGAGCTGGACCAAGAGAACCGGCGCCACGTGCTGCGCTGTTCCCACGGCGTATAGGGACACCGGGATGCCGATGTTGTTGGCGTTGGCGTAGCTGCTTGCCATGGCGCCGACGGCGGTTTCCGCCGCAGGACGCCGGAAGAACAGGAAACTCGCCAGCCAATAGAGAAGCCCCACTATCGCTGCGGAGAGTAGCGCGAGCGGGGCATCGGTACCCAGGGCCGCGCGGATGTCACTGCCGGCCACCACCGTGAACAGCAGCGCCGGGTTGGTGACGTAGTAGGCGGTACGCGTCAGCGCTCCCTGGACTTCCGGCCCCAGGATGCGCAGCCGGGCGGCGAAATAGCCCACGGCAATGACGACGGAGACGATCAGGATTCCGGAGATGACGCCGCCCACAGATGAGCCCTTCTATCTAGCTATTGGAATTTCCGCACGGCCGGCACCTGCCCTCAGAGCCGGAAAATCCGACTTCCAAATGCCGTGGGTTACTGCAGGGCGGTCAGCGCGGCGAGGACGGCGGGCAGCAGCACGTCATTGCGGCCCCAGACCGGATCCAGGATTTCCACGTACCAGGAGTCGGCGAGCAGCAGCGCAAGTGTTTCATTGGTTTCGTCCGCCCAGTCCCGGATCTGCTCTTCCTCGACCGGAGTCTCGCTGGAGCCGAGGACGGTAACTACGTCGTCGCCGTCGAGCGTTACCGGGATGGCGGCGCTGCTGGCCTCGCCCGGGGCATGCGCCACAGTCACCAGCTCAGTTCGGGTGGAAAGGGCCAGGAGTTCCACGGCCGCCTCTGCACTGCAGAAGCCGGTCACGTACTGCCGCTGGGCGGAGTTTTCGGTCCGCAGGCCGGGCTGGGACTCCTTGGTGAACAGCCCGCTCCTGTTTAGGGCGGACAGCTCCGCCGCGATGGGTTCAGTTTCGGCGTCATAGCTGACCGTGAAGGTGGCGGCCTGGTACTCGCTCTTGCCCTCCAGCCAGCGCGCCGTCAGTTCCCCGGCCGCTGCAAGGGTGATGGCCTGCCGCCAGGCCCCCTTATCCTCCAGGCGCCTGCCGAACTGGTCACGGATTTCCGCTTCTGTGGGTTCCATCCTCGGATGCTACGGCGCCCCGCCGCCGGACTCCAGCGGCGGCGACACAGCAGTTAATGTCCGCCGGCGGTGATTCCGGCCGGGATCCCGGCCGCCCGTTCCGCCGCGGCCAGGGCAATGCCAAAGCGGACGACGGCGGGAGCGTACCCTTCGTGCGGCACCGCCCGCAGCTGATCTGCCTCCCGCATGGCGCGGATCAGAGCAGAGGTCTCGGGCAGCCGGACGTCCGTCATCGCCGGGTAGTCGATGCACTTGGCAGGGTCCAATTCGTAGCGGCTCCACCGCGACAGGAGCGCGTCATGTTCAGCCTGCGCCGCGGTGTGAACTGGCTGGTCCTGCCGCAGCTGTCGGCGGCGTGACTGCCAGGCCATGATCCGAGGACTGCCACGGTAAGCCGCCACTCCCGCCCCCGTCCCCAGCACAGCGAGGACCGCGCCGGACCACGGTGATGCGAGTGTGGGAATGAGGATCGCCGGAAGTGCCACAGCGGATCCCATAAAGACGTCCCAGAACACGGGGTCCGGGGCGCGGACGGCAGGGTCCGGCGTCGAATGCTGGCGGACAGCCAGGACCGTGGCAGCCACCGCGCACACCAGCACTGCACCCCAGAAACCCAGCTGCAACGCTCCAAACAGGACGGATTCTGCAAATGCCGGCACTGCGGCACCTCCCCGCGTCAGGCCCGGACCAGGATTCCGGACTGCTCCTTCCATTGCAACCCCTCCGGCCGCCGGGGTCAATGGGGGCCGGCTGCACCGGCAGAGTTTCCGCGCTGGAGGTTCCCGCGCCTGCTGCGGGCCGGGTAGCTTGGGACCATGAGACTGAAAATGTGTAGCATCCATGTCCAGGATCCGGCCGCCGCCCATATTTTCTACACCCGGACCCTCGGGTTCGAGACACTCATGGCGATGCCCGAGTACAACCTTTTTATCATCAAGGATCCGGGCGCCGATGCCGGTTCTGTCGGTCTGTTGCTGGAGCCCAGCGACAACCCGATCGGTGCAAACTACATGAAGGCACTGCATGACGCCGGGCTCGCGGCCATCACGTTCGGGGTTCCGGATGTGCAGGCCGAGTACAACCGGCTGGTGGCTGCGGGCGTGACCTTCCAGGGCGAACCGTCAGAGGATCCGTCCGGGATCAGTGCAGTCTTCGACGACGGCTGCGGCAACTTCGTGCAGCTGCACCAGGACTGACGCTGCCGGGACTGACTTCCCGCCAGGAATAACAGTTCACCAGGAACAACAGAGGCTTGTCCGCGGAACCGAATCGTCAAGGTTCGGATCCGCGGACAAGCCTATGAAAAGCGCAGGCTGTTTGGCCAGCGCAGGTGACTCAGAAAGCGGAGGCTACTCGGCCTGGGCGCGGGCCTTCTTGGCGTCCTTCTTGGCAGCCTCGTCCTTGACCCGCTGGGCTTCGGTGCGGACGGCGGCGTGGGTGGAGCGCTCGGTGACCAGCCATGCCGGGGGAGCCTGCAGCAGCGCGGTGATTTCCGCCGTCGTCAGCGCTTCCTCAACACCGCCGCGGGCCAGGCCGCTGATGGAGACGTTCAGCTTCTGGGCCACCACCGGGCGGGGGTGCGGGCCGTTGCGGCGGAGCTCCGCGAGCCACTCCGGCGGGTTGGTCTGGAGTTCGGCGAAATCGGCGCGGCTGATGGTTGAATCCTGGAACTCCTGCGGTGTTGCCGGCAGGTAGATGCCAAGCTTCTTGGCAACGGTGGCCGGCTTCATGGACTGGGAGTTTGCAGAGGTCATGGTTCAAGGGTATCTGCCTGCCTGCCTGAAAGGCACCAGCTCCGCAGCGGCTCAGCGCCAGCCCTGAGCCAGCCCCGCCCCAATTCCGGCATTGCGGGGCCGCGCGGGCGGTACTGTGAAGACGTGCCCGCAGACAATGAATCCCCGCAGAACGCCAGCCCCGACGAATCACCGGAGCAGGAGGCGCCGCGCGTGCTCCGCTTCGCCTATGTGGCCGGCGTGACCCCGGGCAAGTGGATCCGCCGCTGGGAAGAGCGCGTGCTGGACATCCCGCTGGAGTCGTTTATGTCCGACGACGGCGCCCAGCTTTCCGTATTAAGTGACGGTTCTGCGGACCTCAGCTTTGTCCGGCTTCCGGTGGAGCGCGAGGGCCTGAACGTGATTCCCCTGTATGAGGAACAGCCCGTGGTGGTGGCGCCCAAGGGGCACGAGATTTCGGCGTTTGAGGAAGTGGCCCTGGCCGACCTGTCGGCAGAGACTTTCCTGGACGTCGCCGAAATGGGTGGTCCGGAAGCGGCCATGCAAGTGGTGGCGTCCGGTGCGGGCCTCGTGATCCTGCCGATGTCCGTGGCCAGGCACTTCAACGTCAAGGACACCGTGGCCCGCAGGTTGACGGGTGCCCCCGTCACGGAGATCGCGCTGGCCTGGCCCAGCGATTCCACGGACGACATCATTGAGGAGTTCATCGGGATTGTCCGCGGCCGCACCGCGGCGAGCTCCCGGCAGCCCTCGGCCCAGCAGGAGAAGCCCAAGAAGGAACCGAAGCCGGACAGGCGCGGACCGGCCGTCAAGAAGCCGAAGGTGGCCCAGCGCTACGCGCCGAATCCGGACAAGGGCCGCGGCAAGGGTTCACGGAAAAAGGGCAAGCGCTAGCAATTTTGCCGGCGCCGCCGGCAATTTATGGTGGGCTGCTGGCAATGCCAGCCTTGCCGGCGCGGCCGGCAAGGCCGGAACTAGGCCGAGCAGGCTTCCGTCAGTGCGGCGATTGATTCGGCCGGCACCTGGTCTCCGGCCTCGGCGATCTGGCCCAGCGGCGTCGTAATTTCAGCGGGCACACCGGCAGCGTCCGCTGCGGACACCAGCCCGCCCAGCAATGCCTTGTCCTGAACGCTGACCAGCCCGTCCTCCACCACGGTGCAGACCTGCTTCTTGACCTCGTCCGAGGCTGCGGTTGCCACCTTGGAGGCGGCATCGTTCGCGGCGTTTTCAGCCACTTCCTGAACCGATCCGCAGGCGGAGAGCAGGAGCATCAAGGGGACGGCGGACAGGGCGGCAAGGCGGCGTTTCATCACTTCAGCCTAGCCGACCGCTGGGGTCTCGGTCCGCCGGCCGGCCCTGTGAAAGGCACCACCCTGCTGTAACTTGATGTCACGCGGACGTGCCGCAAACGGAGGAAAGGCCAACTCGCATGGGGAACAACAACGACCGGCGGCTGCCCCGGCTCGAAGACGTGGCAGCGCGGGCCAATGTTTCCCACCAGACGGTCTCGCGGGTGATCAACAACCATCCGAATGTCAGTGCGTCGACGCGGGGGCGTGTCGAGGCGGCGATTGCCGAGCTGGGCTACCGGCGCAACACGGCCGCGCGGAGCCTGGTGACCCGGCGCACCCAGACCATCGGCGTCCTTGCCTCCGAACTGGGACAGTATGGGCCGGCCAATACGCTGCTGGGCGTCCAGCAGGCCGCCCGGGAGGCTGGCTATTTCGTGAGCATTGCCGCGATCAAGGGGGCCGGGGCTGAGGCCATTTCCGATGCGGTGGGCCACCTGACGGACCAGGGTGCGGATGGCTTGATTGTCATCGTGCCGCACGACGGAACGCTTGAGGTGCTGGAAGGCCTGAACCTGCATGTGCCGGTGATCGTGGTGGGTGAAGCGGGCCATGGGCAATTGTGCGGGGTGATGTTGGACCAGAAGCTCGGAGCGCGCCTGGCGGTTGCCCACCTGATCAGCCTTGGCCATCAGCGGATCGGCCATGTCTCGGGGCCGCTGGACTGGATCGATGGCCAGGCCCGTGTTGACGGCTGGCGCGAGGAACTGGCGGAAGCCGGGCTGAGCGACGACCTCCTGGTCGAGGGCGACTGGAGCGCCGGCAGTGGGTACCGGATCGGGAAGCAGCTGGCAGAGCAGCGCAACGCCACGGCGGTGTTCGTCAGCAACGACCAGATGGCGCTGGGGCTTTTACGGGCGTTCGGCGAGAAAGGCGTCCGCGTACCCGAGGATGTGTCCGTGATCGGCTTCGACGACCAGCCCGAATCCGCCTACTTTATGCCCCCGCTGACCACTGTCCGCCAGGACTTCGAAGAACTCGGCAAACGCTGCATGGACCTGATGCGCGCCCAGGTCGAGGACGGCGCCGCCGGTGGCACCCTGGTGGTTGGCCCCGAGCTCGTAGTGCGCGACAGCACCGCCGCCCGGCCGCGGCTTACCTGAGGACCGGAGCCCCACTTGCGTAACGCGTCTGCATGAATTCCTTGACATGTTCTTTGTTAGCGCTAACAATTGGAGGGACTTCGCAATGCTGCGGAACACATTGGAGGATTTGATGGACGTCTCAGTGGACGGAACCGAAAACTTTGTCATTGGCGTGGACTACGGCACGCTCTCCGGGCGGGCCGTGGTGGTCCGCGTGAGGGACGGCAAGGAACTTGGCAGCGGGGTCTTCGATTACCCGCATGCCGTGGTAACGGATGTCCTCCCGGCGGATGTCGCGAATGTAGCGGCCGTTGCCGATGGGCCAGCCGCCCGCCTTCCCGGGGAATGGGCCCTCCAGGTGGCCAACGACTACCGAGACGTCCTCCGCCACGCCGTCCCCGCGGCGATCGCCGACGCCGGGATCGACCCGGGCGCCGTCGTCGGCATTGCCACTGACTTCACGGCCTGCACCATGGTGCCGGTCAAGGCGGACGGGACGCCGCTGAATGAGGTGGCCGGCTTTGCCAACCGCCCGCACGCCTATGTGAAGCTGTGGCGGCACCACGCCGCGCAGCCCCAGGCGGACCGCATCAATGCGCTGGCGGCTGAAAGGGGCGAAAGCTGGCTCCCGCGCTACGGCGGACTCATCTCGTCCGAATGGGAATTCGCCAAGGGACTGCAGCTCCTGGAGGAGGACCCGGAAGCCTACGCCGCGATGGATCACTGGGTGGAGGCCGCCGACTGGATCGTCTGGCAGCTCTGCGGCAACTACGTCCGCAACGCCTGCACCGCCGGCTACAAGGGCATCTACCAGGACGGCCGCTACCCCTCCGAGGACTTCCTGGCCGCGCTGAACCCGCAGTTCAAGGACTTCGTCAGCACCAAACTGGAGCACACCGTCGGCCGGCTGGGCGACGCCGCGGGCTACCTCACGGCCGAAGCCGCCGGATGGACCGGCCTGCCCCAGGGGATCGCTGTGGCGGTGGGCAACGTGGACGCGCACGTCACCGCCCCGGCGGCCCGGGCCACGGAGCCTGGACAACTGGTGGCCATCATGGGCACCTCCACCTGCCACGTTATGAACGGCACCGAACTGCACGAAGTTCCGGGCATGTGCGGTGTGGTGGACGGCGGCATCGTGGACGGCCTGTGGGGGTACGAAGCCGGCCAGTCCGGCGTCGGCGACATCTTCGGCTGGTTCACCAAGAACGGCGTCCCGCCGGAATACCACCAGGCCGCCTCCGCCCGCGGGCTCGGCATCCACGAATACCTCACCCAACTCGCCGCAAAACAGGCCATCGGCGAGCACGGGCTCATTGCCCTCGACTGGCACTCCGGCAACCGATCGGTGCTGGTGGACCACGAACTCTCCGGCGTGGTGGTGGGCCAGACCCTCGCCACGAAGCCCGAAGACACCTACCGGGCGCTGCTTGAGGCAACTGCCTTTGGAACCCGCACCATCGTGGACGCCTTCCGCGATTCCGGCGTGCCGGTCAAGGAGTTCATCGTGGCCGGCGGGCTCCTGAAGAACAAGCTCCTGATGCAGATCTACGCAGACGTCACGGGCCTGCAGCTCTCCACCATCGGCTCCAGCCAGGGCCCGGCCCTCGGCTCCGCCATCCACGCGGCGGTGGCGGCCGGCCGCTACCAGGACATCCGGGCGGCAGCGGCAGCCATGGGCTCCGAACCTGGCGCCGTTTTCACGCCCATCCCGGCGAACGTTGCCGCCTACGAGGAGCTGTTCCAGGAATACCGGACGCTCCATGACTACTTCGGCCGCGGCGCCAACGACGTGATGCACCGGCTCAAGGCCATCCAGCGCCGGTCCGTCCGCCCACTCGTCACCGCCGGGGTTTCCGCATGAGCGCGCTGCTGGAATCCATCGCCCAACTCCGGGCCGAGGTGTGCGCCCTGCATGCCGAACTGACCCGCTACGAGCTGGTGGTCTGGACCGCAGGCAACGTTTCCGCACGGGTACCCGGCCACGACCTGATGGTCATTAAACCGTCGGGGGTTTCCTATGACGACCTGAGTCCCGAGCTTTTGGTGGTCACGGATCTCTACGGCACTCCGGTCAGTGGCGCCAACATCGGCAGTGGCGGCACAGTCCACTGGGGCAACCCGCCGCTGTCGCCGTCGTCGGACACCGCCGCCCACGCGTACGTCTACCGCAACATGCCCGACGTCGGCGGCGTGGTCCACACGCACTCCACCTACGCCACCGCCTGGGCCGCGCGGGGCGAGGCGATCCCGTGCGTCCTCACCATGATGGGCGACGAGTTCGGGGGCCCCATCCCGGTAGGCCCGTTCGCGCTGATCGGCGACGACTCCATTGGGCAGGGCATCGTGGAGACGCTGCAGGACTCCAACTCGCCCGCGGTGCTGATGCAGAACCACGGCCCGTTCACCATCGGCAAGGACGCCCGAGCGGCGGTGAAAGCCGCAGTCATGTGCGAGGAAGTGGCGCGGACCGTGCACATTTCCCGGCAACTCGGCGAGCCCGTGCCGATCGACCCGGCCCAGATCGACTCCCTCTACGACCGCTACCAGAACGTCTACGGCCGCTAGGCCGCCTGAACCCCCAGTACTTCACCCGACTTTTACAGGAGAAACCCATGACCAACGCCAACAGCACGTCCCTCGGCCACTACGAGGTCTGGTTCCTCACCGGCAGCCAGCACCTCTACGGCGAGGACGTCCTCAAACAGGTCGCCGCCCAGTCCCAGGAGATTGCCGCCGCTCTCAACGAATCCTCGGATGTTCCGGTCAAGCTCGTCTGGAAGCCCGTGCTGACGGACTCCGACGCCATCCGCCGCACCGCGCTGGAAGCGAACTCGGACGATTCCGTGATCGGCGTGACGGCGTGGATGCACACCTTCAGCCCGGCCAAGATGTGGATCCAGGGCCTGGACCTGCTGCGCAAACCGCTCCTGCACCTGCACACCCAGGCCAACGTCGAGCTGCCCTGGGCGGACATCGACTTCGACTTCATGAACCTCAACCAGGCAGCCCACGGCGACCGCGAGTTCGGCTACATCCAGTCCCGCCTGGGCATACCGCGCAAGACTGTCGTCGGCCACGTGTCCAATCCGGAGGTGTCCCGCCAGGTGGGATCGTGGCAGCGCGCCTCCGCGGGCTGGGCCGCCGTCCGCACCCTCAAGCTCACACGGTTCGGCGACAACATGCGCAACGTCGCCGTCACCGAAGGTGACAAGACCGAGGCCGAGTTGCGGTTCGGCGTCTCCGTCAACACCTGGTCCGTCAACGAGCTCGCCGACGCCGTGCACGGCGCCGCAGAGTCCGACGTCGACGCGCTGGTTGCGGAGTACGAGCGCCTGTACGAGGTGGTCCCGGAGCTGAAGGCCGGGGGAGCCCGGTACGAGTCGCTGCGCTACAGTGCCCGGATCGAGCTGGGGCTGCGCAGCTTCCTGGAGGCGAACGGCTCTGCCGCGTTCACCACCTCCTTCGAAGATCTGGGCGCGCTGCGACAGCTGCCGGGCATGGCGGTCCAGCGGTTGATGGCCGACGGCTACGGTTTCGGCGCCGAGGGCGACTGGAAGACCGCCATCTTGGTCCGGGCGGCCAAGGTCATGGGTGCAGGCCTGCCGGGCGGCGCCTCGCTGATGGAGGACTACACGTACCACCTCGTCCCCGGGGCAGAGAAGATCCTGGGCGCCCACATGCTCGAGGTCTGCCCCTCCCTGACTGCCACCAAACCGCGCGTCGAAATCCACCCGTTGGGCATCGGCGGCAAGGAAGACCCGGTGCGGATGGTCTTCGACACCGACGCCGGCCCTGGCGTTGTGGTTGCCCTTTCGGACATGCGCGACCGATTCCGGCTCGTGGCGAACGCCGTCGACGTCGTGGACTTGGACGAGCCGCTGCCGAACCTGCCCGTGGCCCGCGCGCTCTGGCAGCCCAAACCGGATTTCGCTACTTCGGCCGCCGCCTGGCTTACCGCCGGCGCCGCGCACCATACCGTCCTGACCACCGCCGTCGGCATGGACGTGTTCGAGGACTTCGCCGAGATCGCCCAAACGGAGCTGCTGACCATTGACGACGGCACCACCATCCGCGGTTTCAAGAAGGAACTCGCCTGGAACGCCGCCTACTACAAGCTGGCCGGCGGGCTGTGAACGGAGCCGAATACGGGCTTCGGTACGGGCAGTACACCGCGCTGATTACCGCGCGGGGAGCGGCGGTGCGTGTGCTGCAGCACGGGGGACGGGACCTCGTGGTCCCGTTCCCGGCCGGCGGGCCCAACCCACACTTCCGCGGCGTTGTCGTCGCGCCCTGGCCAAACCGGATCCCCGACGGGAAGTATGCCTTTGACGGCGTGGACTACCGGGTACCGGTGAACGAACCGGCCCGGCAGTGCGCCCTGCACGGCTTCACGCCCGAGCTCGACTGGACGCTGGAGGCCCGGACAGAGTCCGCGCTCACGATGTCCAGCAGCATCGGGCCGACGCCGGGCTACCCCTTCGCGTTGACCATCACGGCCTGCTACCGGCTGGACAGCGACGGCCTGCACACTGCCGTGACCGCAGCCAATGTGGGGGAGCGGGCCGCGCCCTACGGCGTGTGCCCCCACCCCTATCTACTGGCAGGGCCGGCGCCGCTGGACGAATGGAGCCTGGAGGTCCCCGCAGGTACCTTCCTAGAGGTGACGGCCGACAGGCTGCTGCCGCTTGCCACCCGCCCGGTTGCGGGGCACGACTATGACTTCCGCGAGGGCCGCGTTATTGGCCCCACGGCGATCGACCATGCCTTCACGGATATTGCGTTCGACGGCGGAGGGGAGGCCCGCGTGGTGGTCCGGGACCCGGGCGGCACCGCCGTCGGCATGGCCTGGGACCGCAGCTGCGGCTGGGTGCAGCTCTACACCGGGGACACGGAACCGCCGCTGCCCACCCGGCTGGGGCTCGCCGTCGAACCGATGACCTGCCCGCCGGACGCGTTCAACACCGGGACGGACCTTGTGTGGCTCAAACCCGGAGCCTCACACGGCGCTTCCTGGCGCATCTTCGCCACCTGACGCGTCCCTAGACTGTGAGAATTCGCTGTGGATCGGTCTAAGATTAGCGCCGAATGTGTGTTGACTCACATGTCTTGAAAAGCTATGTTTGTACCCAGTTGTTAGCGATAACAATTTGCCGGAGATCCCTCACCGGCTGAATCTCCGTTCCATCCAGACCTACGCAATCCTCCCGCTGTTACCCGCCCCCGCAGGGGGCACAACGACGTGCAGGGCTGCGATCAGCAACTTCGCGGACCACGGGGTCCGCGAAAGGAGAAAATTGTGAAGATCAGAAAAATCCTGGGCACCGTTGCGGTTGTCCTCGCTGTGACCGTCGGGGCCACCGGCTGCGGCAGCCGGGGCGGCTCCGCCGCCGAGCCCACCGCCGCCGACGCGGCCGGCTCCCTCGTGGGGATCTCGATGCCGACGCAGACCTCGGAGCGGTGGATCGCGGACGGCAAGAACGTCTCCGGCTCCGTTTCGAAGCTCGGTTACAAGGCCGACCTGCAGTACGCGAACGATGACATCCCGACCCAGGTGGCGCAGATCGAGAACATGCTCACCAAGGGCGCCAAGGCCCTGATCGTGGCGGCCATTGACGGCACCACGCTGACCGACGTCCTCGCCAAAGCCAAGGAACAGAACGTCAAGGTCATCGCCTACGACCGGCTCATCAACGGCACGCCGAACGTCGACTTCTACACCACCTTCGACAACTACACCGTGGGCGTGCAGCAGGCCACGTCGCTGCTGACCGGCCTGGGCCTGGTTGATGCCGCCGGCAAAAAGGTGGACGGCAAGGGCCCCTTCAACGTGGAGCTCTTTGCCGGCAGCCCGGATGACAACAATGCCAACTTCTTCTGGACCGGCGCCATGGACACCCTCCAGCCGTACCTGGACGCCGGCACCCTGAAGGTACCCAGCGGACAGACCAAGTTCGAGCAGGCAGCCATCCTTCGCTGGCAGGCCCCCGTGGCCCAGAAGCGCATGGAAGACATCCTCACCGCCGCCTACAGCTCCGGCACCAAGCTCGACGGCGTCCTCTCACCGTATGACGGGCTCTCCATCGGCATCATCTCCGCCCTGACCAGCACCGGCGGCTATGCCAAGGGAAGCCTGCCGATCGTCACCGGCCAGGACGCTGAAAAGGGTTCGGTCAAGTCCATCACCGCCGGCGAGCAGTACTCCACGATCTTCAAGGACACCCGCCAGCTGGGTGCGCAGGCCGTGAAGATGGTGGACGCCCTCCTGAAGGGCCAGGAGCCCGAGGTCAACGACACCAAGACCTACAACAACAAGGTCAAGGTGGTCCCGGCCTACCTGCTCAAGTCCGTGATCATCACGGATGAGAACTACAAAAAGGAACTCATCGACTCCAGCTACTACACCGAGGCCGACGTCAAGTAGCCACTTCGAAGGGAGGCGGCCCGCCGTCGGGTCCTGGCCGCCTCCCTTCCCGTAGACCCCTGCAGCCGCAGGCCGTCCCAGGTACTACCAGTCAGTGAGAATTGGCGATGAACACACCCATTCTTCAAATGCGAGGAATCACCAAGACCTTCCCGGGCGTGAAGGCACTCCAGGATGTCACCCTGCAGGTGAACCGCGGCGAGGTCCATGCCATTTGCGGCGAAAACGGTGCCGGAAAATCCACCCTGATGAAGGTGCTGTCCGGCGTCTACCCGCACAGCTCCTTCGACGGCGACATCCTGTTCGAAAACGAGCCCTGCAACTTCTCCAGCATCAGCGACAGCGAGAAACGCGGAATCGTGATCATCCACCAGGAACTGGCGCTGAGCCCCTACCTGTCGATCGCCGAGAACATCTACCTTGGCAACGAACAGGCCAAGCGCGGCTGGGTGGACTGGCGGAAAACCAACCTGGAGGCCGCGAAACTCCTGGCCCGGGTGGGCCTGAGCGAGAACCCGGTCACTCCCGTGCAGCAGATCAGCGTGGGCAAGCAGCAGCTCGTGGAAATCGCCAAGGCGCTCTCGAAGGAGGTCAAGCTCCTCATTCTTGACGAACCGACGGCGGCACTCAACGACGAGGACTCGGGCCACCTGCTGGACCTGATCCTGCACCTCAAAGGCCAGGGCGTTACGTCCATCATCATCAGCCACAAGCTCAACGAGATCCGCAAGGTCGCGGACGCCGTCACCATCATCCGGGACGGCAAGACCATCGAAACCCTCCGCCTGGGCGAGGGCGGAATCACGCAGGAACGCATCATCCGCGGCATGGTGGGCCGGGACCTGGAAAGCCTCTACCCGGACCGGACTCCCCGGATCGGTGGGGAAGTCCTGCGGATCGAGGACTGGTCTGTCCGGCACCCGCAGGACCACAGCCGGATGGTGGTCAACAACGCCAGCCTCAACGTCCGCCAGGGGGAGGTGGTGGGCCTGGCCGGGCTGATGGGCGCCGGCAGGACCGAGCTGGCCATGAGCGTGTTCGGCCGCAGCTACGGCACCGCAACGTCCGGCAAAGTCTTCAAGCACGGTGTCGAAATCAACACCGGCACCGTTTCCGCCGCCATCAAGCACGGGATCGCCTACGCCACCGAGGACCGCAAACGCTATGGCCTGAACCTCATCGAGGACATCAAGCGGAACGTGTCCATGGCCGCCCTTCCCAAGCTGGTCAAGGGCGGCTGGGTGGACAAGAACCAGGAAACCGTCGTGGCCAACGACTACCGGAAAAGCATGAACATCAAGGCGCCGTCAGTTGCGGCCATCACGGGCAAGCTGTCCGGCGGCAACCAGCAGAAAGTGGTGCTGAGCAAGTGGATGTTCTCCGACCCGGACGTGCTGATCCTCGACGAACCCACCCGCGGGATCGACGTCGGCGCGAAGTTTGAGATCTACACGATCATCGCGAAGCTTGCCGCCGAAGGAAAGGCAGTCATTGTGATCTCCTCCGAACTGCCCGAACTGCTGGGTATCTGCGACAGGATCTACACACTGTCCGCCGGGCACATCACCGGCGAGGTCCCCATCGCCGAAGCATCGCAGGAAACCCTCATGCATTTCATGACCAAAGAGAAGGAATAGCGAACATGTCCGCCCTCCGAGAATCCCTGGGCTTCCTGACAAGCCGCCTCCGCCAGGTTGGCATCTTTGTCGCCCTGATCCTGATCGTGCTGCTGTTCCAGGTCCTGACCGACGGGATCCTGCTGCAGCCGCAGAACGTCACCAACCTGGTGGTCCAAAACAGCTACATCCTCATCCTGGCCATCGGCATGGTGATGGTGATCATCGCCGGCCACATCGACCTGTCCGTCGGATCGATCGCCGGCTTCATCGGAGCCGTCGCCGGTGTGATGATCGTGCACTGGGGCTGGGCCTGGTGGATCGCCATCCCCGCCTGCCTGCTGGTCGGCGCGCTGGTGGGAGCCTGGCAGGGATACTGGATTGCGTACGTCGGGATTCCCGCCTTCATCGTCACCCTCGCCGGAATGCTCATCTTCCGAGGCCTGACCCTGATCACCCTCAAGAACCAGCAGATCACGCCCTTCCCGGCCGAGCTGCGGGCCCTGGGCGGCGGCTTCCTGCCGGACATCTCCGGCGGCACCTCGGTGCTGGAATGGCTGACGGTCATCCTGGGCGTGGGCGCCACCCTGGCGCTGGTCATCCAGGCGGTCAAGGAACGCCGGATCCGGAAGAAGTTCGATCTCGAGAATGAACCGATGGCCTGGTTCGTCATCAAGACTGCGTTCATTACCCTGCTCATGCTGATCATCACGTTCCTGCTGGCAAGCTACCGCGGCACCCCGATCGTCCTGATTGTGCTCGCGGTCCTGGTGATCGTCTACACGGCCCTGATGAATAACAGCGTCTTTGGCCGGCACACCTATGCGATCGGCGGCAACCTCCACGCCGCGGAACTGTCCGGCATCAAGACCAAGGCGGTCACGTTTCGCCTCTTCGTGAACATGGGCGTCCTCGCCGCACTGGCAGGCCTGGTGTTCACCGCCAGGCTCAACTCCGCGCAACCGGCCGGCGGCACCGGCTTCGAACTGGACTCGATCGCGGCGGCGTTCATCGGCGGTGCTGCAGTCCAGGGCGGCGTCGGCACGGTGGCCGGAGCCATGATCGGCGGCCTGATCATGGGTGTGCTGAACAATGGCATGTCCATCCTGGGCCTCGGCACGGACTACCAGCAGCTCATCAAGGGCTTGGTGCTGCTTCTCGCCGTCGGCTTCGATATCTTCAACAAAAACCGCAGCGGCAAGGGCGGCGGAGCGGCCATCGGCAAGCGCCTCAAGGTCAAACCGAACCCCGGTGCCGCCGCTGACGCGGGCCGGCCCACAGGCGAGGTTCCCGCTCCGGTGCCTGCCGCGAAGTAGCTCACGGCGGCCGCGGCCCACGGCTTTATTCAGCGTCGGCCGCGTCCCCGTGCACCTCGCTCAGGTTGTCCTCGGAGCGGTCCAGATACGCGAGTAGAAGGTCAGCCGCACGGTCCAGTTCCCCGGACTCCAGGGCCAGGCAGATCGCCTCGTTGTCCGTCAGATAGTGCTGGTAAAACTGTGCGTCAACCGTGGCTTTGTGGAAGAACAGGCGCATCTCGGCCAGCACCTGGCCCATGATGCTGTTCAGCCGCGGGCTTCCGGCCATGGCCACAATGGCGCCGTGGAAGTGCTGGTTCGCGGTGCCCAGGGCTTCGTCATCACCGGCTGCCGCGGCGCGCTTGCCTTCCTCGACGGCGGCCCGGACGGCGGCCACATCCTCCGGGCTGCCTCCGGCGCGCAGGGCGCTGACCTCGATGGCGCGGCGGACCGTATATACGTCGTGGATGTCCTCTGCCTCCAGACTTGCCACAAAGACACCGCGGTTGGGATGACGGACCACCAGGCGTTCGCTGGCAAGTTCAACGAAGGCCTCACGCACCGTGTTGCGTGAGACGCCCAGGTCCTCCGCAATGGTGGATTCGGTGAGCCTCGTTCCCGGGAGCAGGGCTCCCTCCGCCAGCTGCAGGCGGAGTTCACCCGCCACGCGCTCCGCCACGGACGGAACGGACACGCGAAGGCGCCCTGCGGGCGTCCGGGTACCCCGGTCCGCCGTTGTAGCCGTCGAATCGCGGGAAGAGGCGCGGGAAGAGGGGACGGGCGGGTCTGAAGAGGCCATACACGAGAATTTACACGATCGTCACATTGTGGAATCGAAGGATTGTTGAACAATCTGTAAATTTAGTGCATCCTAGTAGGACCACTCAATGAGACGGGGATCACAAATGGCAACGATTGACCTGAACAGCGACGTCGGCGAGTCCTTCGGACGATGGAGCCTCGGCGACGACCTGGCGATGTTCGGCTCGGTTTCGAGCGCGAACGTGGCCTGCGGATTCCACGCCGGCGATCCCAGTGTCATCCGCAGGACCTGCCGCGAGGCGGCTGCTGCGGGCGTCGTCATTGGTGCCCACGTCGGCTACCGGGACCTCGCCGGTTTCGGACGCCGTTTTATGGACATCAGCCCCACAGAACTGGCCGACGACGTGGTGTACCAGATCGGTGCCCTGCAGGCTCTGGCCGCGGTTGAGGGAGCCCGGGTCCGGTATGTGAAGCCGCACGGCGGACTGTACAACGCCATCGTGACGCACACAGCGCAGGCCCACGCCGTCGTCGACGCCGTGAAATCGGTTGACCCCAACCTGCCGATCCTCGGCCTCCCAGGCTCGGAAGTTCTGCGGCTTGCAGAAGAAGCCGGCCTGCGGGCAATCCCCGAAGCGTTCGCGGACCGGGCCTACAATCCGGACGGCACGCTCGTCTCGCGCTCCCAGCCCGGCGCAGTGCTTGAGAATCCCGCACTGGTGGCGGAACATGTCCTACGGATGGCCACTGAATCAGCGGTCCGCGCAATCGACGGTTCCATCCTTCAAATCCGCGCAGAAAGCATCTGCGTGCATGGTGACTCACCGGGGGCCGTAGCGATGGCCACTGCAGTGAAGTCCGCTCTCGGCGACGCCGGTGTCAGCATCGGCTCGTTCCTCTAGCCCCATCCCATGGCCGCACGCAGGCCTCCCGCACCACCCCTCATCCCCCCGGAGGAAACCATGACCAGCACCAACAAGGCAGCAAAGGCCGCGGCAAGGAAGCCGCCGCCCGGTGCGCTCAAGGCGTACGTCGCCAGCCTCACCGGCACCTCGCTGGAGTACTACGACTTCGCCATCTATTCGGTGGCGTCAGCCCTTGTTTTTCCCAAGATCTTCTTCCCCTCGAACGATGAATTCGTGGGGCTCCTGCTGTCCTTCTCTGCCTTCGCGGTGGGCTACCTCGCCCGCCCGATCGGCGGCATCATCTTCGGCCGCCTCGGCGACAAAGTGGGCCGCAAGTACGTTCTGGTCTTCACACTGGTGCTGATCGGCGTCGCCACCGTCCTCATCGGCGCGCTGCCCGATTACTCCGTGATCGGGATATGGGCCCCCATCATCCTGGTGCTCCTGCGCCTGGGCCAGGGCATCGGCGTCGGCGGCGAATGGGGCGGTGCTGTGCTGCTGTCCAGCGAGTTCGGCGATCCCAAAAAGCGCGGTTTCTGGTCTTCCGCAGCCCAGATCGGCCCGCCCGCCGGCAACCTTATGGCCAACGGCGTCCTGGCCATCCTCGCCGCCTCCCTCAGCACTGAAGCATTCCTCTCGTGGGGCTGGCGCGTGGCGTTCCTGGCCTCAGCTCTGCTCGTGGCCTTCGGCCTGATCATCCGCCTCAAGCTTGAGGAAACCCCGGTGTTCAAGGCCATCGCGGCCCACGGCGACCAGCCGAAGGCACCGATCAAGGAAGTCTTCACCACGCAGCCCCGCGCGCTGATCTCCGCCGCACTGTCCCGCGTCTGCCCGGACGTCCTTTACGCGCTCTTCACCGTCTTTGTGGCCGTCTACGCCACCAAGGAACTGGGCATGACCACCGGCGACGTGCTGGCCGCCATCCTGATCGGCTCCGCGTTCCAGCTCTTCCTGATCCCGGCCGCCGGCGCCCTGACCGACCGCTTCAACCGCCGCATGGTGTACGGCATTGCGGCCGCCGCAACTGCCGCCTGGATCCCGGTGTTCTTCCTCATCATCCAGGGCCGGTCCGAGGTCATGCTGATCATCGGCGTTGTGGTGGGCCTGGCCCTGCACGCCTTTATGTACGGACCGCAGGCTGCCTACATCACCGAGCAGTTCCCGGCCCGCCTGCGTTACGCCGGCAGCTCCCTGGCCTACACCCTGGCGGGTGTGATCGGTGGTGCTGTGGCGCCGTTGATCTTCACCGCCCTCTACGCGGCCTCCGGCAACTGGTACCTGATCGCCGGTTACCTGCTGCTGGCGTCCATCGTCACCATCGTGGGCCTGGCCATCGGCCGGAACCCGCAGCCGGAAGAGGACTTCCGCCTGCTGCACAACGACGGCGCCCAGGAGAGCCACGCCTGAGCGGCGCGGCCTGATCCCCATGGAAACAGTCAGCAAGCCCGCTGCCGCGGCCCGGGTGCTCGCAGTCAGGCCGGTAGGTACGACGGCGGTGCTCGCCGAACTCTCAGGGCTCCACGACGTCCTGGCCCTCCAGGCCCTCCTGCTGGAGCAGCCACTGCCCGGCCAGGTGGACGTCCTTGCCGCCGCAGAAACCGTGATGGTCAAGGCGGATTCACCCGCTGCGGCGCGCCGGATGGCGGCCCTGCTGCTGGAGATGGACCTGACGGTCCAGTCCCACGCCGAAGGCAAACTGGTGCAGATTGAGACCGTGTACGACGGCGACGACCTCGCCGAAGTGGGACGGCTCACCGGCCTGGGCGCTGACGGCGTCATCGCCGCCCACACCGGACAGGTCTGGACGGTTGCGTTCGGCGGCTTCGCCCCGGGTTTTAGCTACATGGTGGGGGAGAACCAGGTACTTGAAGTCCCGCGCCGGAGTTCGCCCCGGACAGCTGTCCCCGCAGGTTCCGTGGCCCTTGCCGGCAACTATTCGGCCGTGTACCCGCGGAAATCCCCGGGCGGCTGGCAGCTGATCGGCCGCACCGCCGCACCCATGTGGGACCTCAGCCGGGAGCAGCCGGCCCTAGCCGCGCCCGGTGACCGCGTGCAGTTCCAGGCGGTGCGCGAGCTCATTGAAGTCGCGGCGCCGCACGTTGCGTCGACGGATTCCGAAGCCCTGACCTCCGGGGAAACGGACGTCCGGCCCGGTCTGCTGATCCTGTCGCCCGGACTCCAGAGCCTGATCCAGGACCTCGGCCGCCCCGGTCATGCCGGGCTCGGGGTGTCTTCAGCCGGGGCACTGGACCGCTCCTCCCTGCGCCGCGCCAACCGGATCGTGGGCAACGACCCGTCGGCCGCCGTCGTCGAATCCGTTGCCGGCGGCCTGCGAGTGCAGGCTGTGGGGGACCAGGTGCTTGCTGTGGCCGGCGCGCCGTCGGCACTGACCGTGGTGACGCCGTCGGACGTTCCCGACTCGGACGCTCCGGAAGACGAAGGTGACGAGTCAGAGTTTAACCAGTCCGAGTTTGACCGGCCCGAGCGGGTGCGCGAGGTGCCCATGGCCACGGCGTTTGCCCTGCTCGACGGCGAGATCCTGACCATCGGAGCGCCCGAGCTCGGCTTCCGCAGCTACCTGGCCATCCGCGGCGGGGCGGCTGCGGCTGCGGTCCTGGGAAGCCGGTCCACGGACACCATGTCCGGGATCGGGCCTGCACCGCTGGCCGCCGGGCAGCTGCTGGGCGCCGGCGCCGCCACGTCCTCCAACGTGGTGGGCAACCCCGAGCTGCAGCCCGACTTCCCGGACACCGGCGTCACGGTCCTGGACATCGTTCCCGGACCCCGCGATGACTGGTTTGACGCCGCCGCGCTGGAAGCACTCTGCGCCCAGGACTGGGCGGTGACGCCCCGCTCGAACCGCGTGGGCATGCGCCTGGACGGTGAGGCGCTCAGCCGAAGCCGGGACGGGGAGCTGCCCAGCGAGGGAACCATGGCCGGCGCGCTGCAGATTCCGCCGGAGGGACAGCCGGTTCTCTTCCTGGCCGACCACCCCATCACCGGCGGCTACCCCGTGATCGCCGTTGTGGTGGATCACCAGCTGGACCTGGCCGCCCAGGTTCCCATCGGCGGGTCCATCCGGTTCCGCTGGGCTCCCGGCTACGGGCTGCCCACCAGCTTGTCCGAATCATCCCTAGACATTTCCCAGACAAAGTGAGCAACTCATGCGCAAGGTCCTGATCGCCAACCGCGGAGAAATCGCCGTCCGCATCGCCCGCGCCTGCGAAGACGCCGGACTGGAGTCCGTGGCCGTCTACGCCGACGTCGATGCCGACGCCATGCACGTGGGCGCCGCCACCGAGGCGTACAGCCTGGGCGGCAACGCGCCGTCGGAAACCTACCTCGATATCCCCAACCTCCTGCGCGTGGCCACGGAATCCGGGGCGGACGCGGTGCACCCGGGATACGGCTTCCTGTCCGAGAACGCCGGCTTTGCACAGGCGGTCCTGGATGCCGGTCTGACCTGGATCGGGCCTAACCCGGAGGCCATCCGGCAGCTGGGCAACAAGATCACGGCGCGCGAGATCGCCGTCCGGGCCGGTGCCCCCTTGGTGGCCGGCACCGACGGTCCGGTGGATTCGGCTGCGGAGGTCCGCGAGTTCGCCGAGGAGCACGGCCTGCCGATCGCCATCAAGGCGGCCTTCGGCGGCGGCGGGCGCGGGCTGAAGGTGGTCCGCGAGATGGACCAGATCGAGGAGTCCTTCGATTCTGCGGTCCGTGAAGCGGTGGTGGCCTTCGGCCGCGGCGAGTGCTTTGTGGAGCGGTACCTGGACCGGCCCCGGCACGTGGAGGCGCAGGTCCTGGCGGACCAGCACGGCAACGTGGTGGTGGTGGGCACCCGCGACTGCTCGTTGCAGCGCCGGCACCAGAAACTGGTGGAAGAGGCCCCCGCGCCCTTCCTGACCGAAGTGCAGACCCAACAGATTTACGACGCCGCCAAGGCAGTGTGCCGCGAAGCCTCCTATTCCGGGGCCGGGACGGTGGAGTTCCTGGTGGCTGCCGACGGTACCGTCGCGTTCCTCGAGGTGAACACGCGCCTGCAGGTGGAGCACCCCATCACCGAGGAGACCACCGGCGTGGACCTGGTCCAGGAGCAGTTCCGGATCGCCGCCGGCGAGCCGCTGCGCTTCACCGCCGATCCCACGCCGCGCGGTCACTCGTTTGAATTCCGGCTCAACGCCGAGGATGTGGGCCGGGGCTTCCTGCCGTCGCCCGGCACCATCGCGACGTTCAGCGGCCCGACGGGTCCCGGCATCCGGCTGGACTCCGGGGTCCGCTCCGGCTCGGTTGTGGCGCCGCAGTTCGATTCCTTGCTGGCCAAGCTGATCGTCACCGGTGCCGACCGGCAGCAGGCGCTCCGCCGTGCCCGCCGTGCCCTCGCCGAAATGGAAATCACCGGCGTGGCCACCGTCCTGCCGTTCCACCGGGCCGTGGTCCAGGCGCCGGACTTCACCTCCGAGACCGCGCTTGGCATCCACACGCGCTGGATCGAGACTGACTTCGCGGATTCCATCGCGGCTGATCCGGAGTTCGGCACGTCCGTCCCGGACGGTGAGCGCCGCACCATTACCGTCGACATCGACGGCCGGCGCCTCGCCGTCGGCCTGCCGGCGGACCTGCTGGATGGCTGGGCGCGCTCCGGCGCGGCCGTTCCGGCGGGGGTTTCCCTGGATGGGGCTGGTTTGGATGGCGCTGCCGACGGCGGTGCTGCCGCTGGTGACGCCGCCGATCCCGGCGAGCTGCGGGCAGGCATGGCCGGGACTGTGGTGAAGTGGCTCGTGGAGCCGGGCGCCGAGGTGTCTGCGGGAGACGCCGTCGTGGTTCTTGAGGCGATGAAGATGGAGACCCAGGTGGCCGCCCACCGCGCCGGAACGCTGACCGGGATCCGCGCAGAAGCCGGCGGCGTTGTGAACGCCGGGGCCGTGCTGGCGCTGATCGGCTGACACTTCCCGTCCGGATGCCCGTTCTATACGCTGGTCAAACCCCGGCGATAAGGACGGCCTGACGTGAGTGAACGCATTGGAATCATCGGCGGCGGGATCGTGGGCATCGCCGTCGCCCGGGCCTTTATGCGGCGCGGGATCGGGGACGTCACGGTCTTTGAGAAGGAGGACCGGCTGGCCGCACACCAGACCGGCCACAACTCGGGGGTGGTGCATGCGGGCCTCTACTACGCCGAAGGGTCGCTCAAAGCGCAGCTGTGCGTAGCGGGCCGGTCCGCGCTCGAAGAGTACTGCCGGGAGAAAAGCCTCCCCTACCGTGAGGTGGGCAAGCTGGTTGTCGCCGTCGACGAAACGGAGCTGCCTGCCCTGGCCGAAATCGAAAAGCGATCCAAGGCCAACGGCGTGCCCGGGCTTGCCCGCATCGATGACGTAGCGCAGCTGCACGGCATCGAACCGCATGTGGCAGGCGTGGCGGCGGTCCACTCACCCCACACCGCCGCCGTCGACTATCCGGCCATAACCGAAGCGATGGCACAGGACGTCCGCATGGCGGGCGGCACCATCATCCTCGGGCAGGAGGTGGTGTCCGTGGTCATCGAACCGACCGGAGTGCGCGTGGTGACCCCCGTGTCGGAGCACGTCTTCGACCGGGTGGTGGCCTGCGCCGGATTGCAGTCCGATGCCGTGGCCCGCCTGGTGGGTGCCGACCCTTCGCCGAAAATCCTGCCCTTCCGCGGCGAATACTGGGCGCTGAATCCAGAACGCAACGATCTGGTCAGGGGCATGATCTACCCTGTGCCAGACCCGCGGTTCCCGTTCCTCGGCGTGCACTTCACCCGTGGCGTGTACGACGACGTCCACGTCGGCCCAAACGCCGTCCCGGCCCTGGCCAGGGAGGGTTACGGCTGGCGCACCGTCTCGCTCAAGGACACTTGGGAGTCCCTGACCTGGCCGGGGTCCCTTCCGCTGGCCAGGAAGCATTGGCGGATGGGCATTGACGAGATCAGCGCATCGCTGGTGAAGTCCATCTACTACCGGAAGGCGAAGCGCTTCATCCCCGAGCTCACCGTGTCCGATCTGGCGGTGAAGACGGCGTCCGGCGTCCGGGCACAGGCGTGGGGCCGTGACGGTTCGCTGCTCGACGACTTCGCTGTCGACCGGGTCGGGCCGGTGACCCTGCTGCGCAATGCGCCGTCGCCGGCGGCCACATCGTGCATGTCCATCGCGGACTACGTGATCGATCACTATGTGCAGGTACGGGACTAGGGAGACTTTGACGATGCAGGCCGCCTGGCCTTCGCTGCCTGACTTCGGCTCTGCTTCGCAAGGAAGGTCCGGCCTTTCATCACCGCGGATCCCGGGGCCGCGGAAACTACCCGGTCCCCAGATGAAACACACTCTAGTGCTACAGTCCGCGCCGCGGCCGGGATCCGCGCCGGCCCGGACGGAAGTCCAAGGTGTTTGACTATGCTTCATGACACTAAATCGAAACCCGGTGGTTGATTCGTTTCTTGAGTCGCTGGACCACCCGTTGAGGCCTGTGATTGAGCGCCTTCGGGTGGCTGTCCTGGACGCCGACGAAGCAATTACGGAGCGTATTAAGTGGAGGGCACCGAGCTTCTGCTTCAACTCTGTTGACCGGGTCACTTTCAACTTGCGGCCGCTTCATCACGTGCAGCTGATTTTTCACCGCGGGGCAAAGACCGTCGAGGATGACTTTCATTTTGCTGCGTCCAAGTGGACTGGGCTGTTGGAAATGATCGGGCAGGACCGCGGCCAGGTGATCTTTCCTAGCGCGGAGGCTGCAGCAGCCCGGCAGGACGAATTCGTTGCGCTGGTGCGTGAGTGGGTGCGAGCCTAAGCGGCGGGGTGACCCGCGCGATTCGGCTGATTTGGTTGGGGTGTACTGCGGCGGGATTCTGATAGTCTGCAGTCATCCACGGGCCTCCCGGTCGCTTCTTTGGCCGGTTGTAGATAACGAGTGGGAGCTCGCGATTTATCGCGAATGATTAGGAGGCTTTTATGCATCTGACACCACGCGAAAACGAAAAACTGATGATCGTGGTTGCTGCCGATCTTGCACGACGGCGGCAAAAACGCGGACTCAAGCTCAACCATCCGGAATCCGTCGCGATTCTTACGTATGAGCTGGTCGAGGGCGCCCGCGACGGACGCCGGGTTGCGGACCTCATGAGCTACGGCACGACTATCCTGACGAGGGAAGATGTCATGGAAGGTGTCGCCGACATGATCCAGGACGTCCAGGTCGAAGCGACGTTCCCGGACGGCACCAAGCTCGTCACCGTGCACAACCCGATTCGCTAGGCAAAGGAGCCCCCCATGAAACCCGGCGAATACATCCTCCGGACGGAGCCCGTGACGTGCAATGCGGGCCTCCTTCCCCGCGCCCTCGCCGTGATCAACCGCGGTGACCGCCCCATCCAGGTGGGGTCCCACTACCATTTCTTCGAGGTGAATGATGCCCTCGAATTCGACCGGGACGCGGCCCACGGCTTACGGCTGGACATCCCGGCGGGAACCGCGGTGCGGTTCGAGCCCGGAGATGCCAAGACGGTCAACCTGCTCGCTCTCTCGGGCGAGCGGGCGGTCTACGGGTTCCGGGACCGCATCAACGGCCCGCTCGAGCCGAGCCGCGGCCTGATCTCCCTCCAGGACGACACCAAATGAGCTTCGAACTGAGCCGCAAGGAATACTCGGATCTCTACGGCCCCACCACGGGCGACGCCGTTCGCCTGGCCGACACGGATCTGTTCCTCGAAATTGAGCACGATCACACCAACTACGGTGAAGAGGTCGTGTTTGGCGGCGGCAAGGTCATCCGTGACGGCATGGGCCAGAACGGGCAGCTGGTCCGGGACGACGACATTCCGGACACCGTGATCACAAACGTGATCGTGCTTGACTACACCGGCATCTACAAAGCCGATGTGGCCTTACGCGACGGGCACATCTTCAAAATCGGCAAGGCCGGCAACCCCCAGATTTCCCGGGGCGTGAACATCACCATCGGCGTCGCAACCGACATCATCGCAGGCGAGGGCAAGATCCTCACCGCGGGCGGCATTGATACGCACGTGCACTTCGTGAGTCCCGATCAGGTGCCCGTGGCCCTGGCCTCGGGGATCACCACCCTGATCGGTGGCGGGACCGGACCGAGCGACGCAAGCAAGGCCACCACCGTTACGCCGGGCGCCTGGCACATTTCACGCATGCTTCAGGCCGTGGAGAACCTCCCGATCAATATCGGCCTGCTCGGCAAGGGCCACGCCAGTGCCATCGAGCCCCTCGCGGAGCAGATCCGGGCCGGCGCCATCGGGCTGAAGGTACACGAGGACTGGGGCGCCACCACGTCCTCGATCGACATGTCGTTGCGCGTGGCTGATGAGTATGACGTGCAGGTGGCCATCCACTCCGACACACTCAACGAGTGCGGCTTCGTCGAAGACACCATCCGGGCCATCGGCGGCCGCGTCATCCACACGTTCCACACCGAAGGCGCCGGCGGCGGGCACGCTCCGGACATCATCAAGATAGCGGCGCTGCCCAACGTCCTGCCGGCGTCGACCAATCCCACCCTGCCGTACACGGTCAACACCATTGACGAACACCTCGACATGCTGATGGTCTGCCACCACCTGAGCCCGGACATCCCCGAGGATGTGGCCTTCGCCGATTCGCGTATCCGCAAGGAGACCATCGCAGCTGAGGACGTGCTGCATGACATGGGCATCTTCTCCATCACCAGCTCCGACTCCCAGGCCATGGGCCGGGTAGGCGAGGTGGTCCTGCGGACGTGGCAGGTAGCGGACGCCATGAAGCGCCAACGCGGAAAGCTCGACGGCGATCCCGAGGTGGGAGACAACTTCCGGCTCAAGCGCTACGTGGCCAAATACACGATTAACCCGGCGATCGCGCACGGCATCTCGGACTCGGTCGGAAGCATCGAGGAGGGCAAATTTGCCGACCTTGTGCTCTGGGACCCAATGTTCTTCGGCGTCAAGCCCGAGCTCGTGCTGAAAGGCGGGCAGGCCGTCATGAGCGTTATGGGAGATCCCAACGCCTCGATCCCCACCCCGCAGCCACGCGTCCTGCGAGGCAACTTCGGGGCGCTCGGCACCGCGGTACACGCCTCGTCGATCACCTTCCTCTCCCAGGCCGCCATCGCCGCCGGAGTCCCGGAACAGCTGGGCCTCCGCCGCGTGATTCGGCCGGTGAGCGGGATCCGCACCCTCACCAAAGCAGACATGAAGCACAACGGCGCCACGCCGGATATCGGCGTTGACCCGGAAACCTACTCGGTGACTGTCGACGGCGAGCCAATCACGGCGGAGCCCTCTACGGTGCTGCCAATGGCGCAGCGCTACTTCCTCTTTTAGACACATATCCCCAAGGGGGCATACATGATCATCGACCACATCATCGCCAACCGGCGCGATCTCCCCGACGACGAACTGGCCGGCCTCCACGAGGAACAGGTCCTCCTGCCCAGCGCGGAACTCGTCAAGAAAGTCCAGCGGGTGACCACCGACCACGGCCGTGACCTGGGGATCCGGCTCAGCGATTCCGCGGGCCCGGTGCGGGATCTCCGCGACGGCGACATCCTGTTCCGCGACACCAAAACGGTCATCGTGGTGACTGCCCTGGCAACTGACGTTCTTGTTATTGCCGCGCGAAGCATCCGTGAAATGGGGGTCGTGGCGCACAACCTCGGCAACCGGCACATGCAGGCGCAGTTTTTCGACGCCGACAGTGAGTACGCGGCCGACGTGATGGTGGTGCAGTACGACCACACGATAGAGGACTACCTGATCCACGTTGGCGTGCCGTATTCGCGCCAGGAACGTGTGGTGCCGGTGCCGTTCCGCCATGCCGAACACACCCACTGACCGCGTGAACGAGCCGCCGTCGTACCTGCTGCCGCTGTTGCAGCTCTCTGACTCCGCGCTCCCCACGGGCGGGTTCAGTCATTCCTTCGGAATGGAGACGTTTCTGGAACGCGGGCTCATCGACGGCGAAGCGAGCTTCGCCAACTGGTTGAGCCAGTTTGTGAGCATCCAACTGACCTACAGTGACGGGTTCGCCCTGCGCCTGGCGTTCGAGGCGTCCTCGGCGGACGACATTGCCAGGGTCGACCGGACGATAGCTGCGGCGGCGCTGCCCCGTGAGGTCCGCGAAGCGGGGACCAAGATGGGCGCACGGATGCTCGCAATCGCCGGTACGGTGGCGCCAGGGGCCCGGCTCGCGGGCTACGCGGCCGACGTGGCATCGAGGCGTTGCGCCGGTCATCCGGCTGTCGCGTTCGGCGTTGCCGGCAGGCAGCTGGGCGTCCCGCTGGAGAAATTGCTCGCGAGCTACCTCTTCACGGCGGTCACGTCGCTGACCCAAAACGCCATCCGTGCCATCCCCATCGGGCAGGACGCCGGGCAGCGTGTACTTCTAGGAACGCATCCCAAGATCATGGACGCCGTCCGCCGCATCCAGGCGCTCGAAGCCGACGACTTCGGGATCACGGCCCCGGGCCTCGAAATCGCCCAGATGCGCCACGAACGCCAGCGCGTCCGCATGTTTATGTCCTAGCAGTCCGCGGTTCGCCGCACCCAATACGTAGCAAGGAGCACCATGGAACTCATCAAAATCGGCGTCGGCGGTCCTGTCGGCGCAGGCAAGACCCAGCTCGTGGAACGCCTGACCCGCCACCTCAGCGCCGAGATTTCGATGGCCGCGATCACCAACGACATCTACACCATCGAGGACGCCAAGATCCTCGCGGCCAATGGGATCCTGCCGCTGGACCGCATCATCGGAATCGAAACCGGCGGCTGCCCGCACACGGCGATCCGGGAGGACACGTCGATGAATTCGGCCGCTGTGGAGGAGCTGCGGCTGCGCCACCCCGGCCTCGAAGTCGTCTTCATCGAAAGCGGGGGAGACAACCTTTCGGCCACATTCAGCCCGGAGCTTGTGGACTTCTCGATCTACATCATCGACGTGGCGCAGGGCGAGAAGATCCCGCGTAAGGCGGGCCAGGGAATGATTAAGTCCGACTTCTTCATCATCAACAAAAAGGACCTGGCCCCGTACGTGGGTGCTGACCTCTCCGTGATGGAGGCGGACACTCTCGAGTTCCGCGGCAACAAGCCCTACTGCTTCACGAACCTCAAAACCGACGAAGGCCTGGAGCACGTCATCAACTGGATCAGGCGCGACGTGCTCATGCTTGACCTCCGCCAGTGACGGGTGCGTCTGCGCCCGAACTACCGGTGCGCCGCGCCGCCGTCGAACTCGCCGGTACGCTCGCCCTCACCGTGGGTGTGCGGGGCGACCGCTGCATCGCCACGAGCCAATACCACCAGGGCGCGCTGCGCATCCTCCGGCCGCACTACCTCGATGACACCGGCCAGGTCTGCTACGTGGTGGTCAATCCCGGGGGCGGGTACGTCGGCGGCGACGAGTATGAAATCGACATCGCCGTGGAAACCGGGGCCCGGCTCCTGCTGACCACACAGTCGGCGACGAAGGTCTACCGCACTCCCGGTACTCGTGCCGAACAGCGGACGCACATTCGGCTCGGCCCCAACGCGAGCCTGGAATCTGTGCCAGACCCGCTGATCGCCTACCGCGGGGCAACCTACCGGCAGGCCACCGTGGTTGAGATGCACGGCAGCGCCTCGCTGGTGATGGCCGAGATCGTCACTCCGGGCTGGTCCCCGGACGGCGCCCTGTTCGGCTACGACGAGATTCGCCTGCGGAACGAGGTCTCGGTCGACGGGCGCCTGGCGGTGCTCGACAACCTGCTGATCCGCCCGCTGGCCGGCGCCGCCCCGATCAACGGCATGGCCGTCCTCGAGGACTACACGCACGTCGGTTCCCTCCTGGTCATGGATGCCCGCGTGGACGCCGCGCTGCTGAACGAGCTGCATGAGGAGCTGCTGCCGCTGGCCGGCGGGTGCAACCTGGGCATGTCACTGCTCGACGGCGGCCTGGTCATCCGTGCCTTATCCCGCGCCACCGAGCCGCTGGATGCAGTCATCCGCGCCGGCATCGATTTTCTGCGGTTCCGCTGGCACGGCCAGCCCAGTCTCAACCTTCGAAAGTACTAAATGAAAGCCCTCTTAAACCACCACGAACGGGAAGCACTCCCGACAGCCCGCCGCCTGGCGGTGACCTTCGCGGCCGTCGCTGCCCTCCACGTCATCATGCTTACCCTGCTGGCCGTTTCGCTCCGCACAAACCACAGTCCTCTCGTGCTCGGCCTGCTCATCACCGCTTACCTGGCCGGTGTGAAGCACAGCTACGACTGGGACCACATTGCGGCGATCGATAACTCCACCCGCCGCTTCGCGGCCCAGGGCCGCAGCCCCGTCAGCGTAGGCTTCGCCTTCAGCATGGGCCACAGCATGGTGGTTGTGCTTGCCGGGGTACTTGTGGTCAGTGGTGCCGGCATCATTCGGGACGCACTTAATGACGGCTCGCCCGCGAACGTGGTTTTGCGCATTACCGGGGCATCCGTCTCGGGCCTGTTCCTGCTGACCATCGGTGTTTACAACGCCGCCGCGTTCCGACGGACCGCCCTGTTGTACCGCCGGGTCAAGGACGGCGCCACCGTCACCCGCGAGGAACTGGCACCGACCGGGCTCGTGGCCCGCCTGCTCGACAAACCGCTCTCCCGAGTCAATCGCCCGCGCGACATCTTCGTCCTGGGCTTCCTCTTCGGCCTCGGCTTCGACACAGCCTCAACGATCGCGTTCCTGCTCCTCACGGCGACGGCCGCCCTTGCCGGAATCTCCCCGGCCGCGCTGATGGCGCTGCCCCTCGGCTTTATGGCGGCGATGACACTGTGCGACACGGTGAACGGCGTGGCGATGATGAAGATGTACCGAAGCGCCGTTGTGGACCCCCGGCGGCGTATCGGTTTTAACATGGTCATCACAGGCGTCTCCGCGGCCTCTGCCCTGTTCATCTCGGTCATCACCATCGCAGGCGTACTGCACGGGATGCTCGGACTCACCGACCCGGTGACCACCTTCCTTGCCGAACTCGACCTCGGCCACGCCGGGCTGGTCCTCGTGGCGCTGCTGCTGTTCATCTGGGCTGCGCATACCTGGGTGCGTCGCGCAGGCGAAGCCGCCTCGGCCACAACGGGCGGAAACCCGCAGGGATAGGGCCCGACGGCGGGAGCGACGCTTGGTCCCGCAGGCGCCAGGCTGGACGGCGCTACTCGGCGGACGGCCGCTGCCGTTGCCGTTTCGTCGCCGACCGCTGTTCCTTGGCGGCCAGGCGACGGCGGTTCGAGCCCCGGGTGGGTTTGGTCGCCCGACGGCGGGGGCCTTCGGGTGCCAGACCTTCAGCCACGAGGTCGGCGAGCTTAGCCAGGGCACTCTCGCGGTTGCGCAGCTGGGAGCGCTGCTCGGAGGCGGCCACGGTGATCACCCCGGCGACGAGGCGCCGTTCGAGACGGGTGAGCAGCATCAGCCGCTGGTCATCCGAAAGCGCCGCGGAGCCGGCGATGTTCCACGAGAGTTCTGCGCGGCTGTCCGTCGTGTTGACGTGCTGACCGCCCGGCCCGGACGAACGCGAGAACCGCCAGCCGAGTTCCGACGCCGGAATCGTGAGCGCGGGCGACACCTCCAGATCCATGCAACCAGCGTTGCACAGTATGGGCGCGATAGAAGCCCCGTCGGGCGCAGTAGAGGGGGACTTGCAGGCCGCCGATAGGCAGAGCCCTCGCTTGGACCGGCATAACCGCGTTGTATTGAACGTGCACCCCAGTCTTTGCCCCTACCCATGGAACGGAGCCAGCGTGACCGCCGTCGAAACCACGATTCCCGCACGCGAGCAGGCGGTCGGCCGGCCCCTAGCGATTGTGCTCGGCCTGCTGACCATCTTCGGCCCCATCTCCATGGACCTTTACCTTCCGGTCCTCCCAGCCCTCACCGCTGAGCTTCAAAGCACGACGTCGGTGGCCCAGTTGACCATCACCGCCTGTCTGCTGGGCCTCGCCATCGGCCAATTGGTGGCCGGGCCCCTCTCGGACCGCCTGGGGCGGCGGATGCCGCTGCTGATCGGCGTTGTTGGCTACACGCATCGCACTCGTGTCACCCCTCGGCTTGGCGCAGGTATTGGTACACCGTTTCCCGGCTGATCCCATAGTCGCGGGCAAGAGTGGTTTTTGGAACTCCGCCGGCTGCACGTTGTACCTGCTCGGCAGCCCGCTCTGGAGTGAGGGCCTTCTTGCGTCCGTGGTAGGCGCCTCGTTGCTTCAGCAGAGTAATGCCCTCACGCTGACGTTCCTTAATTAAGGGCCCGTTCGAACTCTGCGAAGGCACCCATGACCGAGAGCATGAGATTGGCTATGGGGGAGTCCTCGCCGGTGAAGACCAGGTGTTCCTTGACGAACTCCACGCGCACGCCTCTTCGGGTCAGAGCCTGGACCAGTGCACGCAGGTCATCCAGGTTGCGGGCAAGCCGGTCCATGCTGTGGACCACGACGGTGTCTCCGTCACTGGCGCAGTAGTTCAGCCAATTGGGGCCTGAGTGTGTCCCGGCCGGAGGCCTTGTCACTGAAAATCCGATCCAGGGCTTGGCCGTCGAGCTGACGCGCTTCACTCTGGTCCAGCGTGCTGACCCTCGTATACCCGATTCGTGACCTGCCACCGGAGTCACCCTACCGAAGCTGTCAGGATAAAACCTATGACTCTCGATAGGGTATGTCTAGAAACGGAACTTCAGATCCTATCCTGACAGCCCTCCCGAGTGGTGCCTGACGTCAGGTTGGGGTGTACCCCAAATTGACACACGTTTGGCACGAGTCGTGATTCCCAAAACGGCATGAACCAGACCTGCGGCGATGCAAGCGGGCTTTGCCGCCGCAAAGGGCGAACACGCTAATTGCGGTTCGTGACAGCACGGTTACCAGCACCCCAACGTGGCCGACTCGCTGCTGGGTATGTCCCAGCAACCCGAAGACACCCGCGGGTCCGTCGCGGCGTCGGCCCGGCGCATGGCCTCGGCCCTGATCCATGACCACCTGATGCAGTGGGTCCGCCCCACACCGGGCATCCCGGTTTTCGAACCAGAGCAGTATCTTCAGGGCAAAGACACCCTCATAGCCCTCTCCAAGGGAAGCTCAGGGGTCGTCACGGGTTTGATGACGATTCTCTGGGAGTCGATCTTCGAAACCGCCGAGCGGCTCTCGGAGGAGAACGGAGGCCGGCTTCCCGTCCCGTTCGTCGTTGACCTGGACGAACTCGGAAACACGGTGAAACTCCGCAAACTGCCCGAGTGGTACACCCATTTCGGCTCCCGCGGGATCCTCGTGTGCTCCTACATCCAGTCGGCCGCCATGGGGCGCAGCCTCTTTGGCGAGTCAGACTGGAAAACCCTCATCGACGCGGCCGGGATCTTCGTCTACGGCGGGGGCGCACGCGATCCTGGATTCCTGCGCGACATTTCAGCGCTCATCGGCCAGCACGACGAAAAGATGACAACGGTAACCAACAGCGGTCACGGGCCCGCAACCCACAGCACCTCCACACGCCGCCAAGACATCCTGTCCGTCGCGGACCTGGCCGGCCTGAGGGAATGGGAATGCGTCGTCCAGGCAGGAAAAGGCGTGGTGACCCTGGGAAAGATCGTCCCGTGGTTCCAAGACCCTGAAATGGCCCCCCACATCAATGAATCCCTGGCCGCATACAAAGCAGTCACCGCGACGGCCGGAGACATCGCATGAACAACGATAACGGCGACCACGCCACCACCAATGAAGCAATAAGTGTCAAAGACCTGGCAGACACCCTGCTGGCCGGTACAGACATTGAAGAAGTAGCCCGCCGCGAGACGCGAAAAGCGATCCGTGCGCGGGTTTCCTCCATGGTCCGGTGGTGACATGGCCGCGTTTCCCAGCGCCGCCCAACTTGCCTCCTGGGCCGGCACCGCACCGGGATCCCACGAATCCGCCGGACGCGTCAAGTCCACCAAGACCCGCCCGGGAGATTCCTATCTCAAAGCGGCCCTGGGTGTTGCCGCCCTGGCAAGAACACGTATTTCTCCGCCAAATACAAACGAATAGCGGCCCAGCGGGGGCGGATGAAGGCCATCGTGGCACTCGAACACGCCATGCTCATCGCTGCCTGGTACATGCTCACCACCGGGGAACTCTACCGAGACCCCGGTGCCGAGTACTTCACCCGCCGCGCCCCGGCGAAGGCCAAGGCCCGTGCCATCGGCCAGCTCGAAGCCCTCGACTACCGAGTCACCATCAGAGACGCCACAGACACCGAACCAGCCCAACCCCACCTCACAGCCGTCTCGCCGCGAGCCCCCGGGGCGGGGCAAGTTCCTGATCAAGGTCGGCGGCCGCCCCGGCATCCCCGTCCAGATCGGCTTGACCTCCATCGAGGCGTCCCTGAACGACACCAACAAGCGCTGGCACGCCCCGGCAGAAACACTCCTGGAACCCGCTGCTCCCGGCCTGATGCAGGATGGTCGATTGTGAGCGCCCCGAACCGCAAGGGAACCGGCCTGGACGACGCGCTGGGGATCTGACTCGCCATTGGCGCCGCTGTCATCTTCGGCGGCGGCTCCTGGGTCGCCGCCCACCTGGGGTCGTGGATGGCCGGGCTGGCTGCCCCTCCAGCAAACCCGATTGATCTGATCGCCGGGCTGGCCAAGGGACGGGTTTCTTGGCCAGTCCAGTCAACGGTCGTGGCCGGCGTCATCGCAGCCCTGCTCGTTGCCGCCGTCGTCCTGGTTCTGATCGTCCGCACCACGAGCGCCGGCAAGAGGGCACGTGTGGACAAGGCTGCCCGCTACCTCGGGAAGGGTAAGTCGCTGGCTGCGTTCTCGGAGAAGGGCGCCATGGCCACCGCTGAACGCCTTGGGGTGAAGGACACTCCAGGAATCACGGTAGGCCGTGTGGTCTCCACGGGGCAGAAGTTCATCCAGCCATGGGAGGACTTGAGCATCGACATTTGGGGACCGCGGACCGGTAAGTCCACCTCCCGCGTCATACCCGCAATCCTGGACGCTCCCGGTGCCGTGGTATCCACCTCGAACAAGCGCGACGTCGTGGACGGCACCCGCAGTGTCCGGGCCGAGGTCGCCCCGGTGTGGGTGTTTGATCCTCAGAAGATCGCTCAGGAGGAACCCACCTGGTGGTGGAACCCCCTGTCCTACGTCACCGATGAAGAGAAGGCGTACAAGCTCACCCAACACTTCGCCGTTGGCTCGCGTACGCCCGGTTCCAAGCCGGATGCGTATTTCGATCCGAAGGCTGAGGACATTCTCTCCTCGTACTTCCTCGCCGCCGCACTGGGGGAGCTGCCCATCACGCAGGTGTACATGTGGGTCACGGAACAGGTCAGCCGCAGCCCCATCGAGATTCTGAAGGAACACGGCTACGAACTCCAGTACAAGGGCCTGGAATCGACACTGAAACTGGCCGACAAACAGCGCGACGGCATTTTCGGCACCGCCGAAAAGATGGTCCAGTGCCTCAAAAGCAGGAACACCCTGCGCTGGGTCGCCCCCGAAACCGGTGCTTCCGTCAGCACGGACTCCCGCCGGCAGTTCAATCCCAAAGACTTCGCCCAGTCCAAGGAAACGATCTACATCCTGTCCAAGGAAGGTGCCGGCTCGGCCGCGCCGCTGACGACAGCACTCACCGTGGCCATCGCCGAAGCCATGGAGGAACGGGCAGAGCGCCGTGGCGGCCGCCTGGACCTGCCCGCACTGTTCGCCCTGGACGAGCTGGCCAACGTCGTCCGCTGGGCCGGCCTGCCGGACCAGTTCAGCCACTACGGCTCCAAGGGCCTGATCGTAATGGCGATCCTGCAGTCCTGGTCCCAGGGCGTGGAACTGTGGGGAGAGGCGAACATGCGCAAAATCTGGTCCGCGGCGAACATCAAGGTCTACGGGGGGGCGTCGCCGAAGACGGCTTCCTCCGGGCCCTCTCAGACCTGATCGGGGACTACAGCTACACCAACGTCTCCATCTCCTCCGGCAAATCCGGCGAAGCCGCTCCCGCCAGGAAGGCAAAGAGCGGATCTTCGATGTGTCCAACCTCGCGAGCTGGACCGCGGACGCGCCGTCGTCCTCGCCTCCGGCGCACCCGTCACCCTCGTCCGCACCCTGCCCTAGTACACCGGCCCCCATAAGGAAGCAGTGGAAGCATCCATCAAGGCAAACAGCCCGCAGCACGAAGACGATGATGTGCCGGTACCCGCCGGTGAAGCCGCAGTAGCCAATCCTTGGATCACCAAGTAGGAGAAAGACATGCCAGAGGAAATAGGGCTATTCGCTGAAACCGGCAACGACAGAGGTCACACGCACGAGACACCTGCAGCAGTGCCGGCAGAAGCGCCTCAACTGGTGTTCGGCTCGGCCGAGGAGTTCCTGCACGAACAACTGCTGCCCACCTACGTCCGGGACGTCGATGACCGCAGCGCCAAGTGGTGCATGGAATGGTACTTCCACCCCGAAGCCGTGTCCCGCATAGAGGCCCTGTGGCGGGCCTGGGAACACCTGCGCCTCGATGGAGCCACCGGAATCAGCGTATGGTGGCGCGACCACGCCGACCACCACATGCGCGTACTCCTCGACCCCCACGGTCCCTTCTACAACTGCGACAAAGCCGGACACCGCGATGCCGCCCACCTCGAGCCAAAGCACGCACCAGCCGGATGGTTCCCCGACGTACGACTCCCAGGGTTAACACTGAAATGCCAGTAGAGGCGGTCCAATTCGGCCGCCTCCACGTTTCCTGCCGTTAAGGAAGGCCCGTCACATGACGCATCACAACTGTCGCCCTCTGGATCGTTGAATCGTTCTGCAGCTCCTGTATTCAGATAGATCCAGTCATCCGAGGGTTATTGACTTTGCCAAGGGGTGCGTTTCATACATGGCCGGGTGCCGGATGACCTTCGCAGCGTGCGAAGTACCTTCCATTGACCACTGAACAGTCTTTCCTTAGATCGCCTTAAATGACTGCGGTCGGGCGACAGAGCATCTGGTCCATGATTAACCGTGTCATCGCGTCGAGAATATCGGCCTTATGCAAGCGACCGTCTGGTGAATACCACTCCACCACCCAGTTGATCATGCCCAGAATCGAAAGCCGAACAAGCGTTGGATCGCCGGCCGGTATCTCCTTCTCCTCCATCGCCCGCCGGACAATTTCGGTGAACAGGTGGTCATAGCGGTCAATCCTGGACTGATACAGGTCTAGATACTCCGGCTCCAGAAAGCGACGTTCACGCAGAAAGACGGCGACGGCCTTCTGGTTATTTAGCACAAAATCCAAGTGGTTTTCCACGGCTCGGCGAAGCTTTGTCCGCGGATCCGTCTCCGCCCCATCAATCTCTTCCAAGCGTGTCAGAAAGTTGGCCATACCTGTCTCAAGGACCCGGAACAGAAGTTCGGGCTTCCCGTTGATGTGGTAGTAGAGGCTCGCGGTCGTCAGCCCCAGTGCCTGTGCCAGGTCGGTGATTGATGTGCCGTAATAACCCTTCTCGGCGAACAAATCGGTCGCGACGGCGATGAAGGCCCGCTCTGTGTGCCGGGTGGACCGGCCCCCGACGTCTTGACTTTTTGGCATAACGTCAACCGCTCCTGAAGCTCAACTTACTAAACGTCCAATAGAAATGGTAGCGCATTGCGCGGCTTCCTGTTTTCAACAGCCCTCGCGGATTTTTTGATGGGACTTAACCTATGGGTGCCCGAGACTCCTGCGACGTTAACCCCAGGTCGGTGGCTTCCGAGGGGGAAGCGCTTGCAGTGGCGCTGTTCTGAAGATCCGCACGCAACGCCAAGCCGTACTCCCGAGGGTCGAGCTCCAGACCGTACCGGGGCTTATCCGGATACAGCGAGGCCATCAGGCGTTGTTCCGCCTGGAAAGAGACCCGCATCTTGTCTTCGTCGGGCAGCTCGATCCGTCCCTCAACGAGTGCGGCGAGCCACCTGCATTGGATGTCCATCATCCGGATATTGGCCCCGCCGCTAACGTCGAACAGGCCCACGAAGTACAGCCCCTTCCAGTGGGGGTGCACCATCCTTCGGTAAAGGTCGATGCGGTGGCCCACGACCGGAGAGAGTTCGTCGGTGAGGAAAGGGAGGTCAACCTCATAACCGGTTGCCGCAATGATGGCGTCGTAGGAAGCCGAACTGCCATCGGCGAAGCGCACCTCGTGGCCTTGGACTCCCGTGACGCCCGAACGCACGTCGATACGATTCCACGCGATCTGGGAAATGATCGTCGGGTGGCTGGCCGGATGCGTTCGTATCTTGGGCGTCGAAAATCCCCATTGCTCCATCGATCCATGGACGAGCCGGGTGACAAGTTCCCGAATCCTCCGCCTGACCGGCCAGGGTACCCACGGCCGCTCCACCTTGGCCAAAATCCGGGAAAGAGGCACGCCGAGCACCATCCTCGGCATGATCAGTACGGGCGAACGAGCCGAAATGGTCGTGGATTTGGTCACGGTGCAGACGTCAGCGGCAATATCGAGGCCGCTGTTTCCGGTGCCGATAACTAGGACGTTCTTGCCAGTGAAGGGTTCGGGGGTGCGGTAGTTGAGGGAGTGGAGGTATTTCCCGCTGAAATCCTTGGCGAACGGCGGGTCCATGGGCACGGCCTGATGCCCGTTGGCGACGACTACCCGGTCGAAGTCATGGCTCGAGCCGTCGCCCAGCGTGATCCGCCATTTCGGGGAGTCTGCAGCACCCCTTGGCACAATAGCCGTCACCTTTGAATTGAACCGGATACGGCTGGTCAATCCAAAGCGCTCGGCATAGGCTTCCAAGTACGCCCGGATCTCCTCGTGGGAGGGGAACAGAGCCGAATCCTTCGGCAGTGGGAAGTCCCGATAACCAGTGACCTTGGCTTCGGAGTTGATGTGAAGTGAACGGTAGGCCGGGCTTCGGCCGCTGTCATTCTCGTAGACCCACAGGCCGCCTACATGGGATCCCAGTTCAAACACAGTGACGTCCTGGTTGAGCGTAATGAGGTGTTTGGCGGCGCACAGCCCGGCCGCGCCGGCGCCGATTACAGCGATATGTTCGGGGTTAGGACCCATGTCATTTCCTGCCTTCAGATTTACTTGCGGAAGTTACGGTGGCGAGGGCGCGGCGCAAGGCGGCCACTCGGTTGTCGCGGGCCGTCTTGGCGGTATCGGACCCGGGCGCGATTTGGTCGAAACCGTGGTAGGCGCCGGGATAGACGTGGAGCTCCAAGGGAACCCCGCAGCTGGCGAGCCGTTGTGCCAGTTGGATGTCCTCGTCGAGGAACAGGTCGAGGTCTCCCACATCCAGGTACGTCGGCGGGAGTCCGGACAGCTCCATCTCCCGGGCCGGCGCAGCGTAGGGCGGGACATCGGTGCCGCCGGCATCCTCACCCAGCAGGTGCCGCCAGGCTTCCAGGTTTGCGGCGCGGTCCCAGACTCCCAGGTCCACGATCGCATGCGAGGACGGTGTGGCGCTACGGTCGTCGATCATCGGATAGATGAGCATTTGGTACGCAGGCCGGGGCGTCCCGCGGTCCCGGGCCAGTAGCGCGATCCCGCAGGCAAGGCCTCCTCCTGCACTGACGCCGAACACTGCGAGCCGTCCGGTGTCCACGCCGATCTCCGGGGCCTGGGCGAAGAGCCAGCAGAGGGCGTCGTAGCAGTCTTCGACCGGTCCGGTACCGGGGTTTTCCGGAGCAAGGCCGTACTCGACGGACACCACTGTGCAGCCCACGTCCTCGGCCAAAGCGGCGGCGTAGCCGTCGTCCGCGGCAATGCTGCCCATTACCATGCCGCCGCCGTGGATGTACAGGATCCCGGCCGACGGGGTCACCAACCCCTGCGGCCGGTAGATCCGTACGGCAAGGGAGGGCTTGCCGTTGTCCCGCATAACAGCGACGTCCTGACGCTGTACCCGCGTCTCATCCGGCGCACGGCCCGCCGCCAGATTCATTACCTCGGCATGGCGCAGCCTGCGAAGATTCAAATCAGGAATTCCCTGAAAACCGCCAGGCCCGACGAGAGCCAGCAGTCCGTCGAGCTGCGGGCGCATCTGGGGATCGATGCGCTTACTGGGCGCGGTCCGCCCTGTCCTGTCGTCCACGGTCCTAGGCAACGGCGCCCCCTTTCCGGAGGTCCGCAATCCGCTGCGGGCTGAGACCTGCCTCGGCAAGGATCTCGTCAGTGTGCTGGCCCGGATCGGCGGCCGGCCGCTGGACGGCCGCCGGAGTCCTGCTGAATCTGGGTGCCGGGGCAGGCTGAGTTATGCCGCCGACCTCCGTAAAAGTGCCGCGGTGCACGTTATGCGGATGGTGAGGCGCTTCCGTCATAGTGAGCACGGGCGCGAAGCAGGCATCCGTGCCCTCCAGGATTTCGCACCACTCGTCCCGTGTCTTAGTACGGAACAGCTTGCCGAGCCTCTTCTTCTCGGGCATCCACTGCGACTGGTCCCATTGCTCGGGCAGCTCCTGCTGGTCTAGCCCCACACGAGCGATCAGTTCAGCGAAAAACTTCGGCTCCATTGCCGCTATGGAAACGTACTTTTCATCGGCCGTCTCATAGACGTCGTAAAACGGAGCACCGCCGTCGTTCATATTGGCCTCCCGTTCCTCGTCCCACTGGCCCCGGCCCAACAGCTCATACATCATCGTCATCAGAAGTGCGGAGCCGTCCACCATGGCAGCGTCAACGACCTGTCCCTGTCCCGAGCCCCGTGCCTCGAACAATGCGGCCACCACCCCCAACGCAAACAGCAATCCTCCGCCTCCGAAATCGCCGACCAAGGGGAGGGGCGGAACCGGCCGCTCGCCCCGCCGACCGATGTGCGCGAGCACGCCGGCCAATGCGATGTAGTTGATGTCATGGCCGGCGGACTGGGCATAAGGCCCGTCCTGGCCCCAGCCGGTTATGCGACCGTACACCAGCGCGGGGCTGCGCTTTAGGCAGACCTCCGGGGCAAGGCCCAGCCGTTCCATGACCCCGGGCCTGAAACCTTCGATGATCGCATCAGCGCCGGAGATCAGTTCGAGCAGCGTTGCCAACCCGTCAGGATGCTTCAGATCGATCCCGACCGAACGGCGGCCCCGTGCGAGGGTTCCCTGGGTCATGGCGGCGACGGGATCGGTTACCGGCTCACCGACCATCGATGACCGATGCACGGTAATGACATCGGCGCCCATATCGCTTAGAAGCATTGCGCAGAAAGGCGCCGGCCCGATTCCGGCGAGTTCGATGACTTTCACGCCTGCCAGGGGTCCCGTACCCCGCCCGGCTTTCAGCCCGCTCATCATGTGCTTGGCTTCGATCCGACGGCGTCTGTGCGCTGGGCGGGGTCGGGGCTGGCCATGTACTCTTTGGCCAGCGACTTCACCGTCTTCCGGGCAAGCTTGCCGGTATCGGTGCGCGGCAGCCCCTCCCGGGAAATCGATATCCGGACCGGAATCTTGAAGGACGCGATCCGCGAACGGCAGTAGGACTTCAGTTCGGCTTCATCAACCATGTCCGCGTCCGGCGCCAGGGTGACGAAGGCAACGGCGACCTCGCCCTTGAGGTCATCCGGAACGCCGACGACGGCCACTTCCTCCACGGCCGGATGCGTGCGGAGGAATTCTTCGATCTCGGCCGGTGCAATGTTAATTCCACCCGTGCGGATCATTTCACTCGCCCGGCCAATCAGGTGCAGGAAGCCGTCCTCGTCGCAGAAACCAAGGTCCCCGGTACGGAATTCGCCGTCGTCGGTGAAGGCTGCCTGGCTCTGCTCCGGCGCTCCGAGATAGCCGCTCGTCACATACCCGCAGACGGTGATTTCCCCGACCTCACCCACCGGCATGTCCTCACCGGTAATGAAATCCCGGATGACGAGCGTGTTGCCGCGAAGCGGAGGGCCCTGGCAGGCCATCTTCTTTTCAAGGCTCCAGTCCCACGGCGTCACGGTGCAGCCGCCATAGAGCTCCGTTGAGCCGTAGGCGTTGCAGATTCCGGTGATGCCCAACCCCACCGCTGCCATCTCCACGTCCTTCGGCGATCCGATGGTCATGCCCTTGGACAGACTCCGGACCCGGTCGAGCGAGAATTCTTCATGGTGTACCAGGGCGGCTGTGATGTTCGGCAGCGTGTAGGCGACCGTGCACTGCTGCTGCTCTATCATGGCGAGGGCTTCCGCCGGCTCGAATACCTCCTGCAGGACCAGGGTGGCCCCTGCGGTGAGGCCGACCATCAGGGCATTGGCGCCGCCGTAGCTCCAGAAGAGCGGGACGGGAAGCCAGATGGAGTCTGCCGCTGTCACGGCCATGCGCTCCGCTATGGCTTCGCCATGGATGAGGGCAGTGCGGTGATGGATGGGGACGGCCTTGGGCCGCGCCGTTGAACCGGAGGTGTACAGGACGAAGATCGGCTCGTCGTCGTCCCGGGACTCCTGGTCCACTGACTGGGCGGTGTCCGCGTCCGAGACAAAAAGGTCCGGGAAGGACAGCAGTCCCGGCGCCGGTTCGCCGCCGTCGATCAGGACGATCTCCCGCAAGTGCGGGTAATCCTCCGACTGCCAGCCCCGCTGGCCAGCGTCCCACGCCTCGGGAACCAGCTCATGCAGCAACGGCTCTATGCTGCCTGTCTTGAAGCGGGAGAGTGCGATGAGCACCTCGCAGCCGCTCTCGGCCAGCAAATGCTCCAAGTCCCACTTCTTAGCCCAGGTGTTGAACGCGGCAACCCGGCCTCCGGCCAGGACCGTTCCCAGGGCAGCTACAATCCATTCAGGACGGTTGGTGCACATCAGCCCGACGGTGGTGCCGGGGGAGACGCCGATCCCGCGGAGTCCTGCTGCGAACTGGCGAACCTGCCGGTCCAGCTCCGCGTAGCTCAACGTGCCCTGCGCGGAGACTATGGCAAGTTTGGATCCGCGCGATGCCGCGTGCCCGGCCAGCAGTTCCGGGATCCGTGAGATCGACTCTTCGTTCATGGACTCTACACCTTCTCGTTCGCGATGGTCGAGTGAAATCATTTCGGTGCCATCCGGATAGCGCCATCAAGACGGATCACTTCGCCGTTCAGCATCGGATTCAGCACGATGTGTTCCAGCAGGGCCGCATACTCTGCCGGGGCCCCCAGCCGGGCCGGGTGCGGCACCTGCGCCGCCACCGAAAGCCTCGCCTTTTCCGGCATGGACGCCATCAGTGGCGTGTCGAAAAGTCCGGGCGCCACCGTCATGACCCGGATCGCATGCCCAGCAAGCTCCCGGGCCGCTGGCAAAGTCAGGGAAACAACCGCACCTTTGGACGCGGCATAGGCAACCTGTCCGACCTGCCCCTCATAGGCGGCAATGGACGCGGTGCAAACCACTACGCCGCGCTCCTGGTCTTCGGGCTCGTTGAGGGACATGGCGTGGCTGGCGTAGGACAGCAGATGGTAGGTGCCCATGACGTTGACATCGATAATGAGCTTGGCCTTGTCGGAACCGGCCACGCCGTCGCGTCCGAACAGGCGGACGGGAGGCCCGATACCTGCCGCCGCCACGGCAACGCGCAAGGGGGCAAGGGAGACGGCCGCCTCGACGGCGCGTTCGACGTCGGCGGGTACCGTGACGTCGCCGGCGACGAATTCAGCGTTGTCCCCCAATTGCTGCGCCAGTTGATCGCCGGGGGAGCCTGGCAAGTCCATGATCACCACACGGGCGCCGGCGCCGTGGAGCATTTCGACGGCGGCACGGCCCAGGCCGGAGGCCCCGCCCGTCACCACCGCGGAACAGTTGGAAATACGCACTACGAGGCCCTTCCCGTCGCGGACGCGCCCGCTCCGACCCGCACTGCCGGTTCGACGATGTATTCGGCCAGATCCGCGTGGCGGAGCCTGTGCCAGAAGTCGACCACTTTGAACGGGTTGTTCACCACGACCCGGCCCCGTGAGTTGCGGTAGTAAACGTCCATGCCGGGATGCGTCCAGACCATGGCGTTATGGGCTGCATCAACCTGCTCGTTGTACTTGTCGTGCACGTCCTGACGGCATTCCACCGAGGCATAGCTGTTGTCGAACATCTGCTTGAGGAGGTCCATGATGTAGTGCATCTGCAGCTCCATGAGGAAGAGCAGGCTCCCGCCGTGGCCGAACTGGGTGTTCGGGCCATAGAGGCAGAAGAAATTGGGGAACCCTGGAATGGCAAGGCCAAGGTAAGCGCGCGCGTCATCGCCATCCCAGGTCTCGTCCAGGGTCTGCCCGTTGCGACCGATGATGTTCATGGGGGCGAGGAAACGCACGACGTCGAATCCCGTCGCCAGGATGATGATGTCGACCTTGTGCTCCGTGCCATCGGCGGTGACCACGCCGTCCGGGCGGACCTCGGTGACCCGGTCCGTCACGGGATGCACGTTCTCCTTCGTCAGGGTCCGGAACCAGCCGTTGTCGAGCAGCATGCGCTTTCCAAAGGGCGGGTACTTCGGCAAAACCGAGTCGAGGAGGTCCTGGCGGTCGCCAAGCTCTGAGACGATGTGCCTGGTGAAGTACCGCCGGTGCCCGTCATTTACTTCGTTAATCGACCGGTCCGGGTGCGGCCAGTCGGGGTCCTTCTGGAGAGATTCATGGATCCGGTCGTTGAAGATCCATGCCAGGCGCAGGCGGTACCACTCCTCATACAGGGGCACTGCCAGGAACAACTGCCGCACCCGCTCCGGCACCGGCACCTTGAACTTCTCGAAAGGCGCAGCCCACTGCGGCGAACGCTGGAACACCACGAGGGACTCCACCGTGTCGGCAATAGCCGGAACGATCTGCATCGCGCTGGCGCCATTGCCGATCACGGCCACCTTCTTGCCGGTCAGCTCCAGGCCTTCGGGCCACCTGGCTGTATGCGCGACCGGACCCTTGAAGCTGTCCAGACCCTTGATTTTCGGCATCTTGGGCTTGTTGAAGGCACCGACGGCACTGATCACGATGTTGGCGGTAACTGTCTCGCTGGTGCCGTCTTTCTTCCGGACTTCCAAGGCCCAGCTGGCTGCGTCTTCGTCGTACGCCGCGGAGGCCACGTCAAGGCCGAAGCGGATGTTGGGACGGACCCCGAAGTCGTCGGCTACCCGGTTGAAATACTCCCGCAGCTCCTCCTGGGCCGCGAAAAAGCGCGTCCAGTCGTTCTTCGCGAAGGAGTACGAATAAAGGTGGCTGGGAGTGTCCACCCCCGCTCCCGGGTAACGGTTTTCAAACCAGGTCCCCCCGACATCGTTGTTCCGCTCGATGATGACGTAGGGGATTCCGGCCTCCTGCAGTTTTACTGCCGCGCAGATGCCGGACGCGCCCGCGCCGATGATCACGGCGTTGAAGCCCCCCGGCACCGTCGCCCCGGACGGGGCTGCGGCGGCCTCAGTCTGCTGCCCCTCATCCAGCCCAAGCTCGTGGGCCATCATGTCGGCATATTCCAGGGGGACGTTCTCGCCTACCGAAACACTAAGCATGTCGACCAGCATCTGATGCGGGGGAGCGGGAATTGCCAGCGGCGTGCCTTGACGCCAAGCGAGGATGGCGTCCAGTGCGTTGCTGCGGATCTCTGCCTGCACATGCCGGTCAAGGCCGCCGTCGTCGTTGTCTCCCAGGCCCCTGTTGCGGGTTGGGCGGTACGGATCTTCCAGCCACCGCTGGTTGCCGGTCATCTGTACGAGGACCATGAGCAGCGATGGAATATTGGCGATCTCGATGGCTTCTGCGATCTGCTGATCGCTCACGCTGGCTGGGCCGTCAATCATGGTTCCTCCTGGTGTTGGGGCGGTAGCATTTTCCGGCACTTATTGATCGTTTAGTAATTGAAATCGTAGAGGGCTGTGCCGCCCCTCGTCAATAGAATTCGGGGACATGCAAAACGCCGTATTCAGCTGTCCGCGGCGTGGGTGCTGAAGTACGCCTCCTGGATGAGCTCGGGGCGGGCGATCGCTTCTTCCCGGGTCAGGGAGCGGGCGATTTCGCCCCCGGAGAGCACATAGGCGCGATCCGAGATCTTCATGGCGGCGTCGACGTTCTGCTCCACCAGGACGATGGTGGTACCCAACTGCCGGATGTTCTCCACCGCCTGCAGGACGCTGTCGACCAGCAACGGGGCAAGGCCCCAGGAGGGCTCGTCAAGGATCATGAGCCGCGGCTTGGCCACCAGGGCCCTGCCGATGGCGACCATCTGCTGTTCGCCGCCACTGAGGGCGCCTCCACGGTTTCCCAGCCTACCCTCCATTTGGGGGAACACATCAAGCACCCATCGCCACTCACGGTGTCCGGCTGCTTCTGCGCCGATCCTCAAATTTTCCGCCACCGTCAGCGAGCTGAAGAGCCGCCGGCCCTCGGGGACCAGCCGGATACCCTTGGCCGCGATCAGGTGGGGTTTGGCTCCCGCGATGTCTTCGCCGTCGAAGGAGATCCGGCCCTTGCGGGGGTTGTGCATGCCGACGATGGTTTCCAGCAGCGTGGTCTTTCCCGCGCCATTCGGCCCCAGGATCGCCAGTATCTCGCCGCTGCGTACTTCGGCCGTGAGCCCATGCAAAACCGGGCCTGCGCCCCGGGCTACAACCAGGTCTGTAATCTCCAGGAAAGTCATCCGACAGTGCTCCCAAGGTAGGCATCGATCACAGCTCGGTCGGCGGTGATCTCGCGCGGCGTCCCGCTGGCGATGACGCGGCCTCTGTCGAGCACCGTTATCTCGTCTGCGAGGGCCATCATGACGCGCATGAGGTGTTCCACGAACAAAATGGTCATATCCGGATGAGAATCGGCCAGGGACCGGATTGTCTCCGTCAGTGCATCGATCTCCTCGGCGCCCAAACCGGACATGGGCTCATCAAGAAGAAGTACCCGAGGCTCCTGTGCCAACGCTCGCGCCACTTCCACCCGGCGCTGCTGGGATCCGTTGAGGCTGTTCCATGCACGCGCGCTGTGGGCGGTGAGTCCGACCGCTTCGAGGGCCCTGTCAGCTGCTGCGGACGGATCCTGTGGCCGTCCGCTTGCGACAGCAGCGACCAGGACGCTGTCCCTGACTGTAAGGTCTCCCAGCGGCCGGGGAATCTGGAATGTGCGTGCGACGCCCGCCCGGACGAAGCCGTACGGAGCCAGCCCACGAAGGCTGGTTCCCTCCAGTAACACGTCTCCGGTGTCACGCTGGATGGTTCCGGTCAACATGTTGATCAGTGTGGTCTTTCCGGCGCCGTTGGGGCCGATCAAGCCGTGGATCTTACCGGCCTTCAGGGTGAGGGAGACCCCGTCAACCACTTTCAGGCCGCCGAACCGCTTGCTGAGATCCATCGCTGTCAAGACAGTGGGACCGCCCTCATGCAGCCTTCGTGTTGTAGCACCGGCTAGGGCATCGGTCTTGGCCGGAGCCTCCGATGCAACGGCGGGTGGTGCGGCCTCAGCCGGACCTGGCAGCTGCTTCCGCGCCCGCTGGGACCGGCGCCACGCCAGTCCGCGCGGCAGGAAGGTCACAGCTACGATGAGCAACAGGCCGAAGGCGATGCCATCGACGCCCGGCTGCCCGCGGAAGGTCTCCAGGGCGAGGGTTTCCAGGGCCGTGACAACGGTGGATCCGAGCAGCGGGCCCCACAGCATTCCGACGCCTCCGAGGAAGCCGATGAGGATAAACCGTAAGTTCATTCCCATCCCGAAGACGGTGTCGGGTTCTACAAACAGCTGCAGCTGGGCGTAGTATCCGCCAGCGACCGCCGTAACAGCGGCGCTCAGGCCGAGGGCGATCACCTTCACGCGCATCGTGTTGATGCCCGAGGCCTCGGCTGCAACCTCGTCATGCCTCACCACGGCTAACTGGCGGCCCAGGCGGCTCCGCGACAGGGCCGCGGTTCCGACCATGACGAGGGCAAGGGTGATGCCGGCGAGCACCGCGAACCAGCGTGGATCCTCAAAGCTCAATCCCGCGAAGCTGTCCTCGCCTACTCCGCTGAACAGGCCCGTCGTCCCGCCAAGGAAGTCGATGTTCGCTACGACCACCAGCAGGAGTTCGGACACCGCGAACAGGATGAGGGCGAAGTAAATGCCCTGGATCTTGAGCCGCCAGGAGACGAATCCCACCAGCATCGCGACGACGCTGGCCAGAAGTGCGCCGAGCGCGATTCCGAGCCAAGGGCTAAGCCCGAGCTGGATGTTGAAGACTGCAGCGCCGTAAGCACCGAGGCCGAAGAACGCGGCATGACCGAGGGAAGCCTGGCCGGCATAGCCGCTGACAATGTTCCACCCGGCAACGGCAAGGGCGTAGATCAGGACCAGTGCCATCAGCTGGCTGCCATAGGGCGATGCGGCGGTGACCAGCAGCGCAACCACGGCCAGGGCGGAGACGATGTACGTGCGATACCGGTTCCAGGCGGTGCTAAGGCCGGAGAGGCGCTTCATATTCTCTGTTGCCATGTCGTTTCCGTACCTCAATGGCCCACAGGCCGGTAGATGAGATCTTCCCGCTTGCCGCCGAATAAGCCGTATGGCCGGAACATCATCACGACAATCAGGAGCACGAACAAGAGTGCCGCTTCGAGCGAACCGGGTAGGAAGAGGCTGCCGACGCCGGTGAGGACGCCGACCATGAGCCCCCCGATTCCCGCGCCGACGATACTGCCGAGGCCGCCGATCAGCACGATGACGAAGGCATTCACCATAAAGCGGTCCCCAATGAACGGGCTCGCCTGGAAGATCGGCAGAATCACCGCACCGGCGAACCCTGCCAGCCCACAGCCAAGGCCGAACGCGAAGCGGTCCACCCTTTTTACGTTGATGCCGGACAAGGCTGCCGCCGTTGGTTCGGATGATGTGGCCCTCATGAAACGGCCGATCCGCGTGTAACGGACGATCAAAACAAGGGCGACGACGGAGGCCGCGGCCAGGCCAAAGGCCACAACCCGGGATACCGGGATGGTCACCTCACCGAGGCGCCAGGTCTCATTGCTCCACAGTGCGTTTGCCCGCCGTGGGGTTGCTCCCAGGGTCGCGACCATAAGATTCTGCACTGCAACGGCAATACCGAACGTGGCTATCAGAGGCAGAACCGGATCCTTCCCGAGGAGCCGCTCCAGTACGGTCCCCATGACAAGCCAACCCACTGCGAACAGTGCCAAGAGCGCCACGATGGAACCGAGATAGGGGTCAATGCCGAAGCTTGTGCTCAGGAAGAGTGCAATGTAGGCGCCCAACATCAGAAACACCCCCTGGGCGAAGTTGATCACCCGCATCACACTGAACTGGACTGCCAATCCCATGGCGATAATGCTGAAGATCCCGCCCATCAGCAATCCCGACACGATACCTTGCAACAACAGGTCCACGTTTTGCCTCTTTTCGTCAGTTCCGGTACCGGAGTACCTGGGAGCCCGGCCGTCCGGCCGGATGAATGGTTGTCACCGGGCCGGGAGCTCGTACGTTGCGAGGGGGTCAGTGAAGACCGGCTTGGCCTTCGCGAAATCGTTTGGGAAGACAATCTGGGGACCGTCTTCGAAAAGCTGCGTCAGCGGAGACTGCACATCCTCATTCTGGCCGTTCTCGCCGAACTTGATCGGGCCCTTCTGTGGCAACAAGTGCTTCTCAAGGGAGGTCGAGGAAAGGGCCTCGCGCAGCTTCGGTCCTTCGGTGGTTCCCGCACGCTCAAGGGCATCCATGACGATCATCGCGGACTGGTAACCCTGGGCAGCATGCGTCGTGGGGACGGAGCCATACTTCTCCTTGTAGGCGGCAGAGAACTTCTTCCATGTTTCGCTCTGGCCGTCATACCAGTAGGTGACGTCACCGATGTTCTGGCCGAGTTTCGGCAGGGACTTGGCAAAGCCGGGGTGGGTGAAGCCTGCGGCAATGCCGACCGTCAAGGGAGGACGGAAGCCCTGAGAGTTCATCGTGTTCACGATTTCAAGGCTTTGGGCCAGGAGGGCACTGATGATCAGCACATCGGGCTTAGACTGTCGGATCTGCGTGACCTGGGTGGAGAAGTCAGTGGCGCCCAAGGGAGCCGACACCACGTCCACCAGTTCCATCCCGGCTGCGGGAAGCTTCTCTTTCAGCAGCTCTGACACGGCCTTGTAGGCGGAGATCTCCAGCCGCAGGTGGGCAACGCGCTTGACCGGCTTGCCGGCCGCCTCTGAAACGCCCTTGAGGGCCTCGACTGCTCCGTCGACGGACATGGCCACGTCGGGGTGAGCCCTGAAGGTGTACTTAAGGTTCCGCGCGGTCAGCTGTGGGTCGGCCGCCGCCGTGATCATGAACGGTACCTTGCTGCGCTCGGCGATGGGCTGCACGGCCAGCGCGACACCGCTGGACATAGTGCCCAGGAGTGCTGCCGCGCCATCCTGGATCATGCGGGTGGCCTGGCCGGAGCTGCGTTCCGGGTCGCCTGCGTTGTCTTCGGAAATGACCTTCACCTGTGAGCCATTCATGGACTTGATGCCGCCGGCCTTGTTGATCTCGTCGACGGCGGCAAGGACGCCCTGGTGGGCTTCCTTGCCCTCGAACTCCAAGCCGCCGGACAACGGATGCAAGGAACCGAGAGTGACCGGTTTCTGCTCTGCTCCTCCGCCGCTTGGTGCCCCGGCACCACATGCGGCGACGAATAACGGCACCAGCGCGAGGGCTGCCAAGCACCGGGTCCTGACAGGAATGCGCCGGACTGGCGCGCTTCGTGGGGTCTTACTGAACATGTGATTTCCTCTCAAGGGAATGGTTGTTGAGGGCTGTTTCCCGTAGTTTGAACCGTTGGATCTTGCCGCTGGGCGTGGTGGGCCATGAATCGACAAAAATGAAGCTCCGCGGGATTTTGAATGAAGCGAGCCGACTTCGGCAGTATTCGGTGATCTCTTCGGCGTCCAGGGTTGCACCGGGCACCGTCTCCACGAAGGCCACCGCCACTTCACCGAGGCGTTCGTCCGGCCGGGAGACCACGTGGGCCTGCTTCACCTGCGGATGGGCAGCGAGGACATGCTCGATGTCTGCCGGGTGGACGTTGAAACCGCCGACAATGAACTTGTCCGAAAGGCGGCCCGTAATCGACAAGTAGCCGTTCGAGTCGAAGACTCCGAGATCCCCCGTGTAGAACCAGCCATCCGGATCGAGAACTGCCGCTGTGGCTTTTTCGTCGCGGTAATATCCCTTCATGACCGTGTAGCCACGAACGGAGACCTCGCCTTCCGCGCCGGCCGGGAGCGGCTCGCGCGAATGGGGGTCCACGACCCTGACCTCGTAGCCGCCCAAGGGAACGCCTTTGGCTGCCATCAGGCTTTCGATTGAATCGCTCGGCCGTCCGAGGGTCGTCGTGGAGGTCGTTTCGGTCATTCCGTATACAGGCAGCAGGGCACTCATGCCGAGGGTCTCCCTCGCTCCAGCGATGACCTCCGCCGGGATGGTCGAGCCTCCGACCCAACCGGTGCGAAGGCTGGAGGTATCGAAGCTCCTGACGTCCGGGTGGCGCAGCAGGTCGATAAAGTGGGTTGGGATGCCGGAGAGGACGCTGATCCCCTCGTCCGCGATGAGCTGCAAGGCGACAGTGGGATCCCACCGATCCATCTGGACCAGGGCGCCGCCCGTGATGAGGGCAGGCAGAAAGCTGGAGAAGACTCCTGAGACATGGAAGAGCGGCAGGTGGCCCAGGATCCTGTCCTCGGGGCCGATCCCGAGTGTCTGCACCACGGAGCGCATCATCCGAAGGGCACTGTGGCTATGCATTACGCCCTTGGGGTTGCCCGTCGTTCCTGACGTGAAGACGATGATTATGGTGTCTTCGCGTTCAGCTCTGGCGGCTGCGATTTCGAGCTCCGCGTCGCTGACATTGTTGGAAGAGGCGAGGAAATCCGCATAGGGAGTCATTCCCTCTGCGTTGTTTCCCAGCAGGATCACGGTGCTCAACTCCGGCAGTTGCGCCGTGTTCCGGCCGTTCCAGTCCGGGCACATTTCCCGGAACGACTCCACGAAGTCTTTGCCGAGGAAAGACTCTTCCATGATGAGCACCTTGGCCTCAGATTTGGCGAAAATGTAGGCGGCCTCAGCGGGTTTGTACTGGGTGTTGATCGGAACAACGGCAGCGCCGATCCGCACGGCCGCGAGCCAGATCAAGAGCCATGCCGGGTGGTTGGGAATCCAGAGAGCAACGTTGTCGCCTCGCGTGACACCGTGGGCCAGCAGAGCTTTAGCCAACCGCCGGCTTTCTTCGGCTACTTCGGCCCAGGTCAGCCGGGTTTCGGCATGGATGATGCCCGGATTGTCGCCAAATTTTTCCGCTGTGGCATCAAGCTGCTGGCCGAGCAGGAAGATCTCAGAAGTGCACGCCATTGTCCGTCCTCCGGTTTCCCCGCTTAGTGTGGATGCCGCACGAGGCGGCAACTTGCTAAACGATCAATAAGTACGGTATCCGTGACTTCTGTCACTGTCAACAGTTTGACTTTCGCTGCAGGCCCGGCCGCCCCGGAGCTCCATCCGGGAGTGCGGATATTCCTTGCGCCAACAGGAAAGCGTCGGCAACTTTCGCGTTTACGAAACCACTCTCCGTTCTATCGAAACCCGCCTTTGAATGCCCGCGGCCAGGGTGCCCTCCGCAGGCATGACTCCTTCAGGGGCAGCTGTGATAATGGGCCGGATCTAGTTGTTCCAAGTGAGGAAATGCACAAAACCAAGCAGCCGCGTGGCCGTCATTGGCGCCAGTGCAGCAGGTCTTAGTTCCGCACGGCACCTTATGGAGCGAGGGCAGGAAGTAGCGCTTTTTTGAGAAGGGTTCGAAGATCGGCGGCCTGTGGTGTCTCCGACAACGACAACGGCCTGAGTGCGGCCTACATGTCCTTGCAATCAGTTCCGAGCCGCGCGTGACCCACTTCCGGAACTATCCGTTCCCTAAGGGATCGCCTCTGTTCCCCTCCCACGGTGACATCGTCAGCTACCTTAAGGACTCTGCCCGGCAGACCGGGCTCGAAGAGCTGATCCGGTTGAGCGCGTACGTCACCGCAGCAGAACTTCTCGAAGATGGCGCCCGCGGCGGCCGGCGCATTCGCCTGGAAGACCGAACCGAAAAACTATTCGACGCAGTGGTCGTCGCCACAGGTCACCAAGGACCTCCTGGCATCCCAGCTTTGCAGCAACCTTTGAGGGTGAGTATCTGCACTCCACTCCTACCGGTCCGCACATGAATACCGGATTGTGCGCATGCGCAGGCGCATGGACCAGATCCTTGCCGGCTAACCTGAGTGTTCCTGCCGAAGTATTTCGAGTCCTCGCCGCGCAAAACCCGAGCAGCATATGGCTCACCGTCCTACGCCTTTTGTCATTTTCCCGAGATTCTTCACCCGAGAAAGCATGATCGTGCGCATGATCTCGGAATCGAGGATTTCAGCCAAAGGCCGTACACTGGCCTCACCCCAGAGCCGAGCAGCGGGTGGCTGTTGCGGGCGATCTCCCGGCTGACCGAGCCCGGCGACCGGCCCAGGGCCCGTCCGATGACACACCTCAATGGTCTTAGATTGCGGCCCTACCCTGGCCGGGGAATTCATCAGGACTCTGACTGCCACGGACGTGTTCACCGGCTGGACCGAGAACGTCGCGGTCCGAAACAGCGCCCACAAATGGGTGCTGGAAGCCATGGATGAGATCGTGGCGCGGCTGCCGTTCCCGCCACACGATCGTGTGATCACGGCCAATATCCGCACCGATCCGCCGGTCCGTCCACCCAGCCTTGATGCCTACCGCAATATCCGCCCTGTCAGACATCGTCAACGCCCTGCGAACCACCAGCAACTCCCACCGCTCAAACCAATGTTGTTGCTACGACGGTATGACACCGCCATCTACTTCACCCGCTCCCGGCCGTACAAGTCCAACGACAACGCCCACGTCGAGCAGAAGAACGGCGACGTGGTCCGCCGGCACGCCTTCCACTACCGCTACGACACGGCAGCCGAGCTGAAGCGGCTCAACGCCCTCTACGCCCTGGTCCGGGTCCGGCTGAATCTCTTCACCGCCACCACCAAAGCAATCGGCTGGCGCTCGAACAAACACGGGAAGAAGACCCGCATCTATGACAAACCACAGACCCCGTACCAACGCGTCACCGACTCCGGGATCCTGACCGCAGCCAAAGCTGCTCAACTCGCGGAACTGATGGAGATCACCAACCCGGCCGACCTCACCCGAGGGATCACCACCATCCCGACCCAGCTGATCGCCCTCTTTGCGGCGAAACACGGGCCCTGGAAGCATCATCCACGCGAGCACAAATAGCTGAGGCAAGCACAACACTTTCGCGCGCATCTTGACGGTGATGATGGTACGAAGCCGTGAAGCGGCGTGACTCACATCTTGACTGACGCTTCTTGAAGTTGTCCTTAGCATGATCCGTCCGCCGCTTCACGGCCTGCAATGAACACGTTGGCCAGGCGGACATGACTTCATAGGAGCTTGACGAATAAGTCCCATCACCGTCTTGTCTGCCCACCTGGCCAACGCGGACCCAAGACACTCTTACACGCGAGTCAAGGAGCCAGTTCCATCATGACAAACGAAAGCACCGAAGTCATCGCCGGGGTAGATACCCACGCGGACACCCATCATGTGGCCCTGATCAATAAGCACGGTAAGCACCTTGCCGACCAGAAGTTCGCTGCCACCGGTTCCGGTTACCGGGCCATCATCGACTACATCACCAGGGATGGGCCCGTTGCCGCCGTCGGAGTCGAAGGCACAGGCAGCTACGGTGCCGAACTTGCCCGCGTCCTGGCCACCGAGGGCTTTCGTGTCGTGGAAGTGAACCGGCCCAACCGGCAGGAGCGCCGGCTGCGCGGAAAGTCAGACCCGCTCGACGCCTACCAGGCAGCCCAGGCTGTTCTCTCCGAACGCGGTACCTCAACCCCGAAAACCCGGAACGGATACGTCGAGGCCCTGCGCGTCCTGCGAACCGCCCGGACGAGCGCGATGAAGGCCCGCACGGCAGTACTGACCCAGATCAGCAGCCTCCTGGTCACGGCACGGGAGGAAGTGCGGGCCAAATACCGAGGACAGGGCACCGCTGCGCGTCTGACCGCGATGGGCGGCTCACGCCCAGCCGATGACCCGGCTGACCCGGCGACAGCGACCGCGATCACGCTCAAAAGGCTGGCGAAACGGCACCAGCACCTCACCGTTGAAATCACCGACTGCGATACCGACCTTTCCCGCATCATCAGTGAGAACGCGCCGGCACTCATGGAGATCACCGGCGTCGGCACGGCAGTCGCGTCCCAGCTACTGGTCACCATGGGCGATAACCCTGAACGGCTCACCAGCGAGGCTCAGTTCGCCGCACTGGCCGGCGTGGCACCGATCCCGGCATCCTTGGGCAAAACGACCCGCCACAGGCTCTCCCGCGGCAGAGACAGGGACGCGAACGCGGCCATCCACCGCATCGCTCTGGTGCGCATGGCCAAAGATCAGCGCACCAGGGACTACGTCAGCAAACGCACCCGCGAAGGCAAAAGCAAGCGTGAGATCATGCGCTGCCTCAAGCGATATCGCACGGGAAATCTACCGGGTGGTGCGAAACCCCAGACCCGTTCCGCGGACCAAGGACCTGCGGCCACAACGACAAGCGCACCACATCACCCTGACAACAGCCGCCCAGCAATTAAGCGTCTGGCCATCAACCATCTCTCGCATCGAACGCGGCAGCTCACGCGACCATGCACTCACGGAAAGGTACCGGACCTGGCTGGAGGGACAGACAAAAATCACCGCTTGACAACAATAGGAGCATCATGAGTCGTTACGGCATCGAAAGATCTCCACAGCCCGATGATTCCGGATCCGGAGTCTTTGTTGGCTGTGTACCTGGCCGCCGCCAGGGCTTGGAGGAATGATAGCTGCGGCGCTCACTGATGCCACTTCCTGCAGCCTTGACCCTTGCAGGGCAGGTTCGGGGCCCGTAGCTTTGGGGCAGCGGAAGACACCTTCCGCCGCGTCTGCCGTCAGGGCCGGCGGAGAAGCAGAGCCACCGAAGGACGCAGCGATGGCAACAGGCACGGTCTAATGGTTCAACTCCGAGAAGGGTTTCGGCTTCATCGCCCCCGATGACGGGTCAGCGGATTTTTTCGCCCACTACTCCGCAATCGCCAGCAGCGGCTACCGCTCCTTGGAGGAGAACCAGAAAGTCCAGTTTGACATCATCGCCGGCCCGAAGGGCCCGCAGGCGGAGAACATCCATCCGATGTGATGCCCGAACGCGGACAAACGCAGCACCCTGGAAGGGCGCCGGGGATTGGTCCGGTCCATTGTGTGGGACCAACCCTGGATGTCGGGGTCTGGAGGGCGGCGCACCTACAGGTTGTACCCGAAGGGAGAATCAGGGAGTGGCAGAGATGGATAATCAGGACATCCTGGACCGGATTCAGGTCCTGGTCGATAAGGAACATCAGCTCCGGGCGTCGGCGGGAGCGGGGCCTGAAGCCGAGGACGCTGGACAGCGCCGGCCGCTCAGGCAGTAGCTTGCATGATCTTCGGCCGCCACTACGACGACCGACGAGAGCATAGCGTCGGATATTTCACTTTTTCACAAGCCACCCCTAATTAAGCCGCAGGCGGTCTCGTACCTTTTGGCCCTGCTCGAGTGCAATTGAACCTCAATAGTCGGCGCGTCCACCGGAGAGGTCGTAGGCAAAGCCTGTCGTGAATGACGCGGCGTCGGAGGCTATGTACTCGACCAACGAAGCAACCTCGGAAGGCATTCCAAACCGCCCCATCGGTATCAGAGCCTTTTGCGCGTTTCGCCGCTCTTCTGTCATACCTAGAAGAAACGGTGTTTCGATTGCTGCCGGCGCCACTGCGTTGACGGTCATTCCGGTGCTGGCGTACTCCTTGCCCAGTGCTTTAACGAGGCCGATTACTCCCGCTTTGCTGGAGCTATATGCTGCCATCTGCGGATTGCCTTCCTTTCCTGCCACAGACGCCAGGTGGATCAGGCGTCCTCTTCTGCTCTTAAGGAGGAACGGTATGACAGCCTTCGACACGACAAACGCGCCGACCAGGTTCACGCGGACGACACGTTCAAACTCGCTAAGGGACGTCTCGTGAGAGGGCTGCACGGCCCCTAAAATGCCTGCGCAATTTATAACGATATCCAGGCCACCCATGAGTTCCGCGGCGGTGGATGCCATGGCGCGGGCCGAAGCCTCCTCCACAACATCCACCGCCACTTTTTGTGGATCACTGCCTGGCCAGGTCGCACAGCTTAGATCTGCCCTCGCGAGCCTGGCTCCCAAGTGCTGGAAATGGTCGGCGATTGCCAAACCCATACCACCTGCTGCTCCAACAACAAGGACGCGCTTGTCCTCCCAGTTCATGCCCGAATCCGTATGGGACTGGGCACGCTCGTGGCAGGGAGTGACGACCAGTTGACAGTCGGGTTGCTGCGAGCGACCAACGAGGTTGCCTGTCCAGGGCGTTCTTTCCGCAATTTATCTCCTCGTTCTGAGTTCGCCACCGTTGCCATGGGGCAGTTGATGCTAATGGATGATCACTGGGGTTTGGCTTCCTGGATTTCTTCGGGCCAAACGGTTCTCGTGACTCCGTCCTGCCACTGAATCAGGATCGGAATGCTGGTTTCGTTTTGCCCCACGTCGTTGAACTTAATTTTGCCTCCCGGCATGAACGATGCGGGGCCGGAGTTCAGGTCCGCTTCTCTGAGTGCTTTAGCGATATCTTCGGGCTTGCTGCTCCCGCCTTTTTCAATAGCGGCCTTAATCATCCAGACGGCAGCGTACGATTCGCCGGCGACCGGTGGCATGAACGGTTGCTTGAATTTCTCCTTGTACCGTGTGCTCACGTCAGCGAGCCCTTCGTTTGGCATGTCCCAGTTCCATACAGACAAGCTGAGGACGCCGTTAACATTGTCTCCGAGCATCTTTCCGAATCCAGGTTCCAAGATGCCGCCTCCTCCGAGGCCGACGATGGGGCCCTTGTAGCCAAGGCTGCGCAACGTCTGCACCACGGTGACCGTCGCGCCCGTGGGTCCTCCCAAGTAGACGATCTCGGCGTTGTTCCGGACTACGTCCTGAGCCAAAACTGTTGCGTCCGTCAGGTCCTGGGGGAAGAAGGCTTCACTGACTACCTCCAGGCCAGCAGCTTTGGCTCCGTCGATAGCGGACTTGCCTTGGGCTTGAATGGCGGCATCGTTGGAGGCAAGCACTGCCACGCGGCGAATGTTCTTTCCAGCTGCAGCATAAGCATCCTGCACATAGGGGATGAGAGATGCCCCGATCTTAGAAGACGTGGGGGGCACCTGGAAAATGTACTTGTATCCACGATTCGTGATCTGGTCCGAGAAGGATTGTGTCAACATCGGGACGCCGGCTTGTTCTGCTGCGGTCGAAGCAGTTAATGTCCAGGCGGAAACGTTGGACCCGATCATGGCACTCACCTGATCGTTTTCGATCAGGCGCCGGGCGACAGAGGAGCCTTGGCCCGGGTCAGTTGACCCTGTGTCACCTGAAACACCTTTTAATTTCGCTCCGCCCATCGCGGTAATTCCGCCACCGTTGTTAACGTCTTCAATGGCCATAAGGGCTCCATTGACGGCGTTCTGGCTTGGTTCTGCCCAGATGCCAGTGAGCGGATGTGGCAGGCCGATGGCTATCTCAGATGCGGCGCCTTGTTCAGACGGAGCGCCGCATCCGGCAACGGCAAGCAGGACCGCCACCGGAAGACCAACGGCGGCTCCGCTCCGCAGACGCCCTGTTCCTGTTCGGAGACGCCTAAAAAAGCTCTTGCTCATGTCCCTACCTCTTCATTGATGGCAGTCCGGCCTCTAAGAGCGGCCAGAAATCCGGTTTTCCGAACATGGAATCCGGTTATCTGAAGCTAGCGGCGGATTCGGGGAGGCACAACCACTTTCCGTGATCACGGAGAGTTACTTGTATAGATGCTTTGGTGAAGAAGCCGAACCGCAGGGCGGTCGCCAGTCGAGTGCTCCCGCCGTGAAGCAGCATAGGGCGCTTCACTCTTCCGAGATCACGAAGAAGGCTTGCGCTCAATTGACGGGGAAGATTTACTTCAAATATCCGGAAATTTTTTCCGTATCTCCGAAGGAACGAAGTATCCGGTGGACGTGGAGCAATCCGGGTCCCAGATTCAGGGAAGGAGATGTAGACGTGGAAAGCGACCGGCTGAAGCGGATCTTTGAAGTGCTGGAGTTCCTTACTGTGCACGGTCCCCAGACGCTGACTCAGGTCAGTTCTGCTCTTTCCTTACCCGTCAGCAGTACGCACGACCTGTTGAAAGCAATGAGCAGAGCGGGCATGACAGAATCGACGCAAGGTGGATACGATATCGGTCCGGCGGCAATAAAGCTCTCGTTTAAGGTTCAGGAACGATTCGACATCACTAACGTGGCGGCTCTGGAGCTCGAGGGCCTCGTTGAACGCGTCGGGTTTGACGTCTATTTGGCGATACGTACGGGTAACCAGATCATGTACGCAGCCCGCTTTCGCGGCCGGCAGGGCATCAACATCGATATCCCGCTGGGCTTACCCCTCTACCGGCACGCAACCGCTGTAGGAAAATTGTTTACCGCTTTTGACCGCGACATCCGTCAGGAAGTGCTCAGCAGTCCGCTTAAAAGCCTCACTCCGCTAACCTGCACAACCGTGGAAGCACTGACCCGGGATCTGGAATGGATCAGAAGCAACAACCTCAGCGTATCCCGGGAAGAAGCAGTCACCGGCATCATCGGCGTTGCCACTCCCATCCACAACCCCGCCGGCAAGATTATCGGTGCCGCACACATTTCCGCCCTCAAGGGCACTTTGGGAAACGGCCGGCTCGAAGAAGTGAGCAAGGAGCTGCAGGCCGCTTCAGCGGCCATCGAACTTCGCCTTACAGGAAGACTTCCCAAGCAGGAAAGCGTCAGCGTTCCCAGCGGTGGCAGCGGTGCCGGCTACGCAGGGTCGCCCATCTTCGAGGAATCTCTCCCCTACTAATTACCCCGACAGTAAGGATCACATTGTGTCCGTAACAGCCCGCGTCCAGCCTCCTCCGACCCCGGCCATCGCCGTCGCCGTCATATCGGCATACAGCACCGTCATCAACAATGATTCGAGCCGCAGCCTGGAAGAACTGATCTTTGATACCTCTACCGCCGCGCTCACAGCAGCGGGGCTTACCGCCGAGGATCTGGACAGTGTCGTCCTCAGCGGCAATGACCAGATAGACGGGCGCGTCATCAGCATCATGCCCGCAGCAGGCCCTTCCGGTGGAGTCGATCGGGACACCACCATGATCGCCTCTTCCGGCGATCACGCCCTCACTTACGCCTATCTGAGGCTCAAAGCAGGCCAAGGGAAGAACGTTCTGGTAGTTGGCTGGGCAAAGCCCAGCGAGTCAGTCGACCCCGACCGTGCCGAGCTCATGTCGGCGGAACCTTATCTTCTGAGGCCGATCGGCATGAACAACACCATTGCAGCGGCTCTCCAGGCGTCGACCTGGGCTAATGAAGAGACCTCTCCTGAGCCAGCTGAAATGATTGCCTGGCCGCTGCGCCGAGAGGATCTTCCTGCCCGTGGTGACGCCGTTCACGCCGTAGTCCTTGCCGTTGAGGGCGGATTCCCGGACGGTGCCGAACTTGCCTGGATCCTTGATACAGGCTGGGCCACAGTGAGCTATGAGCTGGGCACGCGGGACCTGGGCGATCTGGGCTCCTTACGCCTCGCTGTAGAGCAGATTTCCGCCCGCACACCGGACGCCGGCTGTGACCACTGGGATGCCGTAGAAATTGGCGGAGACAGCGAATTCGCTGTGCGGGCCGCCACGCGAATGCTTCGGATCAGGGACGGGGCCGAGATCAACGGTTCGGGAACCCTGCGGGCGAAGCCCACATCACCGCACGTCTCGGGTCTGGGACGGATGCTGGCGGCGGCGGAGGCCGTCCGGCGGTCTCCGGCATCAGCTGCGGGGCCGGCCACGAAAGCACGAGTGAGTGCAGGGATAGGTTTCAACGGATTTGCCGGCCAGGGCGCGACAGTCATGGTCTTCAGCAGTTCCAAAGGAGGAGCAGCATGATTAACGTCGGAATTGCAGGATTCGGACAATCGAAGTTTGTGACCACGAGGACGGATGTGACCTTCCCGGAACTCGTCAAGGAAGGCGCTGACCTCACCCTTGCCGACGCCGGCATCACCATCGACGATGTCGACGCGGTCGTTTACCCGCTGGCACCGGATGCGCTGATCGGCGTAGGCAACGGCGAACGGTGGGTCATTGACGCGCTCGGGGCAACGGGAAAGCCGTTCATGCGGGTCAACAACGGCGGAGCGACCGGGATGAGTGCTGTTTTGGCCGCCTGGACGCACGTCGCCTCGGGCATGTTCGACGTCGTTTTGGTTGCCGGCGCTGACCGTGTTTCCGAATCCGGCTCGGCGCAATCAGTTCTGAACAAGATGTGGGACGTCGGATATGAACGCACCGTACCTCTCAACACAATCTCCATGCTCGCGCTCTCAGCCCAGCGCTACATGCATCTGTACGACAGCGATGAACGTGACATGGCCTTGGTAACCGTGAAGAACCGGGCCCACGCGGCACTCAATCCGTACGCTCATCTGCGGACTCCGATCACCGTCGAGGAAGTCCTCGCCACCCGCACCCTGGCATGGCCCATAAAGCTCGGAGACGCCTGTCCTGCATCCACCGGGGCCGCCGGTGTTGTGCTGGTCTCCGAACGGTACGCCAAGGCAAACGGCATGAAGCCCGCGTGGATCCGCGGGATCGGTCAGAACACGGAGACGTACTGGATGGGCAACCGGGTGGGCCCCAAGGCCGCCGGAGATCACGCTGATGCTGATGCCCTTGCCAAGGCGTTCCAGATCGCCTACGACCAGGCGGGCCTGACCGACCCTCTCACGCAGATCGACGCGGCGGAAATCTACGCACCTTTCTCCAGCGTTGAACTGCACGTTATTGAGGCCGCCGGGCTCGCTGAGAAGGGCAAGGCGCCGGCCGCGCTGGCCCAGGGCAAATTTGCCCTCGGCAGTGACGGCCCTATCGTCAACCCGTCAGGCGGAACCCTCTGCACGAATCCGATTGCGGTCACCGGAACGATTCGCGTAGGTGAAGCGGCCAACCAGGTTCTGGGCCGTGCAGGCGCCCATCAGGTGCCCGGTGCACGCATTGCAGTGGCCAGCGCTATCGGCGGGGATCACCAGTTCTATTCAACAATGGTGCTCAGCACCGACCTCGAGGAGATCTAAGATGACAAGTTCAACAGACCAGAAGCAGCCTGCAAGTGACACCTTCCCGGTCTTCTACGAACAGACCTGGGACTTGGAGTACAAGCATGCGCTCGGCGAAACGACGTCCCGCTTCCTTCAGGGCCTGACAGAGGGAAAGATCCTCGGCCGCCGCGCTACCGACGGCCGAGTACTGGTTCCCGCCCGCTCCTACGACGACCAGACCCACACCTCCACCGGTGACTGGGTTGAGGTTGGCACCAAGGGCAAGATCGAAATGTTCACCGTCGTCTATGAGCCTTTCAAAGGTCTGCCCACCCCTCCCTACGCTCTCGCCTACGCGATGCTTGAGGGCGCCGACACCGCCCTCGTCGGCTATGTCCGCGGTCTTGATCTCACTGACCAGGCAAGGGCAGTGAAGGCTTTGGCCATCGGCACGCCGGTCGTTGTTCGTTTCTCCGAAAAGCCTACCGGCACCGCGGCCGACTACTGGTTCGAGCTGGACGAGAACCACGCCGAGTAATCTCTAGGTCTAGGAGAACCAGTGACAGTAACCCCATCGGGCCTCATGCGGGTCATGCGCCTAAGCGGCTTCGGAGGCCCGGAAGTGTTCGAACCGGCCCAGATTGAGATACCTGCCCCCGCACCGGGGGAGTTCCTCGTGCGGGTTGCAGCGTGCGGGGTGTGCGGCCATGACGCTCTGGCCCGCAAGGGGCAATTATCCGCCCAGCAAGGCGCCGTCCTGGGCCATGAGATTGCCGGCGTCGTAGAGTCTGTGGGATCCCGTGAGCTTGAACCTTGGATGGGCAAGCGGGTTGCTTTGGTTCAACGGCGGCCGTGCGGCACGTGCGCCGACTGCAAAGCCGGCCATACGTCCCAGTGCCGTCGGGGGCCCGGCTTCTATGGAGACGACGTCCAGGGCGGTTACGCCGAATTCGTGCTGGCGGGGCCACTGAATGCTGTCGTGCTCCCGCCTAACATCAACGATGCCACAGGGGCTTTCCTCTCATGTGGCGTGGGGACCGGGCTGCGTGCACTGCGCGCGGCCCGGCTCGGGCCTTCCGACGTCGTGATCGTCACAGGCGCCGGCGGCGGCGTGGGGCTAAACGCGGTTCAGCTCGCCCGCCACTTGGGATTCCGCGTGATTGCCACGACAAGCGACGAGGCAAAAACAGCCGCGATCACAGCCGCGGGAGCCGAAGAGGTCGTCGTCGCACCGACCGTAGCTTCACTGCGTGAAGCGGCGGCAAGACTGGGCCGGCCGCGCGGCGCCAATGCCGTGCTGGAAATCACCGGTGCACCACAGTTCACCATGAGCCTTCGGGCACTGGCCCCGCACGGGCGCCTGGTGCTCATCGGTAATGTACGCCCGGAAACGCTTCGTCTCGATCCTGGACTGACCATTGTCAAGGAACTTCAAATCATAGGTTCGGCCCATGCCACCCGGGATGACTTGGAAGAAGTCATGAGCCTGGTGGCAGCCGCAAAGATTCGCCCCGTTGTTGCGCAGACATTCACATTGAGCGAGGTTGCGGGAGCGCACGCTGCCCTCGACGCTCGGACTCTTACCGGAAGAGCGGTTCTAATTCCATGACAGCCATGGCAATCCCCATCAGCGCCGAACACGTCGTCGGCCCCATACCCTGGGACCACGGACAGACACCGCCGGAATGTTCCACCCTGCCCGAATTGCTGGATTATCAGGCGGCGGTACGGCCTGACGCCCCTGCCCTGGTGGCCGGTGACAGCCGCCTCTCCTATGCGGAGCTGGCGCGGCGGGCGCAGCAGTTCTCGGCAGCACTGAATCAATTGGGAGTAACGGACCGGTCCCGTGTTGCCCTCCTGGCCCCAAATGTTGAGGAGTGGTTGGTGGCCGCGTTCGGTGCCCTGCGGCTCGGCGTCAGGCTGGACACCTTCAACACCTGGGTGCATTCCTGGGATCTGGAGCACCTGTTGGGTGCATCGGAGACCGAGGTTCTCATCATGGTGCCCACGGTGCGGTCCGCCGACCTGCTGGGCGAGCTGCGGCAACTCGTCCCGGAACTCTGGGGCGCTGAACCGGGGGAGGTGGCCAGCCGGCGGTTTCCGGCGCTGAAGCAGCTTATTCTCATCGGCGACGACACCGCTGGAACGGAAATTCCATCTGCTGCCCGTGAATTTCATGACCTCATGCGCTCCTTCTCGGGTTTGCCCGTCCCGCCGAATCAGGCTGACGGCGCCTCGACCGCTCTGGTCCTTTACACCTCCGGGACCACCCAGCAACCAAAAGCAGTGCCGCTGAAGCACCGGGCCCTGATTGAAAACGGCTATGCCATCGGAACGAGGATGGGCCTGGACCATTCGGACAGGGTATGGCTGAGCTCGCCGCTGTTCTGGAGCTTCGGAGGGGCCAACGCAGCGATGGCTACGATGACCCACGGCGCGTGCCTGGTGCTGCAGGAACGCTTCAGCCCGGAAAGCGCCGCAAAGGTGCTTGCAGCGGAGCGTTGCACCGCGGCATACCTGCTACCCAGCATCGCCCTGGCCCTGGCAGAGGAGGCCGCGCCCGAGATCCGCGCAATCACCTCCCTTCGCACCGGACTCATCATCGGCCGCCCAGAAGAGGTCAGGCGCGTCATTGTGGACCTTGATATTCCAGAAATCTGCAACGTCTACGGATCAACCGAGGTCTACGGAAACTGCTGCGTCACACCGCACACCATGGCGGCGGAGGAGCGCCTGGTCAGCCAGGGGCCGCCTCTGCCCGGAATCGAGCTGCGCGTCGTGGACCTCGTGAGCGGAACCGGTGTTCCGCTCGGAACCCCCGGCGAACTGCAGGTACGCGGGCGTGTCATGGAGGGCTACTACGGAAATCCGGACGCGACCCGCAGCGCCCTCACTGACGACGGCTGGTACCGTACAGGCGACACAGGGCTGGTGCGTCCTGATGGCACCGTACTGTTCCTTAACCGCCATACAGACATGATCAAGACCTCCGGAATCAACGTCTCCCCGTCTGAGGTCGAGGCTTTCATCGACACCCACCCGGCAGTTGAAGAGGTTGCGGTTGTAGGCGCCCCCCATCCCACACGAGGCGAAGTCCCCGTGGCCTTTGTTGTCATCCATCCCGGATCAGCGGTGACCGAAGCCGCCATTAAGGAGTACTGCAAGAGTTCCATTGCCGGTTTCAAAGTGCCGTGGGCGGTTTCGATCGTTGATCATCTTCCCTACACTTCAACGGGAAAAATGATGAGACGAGAACTGAGCGAGCCTGCAGCGGCGCTCGTTGACGCTCTCCTCCAAACGCCGTAGTTCAGTTCCAGCACGGGAAGCCAGGGATGTGTCATGGTGAATGAGACCAATAACAACTGGGGACGATGGGGCGAGGACGACGAATTAGGCGCCCTTAACCTCATCGGTCCCCAAAAGGTCCTTGCGGCCCTCGCCTTGCCAACAGAGGGGAGGATCATCTCGTTGGCCCAACCGATCGGGCCGAAAGCTGGTGTTGCCCCGCATCGCAACAGGATGTCCCGGTTCATGGACCGGGACGCCGGCGACTACGCTTTGGGAGCCCGGTCCCCCGGAGGCTTTCGCTTCGCCGAAGACACGGTTATGATGTCGACGCACAGCGGCACCCACGTCGATGCCCTCGCGCACGTCTGGAGTGATGACCAGCTCTTCAACGGGCACCCCTCGGCGGCCATCCGATCAACGGCCGGCGCCCAGAAACTCGGCGCAGATAAGCTTTCACCAGCCCTGACACGCGGTATACTCATCGACCTCGTCGCGGCCTCCGGGGCCCCGCTGCCACCATCGACCCCCGTCAACGCCAAAGACCTGATCAGCGCCTACTCACGGGCAGACATTGTTCCAAAACCCGGCGATGCCGTGCTGCTACACACCGGCTGGTGGCAAAGCAGAGGATCCAGCAACGAATACTTCGATCAGGAACCAGGCCTTTCGGATGACGGGGCGCGATGGTTAGCCGATCAGGACGTCGCCCTCGTCGGGGCAGACAACTACGCAGTCGAGGTACAGCCCGACCCGGCTGGCGCCACCTTCCCTGTGCATCTGAGATTACTCCACCGGCACGGAGTTCCCCTGATTGAAAATCTTGACCTGACCGCACTGGCAGAGTCCGGCGCCTCAACGTTCCTTTTCGTGCTCTCGCCGCTACCCCTGCAGGGATCCACCGGAAGTCCCGTCACCCCTCTGGCCGTATTGTGAACACCAATATGTGCCGCAGGACGAAACCATGCAGGATGACCCCCTCGGCTGGCCTCCAACTTGATCCAGGCAGTCAGAGACGCCACACGTGGCACTCCGTATTAAGGCGGGTCATCTAAGTGGGACGTAGTCGGTTCGGGTTTGGTCAGTTGGCGCCTACATTGTCCTGCGAGGGCCTGGGAGCAGACGACCCAAATCGCCGGTGGTCTGGCAGATGTGGGCGTGGTGCAGGAGCCGGTCCACGTGGCGGGTGCCAAGGTGCCGGGCATGAGCTGTTAAAGGCCAGCACCTCCTCATCCCGACTGCTGGAGTTGGTTCGTGATCCGGTGTGCTTCCTCCATCAGGAGCCGTCCCAGCACTTCCTGGCGGTCCTCACGGAATCTGGATTCGATGCCAGTCAGGGACAGCGCCCAGGCCGGCCGTCCGCGGTGGTCAAAGACTGCAGCTCCCATGCCCCAGCTTCCTTCAAGGACAAGGCCCGGGTTGACCGAATACCCCTTCGAGCGGGTCTGTGCCAGGTTGGTGCGGGCTGCACCCTCCGTATGGCCGGCGGCGAAGGATCCGGCATGGGCTACCCAATTGGCGAAAAACTCTTCCTGTTCCTCCTCGCTGAGGAATGCCATGATTGCGGTTCCGGCCGACGCGACTCCCAGCGGGAAGCGGACACCTTCGTGCAGAACGAAGGACCGCACCGGAAAGCTTCCTTCCTCGCGCAGCAAGCATACGGTCTCGTTCCCGCGACGGACGGAGAAGAAGGCGCTTTCACCGGTTTCTTCAGCGAGCCGGCGCAGGCTTGGCCGGGCGATGTCTTCGAGGGGAAACCGGGCCGAGGCTACGGATCCCATGAGGAGTATTTCCGGTCCGAGCAGCCACTTGCCGGTTGTCGCGTCGTGGTCCAGCAGGCCTTCGGCCATGAGTGAGCTGAGCAGGCGATGGACTGTCGGGCGAGTCAGACCGGATTCTTGGACCAAGCTGGCAATGGAGCTTCCTGCGGGTTTGCGGGCCACCAACCTGAGCAGCATCGCTACCCGGCTGACAACCTGCGCGCCCTGCACTGACTTCTGTTTCATACCGCCACCATTCTAGATTTACTCCACTATATGGACGCTTCTGATTCTAGCGTTCACATTCTGGTTTAGTTCTGAATCCGTGCAGTGGGTCCCCTTGACGGCCCCACTTTTGAACACCTAAGCTCAAAATCTTACTGAAGTTGTCCACAAGGTGGATGATGAGAACAGCCCAACGAGGAGATACGAATGTCGAAGATGAAATCCGGGGCCGCGCAGGCGCTCCAGGACGTGTTGAGGGACGGCATCACGCTTGCCGTGGGGGGGTTTGGTCTGAGCGGCATCCCGTCGGACCTCATCGAGGCCGTCCGCGATTCCGGCGTCAAGGACCTCACCGTGGTCTCCAACAACATGGGTGTCGACGGCAAGGGCCTCGGCGTGCTGATCGAAGCCGGCCAGGTCCGCAAGGTCATTGCCTCCTATGTGGGCGAGAATAAGCTCTTCGCCGAGCAGTACCTCGCCGGAAAACTGGAGGTGGAATTCACCCCGCAGGGCACCCTGGCCGAGCGCCTGCGCGCCGGGGGCGCCGGCATCCCCGCCTTCTACACCAAGACCGGAGTGGGAACCCTGGTTGCCGAGGGCAAGCCGCTGGCGGAGTTCGACGGCGAAACGTACGTCCAGGAACGGGCCATCCGCGCCGACGTCGCGCTGGTCCACGCCCACACGGCGGACACCGACGGCAACCTGATCTACCGCTACACCGCCCGGAACTTCAACCCGGTGGTGGCCACCGCCGGCCGGGTGACCATCGCCGAAGCCGAAGTCATTGTGGAGCCCGGCGCACTGGATCCGAACCACATCGTCACCCCGGGGGTGTACGTCCAGCACCTGGTCCAGGCGAGCGGCCGGGTGAAGGACATCGAACAGCGCACCGTCCGCCCCCGGGAAGCGGCAACAGCCCCCGCCTGAACGTCTACCCCGGTCTGCCCCACCCCAGCGCGAACGAACACTTAAACCCCCGCAAACTTTTGAACCCCAAGGAGAACCCCATGGCCTGGACCAGGGATGAAATGGCTGCCATCGCGGCCGAGGAACTGAACGACGGCGACTACGTGAACCTGGGCATCGGCATTCCCACGCTGGTAGCCAACAACCTGCCCACCGGCGTCCGCGTGGTCCTGCAAAGCGAAAACGGCCTCCTCGGCATGGGCCCGTTCCCCTGCGAGGGCGAGGAAGACGCCGACCTCATCAACGCCGGCAAGCAGACCGTGACCGTCCTGCCCGGCGGCAGCATCTTCGACTCCGCCACGTCCTTCGGGATGATCCGCGGCGGCCACGTCAAGGTCGCCATCCTGGGCGCCATGCAGGTCTCCGGCAACGGCGACCTCGCCAACTGGACCATCCCCGGCAAAATGGTCAAGGGCATGGGCGGCGCCATGGACCTCGTCGCCGGCACACCGCGCGTCGTGGTCCTGACCGAACACAACGCCAAGGACGGCACCGCAAAGATCGTCACCGAGTGCACCCTGCCACTCACAGGCCTGAGCTGCGTGGACCGCATTATCAGCGACCTCGCTGTCTTTGACCTCATAAAGTACGACGGCGGCCGGCACTTGACGCTGACCCGCCTCGCGCCGGGGGCCACCGTGGAGGAAATCCGCGAGAAGACCGAGGCCGAGTTTGGCGTTGCCCTTGAAACGCCCGGCCCCGCCCTGGAAAGAGCCGTCATTTTGGAAGGAACACCTTCGTAAGTCTGCAAGAACAGTTTTGCAAAGGCGTCCTGCTCACCGGTTGGAACCACAGCCTTCTCGACAACCGATGGATCTCTCATTGTCCAAAGCACAGCCGAGGTCATTGGCAGTCCCAGTTGTCGGAGCAGCCGTCCTTCGTCCCCGTAACGTGCAAAATGCCGGACCGGAATCCGGAATCTCTCCCAATACACAAAATTGTCCATCAGCCACCAGACATCGGCACCGCGGCGTCCCGACGCTGACTTTCTATTTCAATTCAACATCGACCCCCATGCCAGCATTGCCGGCTGAACAGGATCAAGGCTATGACCGCAAAACAACCGACACCACCTACCCCCTCCGAGCGGACAGTTGTGATCGGGGGCGCTCGAACCCCGTTCGGCAAGCTCCTGGGCGCACTGTCCGGTTTCTCTGCCGCCGAACTGGGCGGCATGGCCATCCAAGCGGCGCTGGAGCGCTGCAGGGTACCGGCCGAGGCAGTTGACCATGTCATCATGGGCCAAGTCCTCACCGCCGGTGCCGGACAGATTCCCGCCCGTCAGGCAGCCTCTCTGGGCGGCCTAGGCATGGACGTGCCGGCCACTAACGTGAACAAGGTCTGCCTCTCGGGAATCGCCGCCATCGCCGACGCTGACCGGCTGATCCGCACAGGGGCAGCAGAAATCGTCATCGCCGGAGGAATGGAATCGATGTCACAGGCACCGCACCTCCTCCCGGCGTCGCGCATAGGCAACCGCTACGGCGACTTCACGGCTGTCGACTCCATGAACTACGACGGGCTGTGGGATTCATTCACGGGCCAGTCCATGGGTGCTCTGACGGACGCAGCCAACACCCGGCACGGCGGATACACGCGCCGCCAGCAGGACGAGTACGCCCTTATGAGCCACCAGCGGGCAGCCCGGGCCCGTAAAGATGGGACCTTTGACAGGGAGATCGCCGCCGTGAAGGTTCCGCAGCGGCGGGGTGAACCTGTCATCCTCAGCGAGGATGAAACTGTCCGTGACGACATCAACCTGGAGTCCCTGACAAAACTCCGGCCGGCCTTTGGTCCGGACGGAACAATCACTGCCGGAACTGCGTCGCCAATTTCCGACGGTGCAGCAGCCCTGATTTTGATGAGCCGGCGAGCTGCGGAAGAGCGCGGCCTGTCTTGGATTGCCGAGATCGGCGCATATTCATCCGTAGCCGGCCCGGACTCCACCCTCCAGCACCAACCCGCCCGCGCCATCGAACAAGCCGCTGCTAGCGAGGGATTGACGCCAGCCGACTTCGATTTCATCGAAATCAATGAAGCCTTTGCCGCCGTCGCCCTGGCAAGTGCCGGCGCCCTCGGCGTGCCGGACGACAAGATCAACAGCAGCGGGGGAGCGCTGGCGCTGGGACATCCGATCGGAGCATCAGGAGCCAGACTTGTCCTACACATCGCGTTGCAGCTTGGCCTCCGCGGATCAGGGGTTGGTGTAGCCGCTTTGTGTGGCGGAGGAGGCCAAGGCGATGCGATGATTCTGCACGCCCCGAACGGTGTGCGCTGAGGGAACTTGCGCGCGGCAGCTGTCCCCTCCGAGGCCGATGAGACTCGGGGGGCGAACGCACGCAGATCTCCTGGATGGTGGTGAATGCGCATTCGCCACGGCTGTCGATCATCGCTTCCCTTCAAAAGAGCAGCTGTAGCAAGTAGGTTGCTGACGCCTGCTAATTGCTAATTTTCATCCAGGCGCAGTGGGTCCGTGGTTGTGCAGAAGTCCAGGCGAAAGTACCTCTGTTCGTCCCCAGCGTGGAAAGGAGGACAAGATGGGCATCTACAGAGTTGAAGATTGGTATCGGCTACCGTCCGCTATCGTCGAAGTCCACAGGAATGGAGCCTTTCTCAGAACCGGGTGCGTCGAGGCAGTCACGGCGGACTCAAGAATGCTTTGGCTATTGCCACACGGTGTCGAGAACCGCCTCCTGATAGATAAACTCGACGGCTACGAAATCTGGCTCAGGTCACAAGGTTAAAGCGCACCGTCATCGGTGGGGAACAACCCATAACGTCGCATAAGGATCTACGGATGAAGGATGGCGGATGATGTCGCAAGCTTGGCTTCGCGTTGCTGTGACAATGTTCGCCGTCGGTTGGGGGGCGAACCAATTCACGCCCCTATTGCTGGTCTACCGCGAGTACACCCCTGAGGCAGAGGTGTCGGCGCTCTTCGGCGTCTACGCGATCGGCTTGATCCCTGCACTCCTGGTGGCAGGTCCACTGTCGGATAAGCTCGGTCGCCGACCCATCATGCTCCCTGTCTTTGTTCTCTCGGGCCTTGCCTCCGTCGTCCTCATGGTCGGTGCACACGACTTCGGGCTGCTCCTCTGCGGTCGCCTGCTGGCAGGAGTTGCTTCTGGCGCCGCTTTCGGACCGGGAACCGCGTGGATCAAAGAACTCTCATCTGACGCCCCCTATGGCAGTGGAGCACGCCGAGCGGCAGTATCCCTATCCGCCGGATTTGCAATTGGACCTCTTTTGGCAGGCAGTCTCGCCCAGTGGCTCCCCTATCCGGAAACGCTGCCGTATGTCCTACATGTCATACTCATGATTGCCATCGCCCCATTGACGTGGGCTGCCCCAGAAACGGTCCATAAACCATCTGCGACCGCACGCGTGCTAAAGACAGAACTCTGGATAACGTTTAAGAATCCAGTCTTCCTCCGCAAGGTACTCCCGAGCGCACCCTGGGTGTTCGGAGCGGTGACGACGGCCCTGGTTGTGCTTCCGGGCTTGGTCTCGGTTGGCCATTTTGGTGTCGTCGTCAGCGGGGTGTCAGCCGGCCTAACCTTGGGCACCGGCGTTCTCGTCCAGCCCTTGGCCCGCCGTCTCGAGCGTCACAGAGCCGGTCTACCCCTCCATGTCGGGATTGGCAGCCTCATCGCAGGTCTTCTTCTGGCTTCAGTCACGGCGTGGACCGGACAACCTTTCCTCCTTATCATCTGCGCGCTGATCCTTGGCAGCGCCTACGGAATGCTGCTCATTGCTGGTCTGACGATGGTCGAATGCTTAGCCGCGCCCGACGATCTCGCGACCGTAACTGCTGTCTTCTATTGCCTGACCTATGTTGGCTTCTCATTACCGTGGATAGTCACCCAGCTTGACGTCGTGGCTTCCCCCGGTTGGGTCCTTGTTGGCGCAGCTACGATCGCCCTGCTCACCTGGCCGATTATGATCCGGGTTCCCGGTCAGGCAGAACCTCGTGACCGCTAATATCGGCATCAACGGTTTCCCTGTCCTGGCAGACGCAAAGTCTGCCGGATCTAAGCCATATGAGTTGGTGAAGACTTCGTTTGTGCAGTGCGCGATGACAGAAATACACACTTGTTGCTACCGGGTTTCTTTCTTGAGTACCGGAAGGGTTCAATGAACGGTTTGCCGATCACCGTTACCGGCCATGAGCAGAAAGCTGCCTGGCGGGAAAAAGTCCTGCCTCCTGTGGAGCGCATCCGCGAGGGTGTTTGGTCCGTTCCTGTTCCGTTCCCGAACAACCCAATGCGGTACACGCTCAGCTATGTGCTTACTGGGGGAGACATCGTGCTCATAGATCCAGGCTGGGACAGCGATGAAGGCTGGAGGCACCTGGAGTCCGGGCTGCGGGTAGCCGGCTTGGCTATCACGGACGTAAGCGGGATAGTGGCCACGCATTATCATTCCGACCATCTGGGTATGGCAGCCCGGCTACGGGACGCATCCGGCGCGTGGGTGGCCATGGGCGCAAACGAAGTTCGTAGCGTCTTCGTCGACGGTGATACTGCTTCGCAAGTCGCGGCTGACCGCGTCCAATTTGCCTTGTGGGGTGTTCCCCTAGTAGTACTTTGTTAGGTTTTTTGGTGCAGGTCTTTTAATCCTGTTCGGGGTCTGTTAATTTCGGATCATGCGGAATGAAGAGATCGCGGCGGTGCGTATCGAGC